>JBAXUN010000076.1:0-11091 GCA_037129655.1 Actinomycetes bacterium
ATCGCTGCAACTACGGCTGAATCAATACCGCCTGAAAGCCCAAGTGCCACAGACCGAAAGCCGTTCTTGTGGACGTAGTCGCGCAAGCCGGTTACCAGCGCGGCCCATACCTCAGCGCCGTCGCTCATCCGTTCGGCAATGTCAGTACTGCGCGGCTCGTACCTAGCCGTCGGCACCCCGATCACAGCGGTGGCCTCGCTGGTATCTGGGGACGCGTCTGGAAGGTCGAGGTCGACGATGAGCAGAGCCTGTTCAAACTGCGGCGCTCGAGCCAGTAGCTCACCGTCAGAGTTGACGACGAGCGAGTCGCCATCAAAAACTAACTCGTCCTGAGCGCCGTACATGTTCACGTACGCAAGTGCGCATCCTGCCTCGCGGGCTCGCTGGGCACATAGTTCAAGGCGTACGTCGTCCTTGTTCCGTTCGTAAGGCGAACCATTGATGACCACAAGGAGCCCTGCTCCGGATTCCTGCACTCGCGCAACCGGGCCACCGTCTTGCCAGAGGTCCTCACAGATGGCGAGTGCTATGTCGACGCCATTGACGCGCACGACACACGAGTCGTTTCCGGGTACGAAGTATCGGTACTCGTCGAAGACGCCGTAGTTGGGAAGGTGGTGTTTGGCATAGCGGCCCTTGACCTGGCCCTGATGCAGGATTGCCGCGGTGTTTTGTGGGGCGCCCTTCGGAAGGCCCAGTTGGTGCCCGGCTTCATCGATGCGATCGAGGTAGCCAACGATGACAACAATCTCACCAAGCCCTTGACTTACCAGCAGGTCAGCGAGTTGTGCCAAGGCACGTCGGCTCGCGTGCTGAAAAGATGGTCGGAGAGCCAGATCTTCCACCGGGTAGCCGGTAATCATCATCTCTGGGAACGCAACCACATGTGCACCGTCGGCGTGCGCGGCGCTGGTATGACTCAGGATGAGGTCAAGGTTGCCGGGAAGATCTCCAACACACGGGTTTACTTGCGCAAGGGCGAGACGTAATTGAGCCACGGCGCCAGCCTAGTGGGGGCTGCGAGCCGGGGCCCGGAATGCGTCGATCTCCACGTGCGATCCTGGGTCGGCTGGCCGGGAGTGAGGTTGGGATGACGTCGTTGTCGGGCGAGCCCAATAGGCACATGAGTCCCGTCTGCGTAAAGATGTAGCCATGGACAACCTCGCCTACGGCAAGATCTAGCCATGGATAAGCAGACAGAGTTCGTGCTGCGAACGATCGAAGAGCGAGACATTCGATTCGTTCGGCTTTGGTTCACCGACGTGCTCGGGATGCTCAAGTCCGTATCCGTTGCGCCAGCCGAACTTGAAGGTGCATTCGCTGAGGGAATCGGCTTCGACGGTTCAGCAATCGAAGGTTTCGCACGAGTTGCTGAATCCGACATGTTGATTAAGCCCGACCCGAGCACCTTCCAAGTCCTGCCGTGGCGCGGTGGAGGTGCCGGGGTGGCACGCATGTTCTGCGACATCCTGATGCCAGATGGAACTCCGTCCTACGCCGACCCTCGCCATGTGCTCAAGCGGACCTTGGCCAAAGCAGCGGACCTTGGTTTCACCTTTTATACGCATCCCGAGATTGAGTTCTTCCTCGTCGAGCAGGGTTTTGCCCGTGGCGAAACACCGACGCCGATCGATGAAGTTGGCTACTTCGATCACAGTCCACATGGTGCAAGTTATGACTTCCGTCGTGAGGCCATCACGATTCTTGAAGCGATGGGCATCTCGGTGGAGTTCAGCCATCACGAAGGTGGCCCCGGTCAGCAGGAGATCGATCTGCGGTACGCCGATGCGCTAACAATGGCGGACAACATCATGACGTTCCGCTTGGTTATCAAAGAGGTAGCACTCGAGCAGGGCGTTTACGCGACGTTCATGCCCAAACCTTTTGCGACGCATCCTGGCTCTGGCATGCATACGCATGTGTCTCTTTTCGAGGGTGATCGCAACGCCTTCTATGAAGCCGGCGCGAAGTACCAATTGTCGAAAGTGGCTCGGTCATTCATGGCCGGACTGCTGCGTCACGCACCGGAGTTCACCGCGGTCACAAACCAGTGGGTCAACAGTTACAAGCGGCTCAGCGGTGGTGGGGAGGCGCCGGCGTACATCTGTTGGGGTCACCAAAATAGCTCGGCCATGCTTCGGGTGCCGATGTACAAGCCGAATAAGGGCAACTCCACACGTATGGAGGTGCGGTCTGTTGATAGCGCCACCAATCCCTATCTGGCGTTTGCAGTCATCTTGGCCGCTGGCCTCAAGGGAGTTGAGGAAGGTTACGAACTGCCCGCCGAGGCCGAGGATGACGTGTGGGCATTGACCGAGCCCGAGCGTCGCGCACTTGGGATCGATCCCTTGCCGACGTCCTTAGGTCAAGCTGTTCAGGCCATGGAACGAAGTGAACTCGTGGCCGAAACATTAGGTGAGCATGTGTTCGACTTCTTCCTGCGCAACAAGCGCGCTGAGTGGGCTGATTACCGCAGTCAGGTGACGCCATTCGAGTTGAACCGATACCTTCCTGTCCTATGACGACATCATCACCGCGCCCACGCGTTCTAGTTGTGCAAAATGACGCGACAGACCCCCTAGCCCTGCTTGCCGATTGGTGGGCAGAGGTGGGCATTGAGGTAGTAGAGATCAGGGCCGATGACGGTGAATTCGTCCCGGACGCTTTGCCAGAAGGATTCGATGGCCTAGTCCTGCTTGGCGGCAGTATGTCTGCATGGGAGGACGAGGTCGCGCCGTGGCTGCCTAACGAACGGGCGATGGTGGCCCGAGCGGTTGACGATGGGACGCCGGTCCTCGGCGTATGCCTTGGCGGGCAAATCATCACCATCGCGTGTGGCGGAACTGTCGAACGAGCCGGCCAGGGTGAGGTCGGAATCGTGGAGTTACAACTCACCGATGATGTGGCGAAGGATCCAATCTTTTCCACCCTGCCAGCAAGCCCTGCAGTCGCTGAGTTTCATATCGACGAGATGAAGGTGCTGCCCGAGGGTGCTGTTGTTCTTGCCTCCACCGATGTCTGCGCACATCAGGCCTACCGGCTCGGCGAGCGTGCGTGGGCACTGCAATTTCACCCCGAAATTGATGCGGCAATCATGGGTGTCTGGGCTGACGGTGAGCCGGAGATCGCTGAACGCTGTGGCATGTCTCCGGGTCAGGCGCAGGCCATCACGGCGGCACGTCAGGACGAACTGGTAGCCACGTGGCGCCCATTTGCGCACGCGTGGGCGGACGTCGTGCGTTCGGCAGCAGCCGAGTAGATCGCCAGCATGCCTGCGGAAGGAAATCGAGACCGGCAGGCAAGCCTGCACTCGCGACTTATCCGCGCTGGTTTCGTGGACTCAGATGGTGCTCTTGTTCGGCTAGGAGATCCGGCCTTTGCGCGTTGGACCGATGATGTTGTCGACGACCTAGGAATCGCACCAGATCCCGATGTGGCAGTGCTCACGTTGTCGCGGATGGCAGAGGCTGGGGGCGAGCAGGTCGACTCGTTCCTTGCTGAACTGGTCGAAAGTCACGACCTACGTCGACGATCGTTCTCGGTACTTGGCACGAGTGTCGCGCTCGGCGAGCATCTGGTTCGTCACCCCGAAGATTGGGTTGTTCTGCGGCCAGTAGAGGGTGACGTTGCCTTTCGAACGCAGCAGCAAATTCGTGATGCGCTGTTGGTAGCCGTTGGCGCTGACCCGTCGCAGAGGTTACCAATTGGTCGCGGCTTTGACGTTGAGGTACTGGCTGATCTGCGTATCGCCTATCGACGTGAGCTGCTCGCTATTGCAGCGCAAGACGTTGGTGATACGGCCGCTTTTGTTGACGTTTCCGCCGCCTTAGCGCATCTCGCCGATGCGGTGCTTGAGGCAGCGCTGGCTGTTGGTCGGGCCGAGTTCACGCTCGACGCACAGGTCTGCTCGCTTGCGGTTGTGGCGCTTGGCAAGAGCGGTGGTCAGGAACTTAACTACATTTCTGACGTCGATGTGCTGTTCGTTGTGGAACCTGTTGCCGAAGGTGATGACGATCGTGCGCTCGCCGCTGCCACCCGCATTGCGCAGGCGATGATGCGCGCATGTTCGACAGTCACCCCCGAAGGTTCGATCTGGGAAGTGGATCCAAATCTTCGACCCGAGGGACGGGCTGGAGCGCTGGTGCGAACACTGGCGAGTTTTGATGAGTATTACCAGCGCTGGGCATCGACGTGGGAATTCCAAGCACTACTCAAAGGGCGGGCGGCTGCAGGGGATCTCGAACTTGGTGCACGCTTCGTCGAAATGGTTGCCCCGATGGTGTGGTCGGCCGCAGATCGGGCCAACTTTGTCGAAGATGTGCAAGCGATGCGACGACGGGTCGAACAGAACGTCCCGGCCAAGGACGCAGACCGCCAGCTCAAGCTAGGTGCCGGTGGATTGCGCGATGTGGAATTTAGCGTGCAGCTCCTTCAACTGGTTCATGGTCGTAGCGATGTGATGTTGCATAGTGCGACAACGATGTACGCGCTGGAAGCGTTGGCCACGTGGGGATATGTCGGCCGCGAGGATGCCAGCAGTTTGGCGTCGTCGTACGAGTTCCTGCGCACGCTAGAGCATCGCATTCAGATGTACCGCTTGAGGCGAACCCATGTTGTGCCCGATAACGATGAGGATCTTCGACGTATTGCGCGATCCATGGGAATGCGCACCGATCCTGTTCGAGAATTGACCGAAGCCCTTCGTCGACATCGGATGGAAGTGCGTCGCCTCCATGAAAAACTCTTCTATCGACCTTTGCTTAACGCGGTAGCCAAGCTTGACGCCGGTGAAGCACGCCTGACTCCTGAGGCGGCGCAACAGCGACTTGAGATGCTTGGCTATTCAGATCCAGTTGGAGCGCTTCGTCATCTAGAGGCATTGAGTTCGGGTGTGTCTCGAAGGGCCGCTATCCAGCGAACGCTACTTCCCGTCATGCTCGGTTGGTTCGCCGATGCGCCCGATCCGGACGCGGGGTTGTTGGCCTTTCGACAGGTCAGTGATGCCCTTGGCTCAACCCACTGGTACTTGCGGCTCCTGCGCGATGAATCCCTTGCAGCGCAACGACTTGCCACAGTTTTAGCATCGAGTCGCTATGCCACAGATCTGCTCATGCGTGCACCAGAGGCTGTGGTGATGCTCGCGGACGACGACGAGCTGATCCCTCGATCGCGCGAGGCGCTGGTGCATGAAGCGCGGGCTGCCGCGAATAGGCATGACGATCCAGAGGTGGCAGTGGCAGGTGTGCGGGCGCTGCGTCGGCGCGAACTCTTCCGAACCGCTGTCGCGGAATTACTGCACGTCGCGGAGATCGATGAGGTGGGTGACGCGCTATCTGATGTCACTGCGGCGACCATCGATGGTGCACTTGAGATCGCCCTGCGTGTCGTAGCGCGTTCGAAAGGAACGCCACTCCCGATGACCTTTCTCGTCGTCGCAATGGGGCGATTTGGCGGGGCCGAGTTGGGTTTTGCCAGCGATGCCGACGTCATGTTCGTCTATGACCCCGTTGGTGATGAGCGGCTCGCGCATGAAGCTGCGTTGGCGGTGGCAGGGGAACTCCGTCGCCTACTCATGATCCCGACGCCAGATCCTGTTCTCGATATTGATGCAGGCTTGCGGCCCGAGGGAAGAAATGGCCCGTTGGTACGTTCACTGGATTCATACCGCGCCTACTACGAGCGCTGGTCATCGACATGGGAAGCGCAAGCTCTTCTGCGTGCCGAACCGGTTGCTGGCGATGCAGAGCTTGGACGTCGCTTCGTCCAACTGATCGACGACCTTCGCTACCCGGTGAATGGGTTGCCCGATCAGGACGTTCGCGAGATTCGACGGCTGAAGGCGCGGATGGAAGCTGAGCGCCTTCCTCGGGGGGCTGATCCCGGCCTGCACACCAAACTGGGTCGGGGAGGACTATCCGACGTCGAATGGGTTGCGCAGTTGCTGCAGCTCCAGCACGGTCATGAGGTAGCGGCCCTACGCACCACGCGCACCTTGCCGGCGTTAGCAGCAGCCAGAGACAACGGATTTTTGACGGCTCAAGATACGCAGACACTTATAGATGCCTGGCGAATTGCGACCAAGGTACGAGATGCCGTCATGCTTGTGCGAGGTAAGCCAAGTGACATGGTGCCCACCGACACGCACGACCTCGCGTCGATCGCTCAGGTGCTCGGATACCGTGGGCATGAAGGTGGTGCGCTACTGGACGACTATCGACGGTTGACCCGTCGGGCGCGTGCAGTTGTGGAGAGGGTCTTCTATTCATGACAGTCAAAACTGAGGTCCAATCGATGGATGGCGGCGAGCCGCGGGTCAGGGTGCGTGAGCCACTGGCCAACTCAGAGTTCCGCGGGATTATCTTCGCTCAGGTTGCCAGCGAGGCGGGCGACCAGATTGCCCGCGTCGCCATTGCTCTTCTCGTCCTGGCGCACACCGGCTCGGCGCTGTTATCGGCAGCGACATTCGCGGTGTCGTTCATTCCGACATTCCTTGGCGCTGCGCTACTTGGTCCGATCGCTGATCGGTTTTCGCGACGAAATCTTATGCTCGGTGCCGACCTTGGCCGAGCCATTGTCATTGGTGTGATGGCGCTGGTGGCCATTCCGAGCACACCGGTGTGGTTGCTGTTTGCGTTGCTCATCCTTGCTGAGTTCTTCACTCCGCTGTTTGATTCAGCCCGTTCGGCGGCCATTCCGGACATTCTTGGTGATCGTGACCTCGTCACGGCCGGCCTTGGGCTTTCGCGGTCACTGCACCTGATCAACCAGGCAGTTGGCCTCATCGTCGGAGGCTTTCTCGTCCAGTTGGCTTCACCGAGAGTCGCACTCACCATAGACGCGATGTCGTTCCTGGTTTCGTTCGGCCTGCTCGCGGTATTTCTGGCTCGCCGTCCCGCAATGCTCGAGCCGCCCAGCGGGATCAGCGTTCTCCTACGGGATCTGCGCGAGGGCTGGGAGTTACTCTTCGCCGATGTATCTCGTCGTTCCCTGATTTTGCTGGGCTGGGGTATGGCCGTGGCCATCGTTGCACCTGAAGCCGTTGCACTTGCTTATGTGCGAGACCAAGGCTGGGGCGATGCGTGGGGTGGCATTTTGATGGCCGCAGTCATCGTTGGGGCGGCAATCGGCTCATTGGTTGTAGCCGCGCAAACGGTGAATTTGCAGGTGGATTTGCTTTTGCCTTTGGCAATCGCGGTCTGTTTGCCGTTGCTTGTGACTGGACTTGAACCACCGAGGATGGTGTTGGTTCTGCTGTGGGTGCTGTCAGGATGCGCACAGGCATTCCTCGTCCCGCTGATGTCGTTCACGACCATGCTTACACCGAATGAACATCGGGGCCGGGTCGTTGGAATCGCCAGCGCCGGCTTTGCCGCCCTGACTGCTTTGGGCTACCTCATGGCGGGTGCAATCGCTGACGCCACTAGCCCGGCCTTCGCAGTGGTCGTGATGGCAGTTATCGGTTTGGCCGTTGCATCGATTGGCTTCCTGACGTGGCCTACAACGCGATTGCGAACGGATTTATCAAATCTCGATTCGCATTTCACGAGCTAGCTACAAGCCCAGTTCATGTGCACGTTTGCGTACCCCGTCGATCAGTGACGTGTCGCGCAAAAGTGCTCGCGTGACGAGGGTTGCGGCCAAGTCAGGCTGATCGACGATGGGTGTTTGGTCAACTGAGCCGCGCATGGCCTCAATGCTGATCGCGTCGATCGTTCGCCGCAAGAACACTACGTCGAGATCGATGAAATCACCGGCAACGATGCCGCGGCGAATGACTGCCTCAATCTGGTCACTGCACTTTTCTAGGAGTTCCCGGCAAGAATCCAACTCTGGCAATTCGAGGATTTCCGCGTTGTATAAGGCTCGCTTATCGAATGGGTCCTCGATGTCGTAGGTGATTTCCCAGCGTAAATAGCGGTACAGCTCGACGGCCGGACCACCTCCGTCCCGGTGCACTCTTTCCAATGCCTCGATGGCAAGCGTCAGATCGCGGCGCAGCAACTCCTCGGCAATCGACTGTTTCGACGCGAAGTGCGAGTACAAAGATGGCTGGCGGATTCCGACGGCGGCACAGATGTCACGCGTCGAGGTGCCCCGGAATCCTCTTGTGGCGAAAAGACGAGACGCCTCTAGCAAGATTGAATCGCGCGTCGACCACACGTCGTCGGTTCCACTTGAAGTGCCGGCCATGTGACGATCTTAGAGGCTCCGGCCTCGAACGACAGATTGTCTGTGGAGGACTAGCATCGGGTCATGTTTCCAACACTGTTCAGTCCGCTTGCTGTGGGACCTATCGAGTTGCCGAATCGAATCATCTCCTCGGGTCACGAGACCATCATGATTAGTGAAGGTGTTATCAGCGATCGGATGCATGCGTATCACATGGCTCGGGCCGACGGTGGAGTTGGACTTATCGTTGTTCAGGTCTCGCAGGTCGATCCGACGGAGGGCGATGACGGCGGAATGCTGTTCGCCTTCGATGATGTGGTCATTCCGGGTTACGCGCGGCTCGCAGCCGACGCCCATGTCCGTGGCACCAAAGTCTTCGCCCAATTGCATCATGGCGGACGCGAGGCGCACCGGCACGGTGACGGCACTCTGCCGGTACCCGTTGGTCCGTCGGCAATCCCCAACGAGCGATTTTTGATGATGCCCCGTGAGCTTTCGGTAGCGCGCATCAAGGACATCGTCGGCTACTTCGCCGCAGCCGCTGACCGGATGCGACGCGCTGGTCTCGATGGAGTCGAAATCGTTGCGAGTCACGGTTACCTTCCTGCCCAATTCCTCAATCCCAACTCCAATCAGCGAACCGATGAGTATGGGAACGACGCGCAGGGACGGTTGCGGTTCCTGCGAGAAATTCTTGAGGCGACGCGGGCTGCGGTCGGGCCAGACCTTGCTGTGGGAATGCGAATTTCCATTGATGAGGTCGGCTACGACGGCCTACCCAACGAGGTTGCTCTCGACGCGATTGGCGAGCTTGATCGGGCTGGTCTGATCGACTACGTGTCAGTTGTAAGTGGTTCTTCAGCCTCCTACGCAGGCTCTCATCACATTGTTCCGTCGATGGCACATCAGGTTGGTTACGTTGCACCTCGCGCGGCGCAGGCCAAGACGCGAGTTTCAGTGCCTGTGTTCGTGGCTGGACGGATTAATCAGCCACAGGATGCTGAACGCATCCTGGCTTCTGGTCAGGCAGATGCCTGCGTTATGACGCGCGCGATGATTTGTGACCCAGAGATGCCGCGCAAGGCAAAAACCGCCGAGGTGGAACAGATCCGTGCATGTATTGGGTGCAACCAGGCATGTATCGGTCACTATCTAGGCGGCTATCCGATCTCCTGCATCCAGCATCCGGAGACTGGTCGTGAATTGACGTACGGCATAGTCACGCGAACCGCCACCGCGCGCCGGGTCCTTGTCGTCGGTGGTGGTCCCGGCGGATTGAAGGCGGCAACTGCGGCCGCCGAACGTGGACATCACGTTGAACTGCATGAGAAATCTACACGCGTTGGTGGTCAGGCACTCTTAGCCGAGAAGATCCCCGGCCGAGCAGAGTTTGGCGGCATCATCACCAACCTTGAAGGTGAAGCTCGACGAGCGGGAGTTGGGATCCACACGTCGTCACCGGTGACCATCGACATGGTCGAGGAGATGAAGCCCGATGTGGTGATTGTTGCCACGGGTGCGCAACCGCGAATTCCTGCGCTCGAGATTGACGGTGAGCTGCCTATATTCACAGCGTGGCAAGTCCTTGATGGAGTTGAGATTCCGCGCGGAGATGTCGTCGTGGTGGATTGGCGAGGTGATTGGGTTGGGCTCGGTACAGCCATCGCGGTGGCACGACGTGGACGACGGGTGACTCTCGCGGTGACAGGTCCGCATGCTGGCCAGTCGCTCATGCAGTACGTGCGGGACGAAATGACGGCGGAAGCTTTGGAGCTCGGCATCACGATTGTTCCGTTCGCTCGCCCCTATGGTGTTGACGACGACACCGTCTACCTGCAGCACGTTTTGACTGGCAAGCCCGTGATGATCGAGGCGGGATCGCTCGTCTTGGCGATGGGTCATGAATCCGTTGATGGGCTACTTCGTCAACTCGAGGGGCGCGCCGACATCAATGTCATTGGGGTTGGCGACTGTGTTGCGCCGCGTACGGCCGAAGAAGCAGTATTCGACGGTTTGAAGGCAGCCGTCGCGATTGCCTGAACCTAGTGTTGGCCAAAAATCGGCCAACACTAGGCGGCGTTTAGCCACGCGGCGGCCTCGACGATGCTGTGCGTTGGACCATGCGTGCGTTACGTATGGGGTCCGTTAACTCACTCCACATGCCTCGCGAAGTTGATCAGTCAATCGGTCAACGTGAGTGCGTGTTTCGTCGTCGAGTTCGTACCCAACTGGTGCGCGGCGGTTGGTGTTGGTGAAGACGCCCTGACGCACGAGCAGATGTTTTTCAACGGCAATGAAGGAATCGAGGGTCGTCTGCAGCGATACAAGTGCGGAGACGATTCCGTGGATTCTCAGAACCCGCTGCTCATCACCTGACTGAAGGGCTCGCCATAACGCGACGATCGCCCATGGCATTTCGGCGCCGGGCATAGTGCCAACAATTCCGCGGGCGAAACTGTCAACGAGCATGAGCCCTCCGGTGCCCTCGAATACGCGAGCCCGCCCAGCACTCGCGTCACGAAGAGCCGAAAGTCGTGGGCCGATTGGTGCAGCCTCGGGCTTGACCATGACGCGATCGGGACCGTACTGATCGATCAGTTCGACGTAGAGTGAAATGGGTAGGGCGCGTCCGAGATAACCGGAGGCATCTTGAACGACGACGGGGATGTCGATCGATTCGATGATGCTCCGAAAGTAGGTGGCAATCTGCTCATCAGGCAGTGATACGGCCATCGGAGAGATCGCCATCACCGCGGCAGCGCCGATCTCCTGTGCGTGTGCGGCGTATGAGACTGCAAGGCGAGTCGTTTCAGCCCCGACGCTCGCAATTACCGGCACCCTGCCATGAGCATACGAGACTGTGAGTTCGGCAATGGTTCGACGCTCACTTTCACTCAGGCGCAGTACCTCCGACACCATCGC
>JBAXUN010000077.1:0-11061 GCA_037129655.1 Actinomycetes bacterium
CCGAGGAAGCGGCCCTTCATTACGTCGACCCCGAAAACGATCCAATCCCTGAGTAACGGCCGGCGAGCTTAGTGCTCCTCCGGTGGATACATCTCGGCGATCGCCTCTGACGCGGGTGCCGGCTGACCTCGGTAATAGTCGTCTACCTCGCGCAAAGCGCGAACCAACTCCGGACGTCGGAGTTCGTCGGCCGTTTGGGCATTGCTCTCAAGTGCGAATTTAAGACGTTCCTGAGCCACCGGTTTGAGGGCGTCACCAGGGTAATACTCCTCAAAAATCCGCTCAGCCACCTCAAAGTCAGTTATCTTCAGCGCACCGAGAAGCCAGGCAATGTCTGCGGTGTCCCTGGCGCGAGCAGCATTCAATTTCATTGCCAGCAGAGCATCGGTGTTGGCAACCTGCAGCACAACGGATCCTTCTCGAACAACTTCGTGCCACATTTCTGGTCCTCCTATCGGCGGCTGGAGTCCTTGCGCCCGCCAGTTGAACCAATCGGGGGTTAGACCGTAATCACGTGCCAGCTCATCGAGCACATCTTGCGCATCTGCGATCCGGATAAATCCGTCAACGTCCTGCGTGGCAACTCGATCCGGATTTATCAGAGCGATTGCCGCACCGCCGATCACGTGGATTGCCCCCGCACTTCCACGGACCGCGAGCCGCTTGACCAACTCGGTGAGAATTTCGCGCACTTCGTTGGGGCTGAGGACCCTGGCTGTCATTAGAGGTTCACCAACTCCATTGGATCTAGAAAGACTCCGTGACGTGCGAGCGACTCGGGCGTGCGGCTACGAGCGTTCGCCTGCAAAGACGGCACCGGTTCAACGTCCCAAGGATCGTCAAGACATCTCGAGTCTTCCGATAGCCACGTCGGGAGCGGTAGACCGTCGCTGCTCAGCAAATACTCCACAATTCCCGCAATCAAGGCATCAAATCTGGGGTCTCCTGTGGGCGCCGGCGGAGTTATGCACAGTGCCACCCGAAGGGCGAGATCATCTCGCCGCAGGTCGTCGGCCAATTGCCACACCACCCGGAATGCCGCGTCGAGGTTTCCCGCCTGCAGGAACCACCGGACACTCTCCGCAGCGGCGGCGGCGGTTCCTAGCCGAGTGGGGAGAACCGTCACCTGGTAGCCCAAGCAGGACAGAACCCGGTCGAGTCGATCCGTCGTTGCGTCTGAGTTTCCGTTCTCAACATCGACAAGACCGGCTTGGCTGGAGGACGCAGACCTCGCCAGCGCGCGACCGGAGACATCGCGGTATCGACGCGCTGATGACAGCAAACCTGCTGCGACTCCCACAATTCACCTCCAGTGACACTTTATAGAGTATCACTCAAGGGAGCTGGTCCACGAGATCGACAGCGTTGATCAGCCGCCGGCGACCGCCGGAATGATCGAGACGGACGCCTTCTCGCCAACGGGCGTCGCGAGCCCGTCGGTGAAACGCACATCATCTTCATCGACGTAGATGTTGACGAACCGACGAAGCTGACCGGACTCATCGAGCACGCGAGCCGAGATCCCTGGGGCAGCGGCCTCGAGAGCGTCGATCACACCGGCGAGGGTCGGTGTTGACGGCTCGACCGTCACTTCACTTGCACCATCGGTGTAGGTGCGCAGGATCGTGGGGATGCGGATTGATACAGCCATGTCGATCAACGTCCTTCGATTGAAGCGGCGGCAGCGCGGACCAGAACAGCGGTGACCTCGTCCACGTCGGGTTCGATGATGGCCGTAGGGCCAACTTCAGAGGCGATCGCGTCGAGGGTCTTGAGGCCGTCACCAGTGTTGAGGATGACAGTCTCGGCGGACGGATCAAGCTGACCCGAGGCGAGCAGCTTGCGCAGATTCGCAATCACAACTCCGCCAGCCGTTTCCGCGAAAATCCCTTCGGTCTCGGCAAGAAGCCGGATGCCCTCGACAATCTCGACGTCACTCACGTCCTCGATCACTCCGCCGGTGCGGCGAACCACATCGAGTGCGTACGGGCCGTCCGCTGGGTTACCGATGGCAAGCGACTTCGCGATCGTCGATGGACGCACTGGGCGCACAACATCGTGGCCAGCACGGAACGCTGCCGCGACGGGCGAGCAGCCAGTGGCCTGTGCACCGAATACGCGGTAGGACGTATCGTCCACCAAACCGAGTGCAACGAACTCGCGGAAAGCCTTGTCTACCTTGGTAAGTAGCGATCCGGACGCAATGGGCGCAACAACCTGCTGTGGCAACCGCCAGCCCAGCTGCTCAGCGATTTCGTAGCCGACAGTCTTCGATCCTTCGGCGTAGTAAGGACGCAGGTTGACGTTGACGAAGCCCCAGTCGGCCGTCAGCGGATCACCGATCAGCTCTGAACACAACCGGTTCACGTCGTCGTAATTACCTTTAACCGCAAGCAATGTGCCGCCGTAAGCAGCAGTCGTCAGGATCTTGCCCTGCTCGAGATCGCTTGGGATTACGACGACGGACTTCTGGCCGCCGCGAGCCGCCGCAGCAGCAACAGCGTTCGCAAGATTTCCGGTGGACGCACACGCAATGGTGTTGAGTCCGAGGCGTCGCGCGGCGCTTTGCGCCACTGCCACAACGCGATCCTTGAACGAGTGCGTTGGGTTTCCGCTGTCGTCCTTGACCCATAGGGTGCCCGTCATGCCGAGTGCGCGGGCCAGATTGTCAGCCTTGACTAGCCGGGTCAGCCCTGGGTTCAGATTCGGCTCACTGCCTGCGTACGACGCAACTGGCAGCAGACACGAGTACCGCCACATGGACGATGGGCCGGCTTCAATCTGCTCGCGAGTCACCGTGCCAAAGTTGTAGCCGATCTCGAGCGGCCCGAAGCACTCGACACATGCATATGCCGCACCAAGTGCGTAGGCGGCACCACATTCACGGCAGACCAAACGATCGGCCGGACCAAAGTCAGGGGTGGGAGCAGCAGCGTCAAGGGACGCATCAGTGGATACAGAAATAACAGACATAGCGAGGCCTTTCCCTCATCTTTCCGATCGCGGTGATCGGACGGAGTTGGCACCTTCACCGGTCGGCCTCGCGAGCGAAATTTCGCTTCACGAAGAGGTGTCCGGTTGGTTGCCGGGGCTTCACAGGGCCGTATCCCTCTGCCCCTCTGGATGAGCTACATATGAAGTTGTGTGTGACATTTTACCCGCCCGTTTGATGCGCGAACATCTCGGACTTAAGTAAGACTGTACGACAGCGTCATATTAGTAAACGACTCGGGTCCGAAATGTGAGACAGATTCTGGTGAGGGAGTAAATCATGCGAGCCGACGCCGAAGCGTGGTTTGAAGACCGCACCAGTAAGGCCGAGGACTGGACTCACGATCTGCTGCTCGCCACCAAAGGCGACACCACAGTGTCCGTCGTGTTGCCCGCTCTCAACGAAGAGCCCACGATCGGTCGCATCGTGCAGCAGATCAACCACGTTTTGGGTGCCGCCGCCCCCGAACACCGCCGTCTTGTCGACGAACTCGTCGTCATCGACGGTGGATCAGCCGATCGCACTGCTGCGGTCGCGGCGGCGGCTGGCGCACGCGTCGAATTCCGCGCTGACATTCTCCCCACACTGCCGTCCATTCCGGGTAAGGGCGACGCGATGTGGCGCTCACTCGCGGTCACCCGTGGCGATCTAGTCGTCTTCATCGACGCAGATTTACAGTCGTTCACCCCGTCCTACATCACCGGGCTCATGGGTCCGCTCATCACTAACCCCGAGGTAGCGCTCGTCAAGGCTGTCTACGAAAGGCCCCTCGTCGAGGGCTCAACGGTGGTGAGCGCGGGCGGCGGTCGGGTGACGGAGTTGATGGCGCGGCCGTTGTTGAACCTGCTTTGGCCTGAGCTCGCGGGAATCATTCAGCCACTCGCCGGTGAGTACGCCGCGCGGCGCGAACTGCTCGAGGAACTCCCGTTCCCCTGTGGATACGGTGTGGAAATCGGATTGCTTACCGACACCCTGGATCGACGCGGCTTGGCCGGTCTTGCCCAGGTTGATCTCGGCGTGCGCGTACATCGCCATCAGGACGAGGTCAGCTTGTCTCGGATGGCTGCGGAGATTTTGCGCACTGCATTTGAACGGCTCGAACGCCGCGGCGATCTAACGCGACTCGACGAGTTCGGCACCACGCTCACTCAGTTCGCCCGTGGCGCTGATGGTTTCACCGCTGCCGTAAGCACAACGATGACCACTGAGCACCCGCCAATGAACACGGTCACCGAATATCTCGACCGGGGCCGTGAACTCGCAACGTCATGAAGGCAAGGCACCGCATTCGTCAATGGGTGAACGCCCTGAACCTGTCCACTGTGGCGGGGATGGCGATTGTGAAAGTGCGCGGTGGATCGCTGACATCGGGACCTGACGGATTGGTCATCGCTACGAACGTGACGCGTCGATTCCGCTTCGCAGGTGGAGTGACGATCGGCAACGTCGTGATCGTGCCCGAACATATCCCGCTCACAACTGAGCTGTTCGAACACGAGGCCGCACACGCATCTCAGTGGGCGGCGTGTGTGGTGCTCTTCCTACCTCTGTACTGGCTTGCTTGCTTGTGGTCACTGATCCGCACCGGGGATTACTACAGCCGCAACGTATTTGAGCGACGCGCAGATCTGACAAAGGGCGGGTACGTCGAACAGTCAACCCGTTCAGCACGCAGGCAGAACCGACCCGTTTAAGCGGAGTAGTCCGAGCCGATTACGAGCGTGATCTGTGTTTTGGACATGCCCGGTAGTGGCTTGTGAGTCAACGATGACTGAGGAACGTCCCTGCGCATCGTCGCAGATGCCGTTCGTGGCCCTGGCGAGTAGACGGTGGTCTGCGTGGCGGGAGTCTTGGAATAGTTGCCCACTGACACAACCTTCCAGCCCTTCGCACGCAGATCATCGGCGACCTTCGCGGCAAGCCCGCTCGTACCCGAACCATTGAGTACAACAACCGGAACGCTGCGGTCACCGGCAACGACGGGAGCCGCCGATGATGCGTCGGGGGTCGGAACTACCGGAGCCGGCGTGGGGATGGTCGGGACGATCGAGATAACCGGGGTCGGGACAACCGGGACCGGCGGCACGATCGGCGGAGTGGGGACCGTAGAAGCCGCAGGCTGATTCGTCGGAGCGACAACTACGTTGGTCTCAGTGTTGCTATTTTGGAAGTGAGTCCAACCAGCGATCAGAGCCATAATCGCTACGGCACCAAGGGCAATGGGCACGAGTAGCTTCCCCCAACGCGACGGAGTTCCGCCGACAGGAACGATGCCTTCGCCTTTGATGAACGGCGGTTCGACGTACCACGCATCGCCGGGTGATTCGGCAGCGTAGTCAGGAGCCGGCTCGGCAGGAGGCTGGTAATCGGAGTAGTACGACTCAAATTCCGAACTGCGATCGACCACAGGGCTCGGCGGATCCATCGTCTCAAAGGATGCGGCAAGAGCTTCTACCGTGACGGCCTGAGCGGCCACCTCGCGCGGTGCGAATAGGGACGGATCGAAATCTTGGTGAATCTCACCGCTAACAACAGGTGCGGCAACGAAAAAGTCGTCAGCCTCGTCGAATTCGACCGGCTCGTAGATCGGCCGTTCAAAAACCGGACGTTCGTCGATGGGCCGCTCAGCAGCCACCGGCTCCACGGCAACCGGCTCCACCGAAGTGGCGTGATAGATGGCCGTGTCGTAAGAAACGGCAGGAATCACCGGTGGCTCGAAAGTGGCCGGCTCAGGGATTTCAACCCCGTGCTCGGCAGCAAGGCCCGCCGCAATCGGATCGACATAGTTCGGCGTGACCGTCACGTGTTCGACGCGCATCGGGGCTGGTTCAGCGACGACAGCCTGTTCGCGCAGCTCGTCTACGTTGATCGCACCGGTCTCAAACCATGTGCGATCAAAGAACGAATCAGCATCCGAGGACGGATAAGACACGGGCACTACGACGGGAGCTGGCTCAGCCTCCAGCGGTGGCGCATCCATAAACAAAGGCGTCTCGCGCTGGGCCTTCACGGCGGCAGGCAGGGTGTCAAAGCGCTGGGCGAGAGTGTCGGTTTGCCAATCGGCGGACGATGCCTCTGATGCAGCGGACGCGTCGGGAACGCGCGGGATTGCTCCGGTGTCGTGAATCTCAGTGCTCACAGCGGCCCCCCGGCGGCGGGAGTTGGTTACAGCTCGATGCCAAGACGGCGGGCGGAACGGGCACGCTGACGTGAGGCGCGCATGCGACGAAGGCGCTTGATCAGCATCGGGTCGAATTCAAGGGCGGCCGGATCGTCCAACAAGCCGTTGAGAACCTGATAGTAGCGCGTTGCACTCATGTCAAAGAGCTCGCGAATCGCCTGCTCTTTGGCACCTGCGTACTTCCACCACTGCCGTTCGAATTCGATAATGGCACGGCTCCGCTCAGACAAAGCGTCACCCGACCGCAGGGGGTCGACGGCGTGTGCGGCGTCCATCCAGCGTTCTCCTGACTTTGTGGGATACGGATCCGTAGGCGCAGATGTCACGCGGAGCCGGCAGGCCCCTCGTTACGTCTCGACGCCATCCTACGGGGTGAATCCCATCGATGTCATTCACCCCCCGCTTAGCGGTGTCGGGACGTGTCTGAACGGGGAAATCGCAGGTCCGAAGGCGTCGCGGCCCGCGCGGACGCGGTGTCATGGACGCACCACGTACACCTTGCGAATGGTCTCGTGAACGGTCCAGGTCGACACGATTCCGGGCGGATAGGAGCACACGTCACCGGGGCCGACTTCGAGCGTCGGACCGTTTTCGATCTCGATCGTCGCACGGCCGGATAGGACGATGAAAATCTCGTCCGCTTCGACGTCCGAGCTCACGCCGACCCCGTGCTGCCAGATACCAACGGTGACATCGTCGCCCTCGTAAATGCCCTTATGGAAGACCTCCGGCTCTCCGGAAATGATCGTCGCTGGGTCGAGAGGCGCCGAATCAAGTTCTGAATCAAGCAGGGCGGCAGCGGAAATTACGCGAGGCTCAGACGAAAACATGTGCTTACGCTAACTTCCGTCCCTCTCGTTCTCCTCAGCAAAATCGCCAGATTTCGTCGCGATTGGGTTCATGGTCGAGGTGGCCGCAAGCGCAGCGAGCGCCGTTTCAATGCGAGCGAGGCGGCTTTCAATGTCACCCATCGACACCTCCGTCTCCTCAGTTGCGACTGCATTGGTGGGGCCGTTGACGAACCTGGACGCGACGGTCGCGGTAACGATCGAGATGGTGGCCACACCGGTGAGGATGACGATCGTCGCCGATATGCGCCCGCCGGTAGTGACGGGCGTGTAATCGCCGTACCCGACCGTCGCGATGGTGCAAAGCGCCCACCACAGCGCTTGGCCATAGTTCTTGATATTTGCCTGCGGGTTTTGCTTTTCAAAAGCAAGCACGGTGACTGCGCCAAACGTGATGACCAGAATCGTCAAGTAGAGCGAGTACAACGACAGCCTGTTACGGAGCTGGGCAGGTGACCGAGCCAACCGCACGACGACGTAGCCGATGAGTACGAGTCGCAATGGGGGCAGAACTACGGCCAGGGTCAGCAGCCAATGCCGACGCAAAAAGGTGCGTCGTTCGTCGTCGAAAACCCATCGCAGGATGAGATCGATAACGAAGCCGAGCCAGCCGATCAGGAAAATCGTGTCGCCTTCAGACGTGTCGAATTTGCTCCCGAACTTCAGGATCATGCCCATAAGGATGAACGTCCCGAACATAAAGATAGGTAGGCCAGAGATGCGATCGTAGGCATCGAGTTTTGACTCACCCTCGCGTCGGCCCAGGATCGGCTCACGTCGCCCACGTAATGGCTGACGTTCACCTTCCAGAACTCCGAGCTGCTCTTTGATGTCGTTGGCAAGGTGATTAGCCGGAGAGGCATTCGTCTCCGGGGCATCCGGCGGATCAGAGGGAATCACTCGCTTATCTTCTCGCCGCCGTCAGCGGTTCACCGTCACCGACACTCTGCGCGCTCGCTTTCGCCGTGTTCGCGGTGCAAGATCCACGATGACGGATCTATCTTTCCGTCGCCTCGCGCGCATCGCGTAGTGAACGCAGATAGGGCAGGGCCCGTAGATCCTTCTGTCGTCCAGCCGCTTCTTTGGACACAATAATGTCTGTCAAGGACGCCACTCGGATTGTTAATCCGTCTGCGATCTTTTCATCCGTTGCGGCCTCGTTCCAACCAGCGAAGCCCACGAGTGGACCCGACGGCTCGAACGTGAGGTCGACGACGCCAAAGTCGGTAACCAGATTCAGCATAAACGGCATGTTCAACAAGAACGGTGCGTCGATGCGTACATCGACCGGTTCGTCTTCGGTTCGGATGCGTGCGTTCATGCGCGTCAAAGCAACTGCCAATCGCTCGAGGTTGGTGAACTCACGATTGGGCAGGACATCAATGTCTTCGGTCGGGAGAGGTGAGCCAAGGATTAGTGACGCAAACCCGCCCACCACTAGGTACTCAACACCCTCTTCACCTAGGATCCGGCACACGGAAATGGGATCAAAGTTCAACGACGTGAAGCCTCTGCGCTATCGGCGATGCTGCGAAGAACATTTGCGACCCGGACCATGTGGGCAACGCGCTCTGCGGTCGTCATGGCCAAGAGCTCTCGAATGCGGGCGATATCGACGCCCCGTTCATCGTCGATCGCATACGTGTCAGGCACGTCTAAAGTCTACGCCTCTTTCTCTGTTGCAACCGAAAATAATCACTGGAAGCAGGATTGCCATCGACTAGCTAGGGATGAGGGAAGATCGCTTCAATTCGTGGGCCTTGCGTTGACCAAAAGACCTTGTAGGGGAAGTGCCCCTGAACGGCGAGCCGTGACATGATGCCGTCGTTCGTGGTGATTGCCGATGAACGCATGCGGGCGTGATTTGGTAGACGAAAGATGAGGTCGCACGTGGCGAGGATCGCGTTGTAGAGAGCAATATCTGGCCCGATTACCTAAACGACAGAACCCTGACGCGCAGATCCAACGTTTCCCAGTAGAGATCGCCGCCCGTGATTGGCAATTCGAGCCGTTCTGCCACGGCGATGCACAGTCCATCACCCAACGACAGCGAACCCGCGGGACTCGATGCGGATTTACTGGCGGCGATCAAGTCAGCCGCCCGAATCGCGTCTTGCGTGATCACTGGCTCAACCGCAGCACCCATCGTCATGAGGGCGCCAGCCAACTCAGACGACGCAATCCCATGCCCACGTAGCCGAGCGATGTAAAGCACCTCCGCTAGACCTGAGGATGGAATCACGGCCACGGGCAGAAGCTTGTCGACGAGTGCCCTAGCCGACCCTCCCAGAATCCATTCGAGAGCGGCCGACGCGTCCAGGACGATCCGCCGCTCGAGGCCATTCACAGCCCAAGTTCGGCGAGTAGCCGCTCGCCAGCAGCCTCGTCGAATGGGGTCGACATTCTGCGCGCGATGGCCTCGAGCGCGATTTCACCATCCGCCGACCGAGCGGCGGCCACGTCCGCCACCGAGTCGCCTTCGACGCCAGGTGCGGCATCCCACACCCGAGCCCGCACAGAGGCAGGGGTCTCAAGTATGAGACGACCCATCTCGTCTACGTGCCCGACAAGATCACTTCCTATCGTGATCCCGGCCGCATCTCGAAGCGCAGCTGGCAGCACAATCCGATTCTTCGGACCAACGCGAAGTGTCACGAAATCTCCCATGTGTCACATAATAGGTCGGAGTGACACGCACATGCCATACCGAACTGACCTTTGAACATCGGGAAATGATTACAGCCCTGCTTGCCGCGAGAATCAGTTATCCACCGGAGGCGCAGGTGACGCAGCGGATCGCCCAGGGATGGATTTCGAGGCGTCCCTCGGGGATTGGGCCGCCACAGGTGTCGCACTGCCCGTACGTGCCCTCGTCGAGCTTTGCCAGCGCCCGATCGACTTCGCCGAGTTGGACGAGGATCTGCTCGTGCGCGGCGACGTTCGTTAGCCGTTCAACGGCCATCGCGGTGCCGTCACCGACGCGCTTACCGAATGAAATCCCGCCGGTATCGACCGGCGCTGCGGTGAGGCCATCGGCCCGTGTGACGAGGTCGGCGCGCTTGGCGAGGAGCTCGCTCCGTGCATCGGTCATGCGCCCTCCCCTGATCTGTCGTTGAGTTTCCGTTCACTGATTGTTTCAGCCCTTGATGATGCCCGATGCGGTTACTTCACGCCCAGTGTTCAGCTCCGTGCGCCGAACGGGTGAGAAAGCAGACAGTTTCGCGCTCACCCATTCAGTAGTCGGCGCAACCCTCCGACGTTCTAAGTATGAGCGCGACATGGATTCGGGTAGCGGCAGCGACGGTCGGCACACTGGCGATCGTGGCGAGTGCACCAATGATCGCCTCGGCCACAGAGGGCCGCCAGCAAACCTCCGACGACCGAACGTCTGTCTCGCTTCCCGCAAAGGATGCGGATAAGTCGTCGAAGGGCGATGCGAGCAACCGTTCGCCCAAAGACGACAAAGGCACGCGATCGTCAAAATCCGATGACAAAGGCGACTCGTCGGGCTCACACGGAGACGACTCCGGCCACAGCGAGTCAGGCGAGGACGGCCACAACGGCGGTGGCGGTAATGCCGGTGGTGGTAATGCCGGTGGCGGTCACGCTGTGACTGCCAAGGCGACGATTATCGTTGGCGTGCCTGCGATTGCGTTCACCAAAGACATCGTGAGTACAGGTGGCCAGTTGCGCGCACCGGTGCTCATTAACGCCGCGGAACGGGCCGGCACAGCGACGCTTTTCCGCGACGGCATAGCGACGTCGTGCTCCGTACCGGCTCAGCCCGGCGTGGTGGCGTGGTTGCAATGTTCACTTAACAACCCCTCAGGCCGCGAGGACTCTGCATCTGAGTCGAAGTCGAAGACCAAGGGCAACACACCCCACACGTACACGGTGGTTGTGAAGACGACGAATGGGCTGACAGCAACCCATGCAGTAACGGTTGCGTAGGCTTCTCGGGCCTACGCTCGCGGCCGCGGCAGAACGTTACGGCTGAGCGGGAATGACGACTGGTGTGGTCGGTGCGGTTGAGACGGGCA
>JBAXUN010000078.1:0-10769 GCA_037129655.1 Actinomycetes bacterium
ACGCAGTTAGACGAAGTACCCATCGGGTTCGACATCGTCGATTTCATCGACATCTTCCACAGCGTCATCGTCGTCGTCGTCGTCGTCGTCATCATCATCGTCGTCGTCGTCATCATCGTCTTCGTCGTCATCGTCATCATCGTCTTCGTCGTCATCCGCGTCGTCGTCTTCTTCATCGTCTTCGTCCGCGTCAACATCGTCAGTCTCATCGACACTGTCTTCAACGACGAGATCGTCGTCATCTGAATCCACGTCATCTTCGAGCGCGTCCACGGAATCTTCTACATCAGAGATGTCATCGTCGAGCACCAACTCAACCTCGACAACCGGATCGAGAACGAGCGTGTCAGCGAGAATCTCGTCGATGGCCATCTCCGTCACCGGAATACCAGTGCCTTCGATCGGACGAACGCTTGAGTGAGCGCCACAGCCGTACTTGAGCGAAACGACGCGACCATCGGCACCGAATGCGTTGGCACACAGACCAAATGCCTGACCGAGTGAGCCGCCGATGCGAAGCACAAACCCGCACGATTGACACGACCCTGGAGCGGCCTTGGCCATCGGTGAATCCGGTCCGTAATCTCCCGCATCCCAACGGTCTGCAGCATCGTCACGTCCCCAAGCCGACAGCACCCGCTCACGCCCAAGGCCCAGCTGCCACTGCTCAGGACGTAGGGGACCTAGCGCGATGGTGGGATCGTCAATCTCGTCTAACTCATCGGTTCCGGTGAAACCGGGTTCGAGACGGGGATCTTCTAGCTCCGTTGGGAGCAGGTCACCCGGCGAAAGGTCACCTGGTCGAACCCGCTCGTTCCACGGAACCCAAGCTGGCGCCAGCAATGAATCAGCACCAGGCAAAAGGACGACCTCATCGATCGTCACAGCATCAGAGTCGGGTATGCGCACCAGCGTTACAGCCCAACGCCAGCCGCGATAGGCCACTGAGGTGTTCTCGAAGTAGTGGGTGACCATGAAGTCACCATCGGCAGCGAGATCTACGTGTGCGCCGACGACATCGGCATCTGCTGTCTCCAATGCGGCGGCGCGTGCGAGCTCGATCGCACCAGCCAAAACGGAGTCAACATCAGGGGTCATAACCCCATTGTCACGTACAGACCCTACAAATAGCGAGGCGACCCCACGAAGGGATCGCCTCAGCCAAGAAGTTCGTAGAACTTATGCGTCGAGATCGTCAGCCACCTTGCGCATCATCGCCGCGATGTTCTTCGATGACTTGTCATCTGGGTAGCGACCACGACGAAGTGAATTGGACACGTTGTCGAGCAGCTTGATGAGGTCCTCGAGGATGACGGCCATGTCGTCAGCTGGTTTGCGCGTGGTTTTGGTGACGCTGACCGGCGCATCGAGCACGCGAATCGACAGGGCCTGCGGACCACGCTTGCCGTCTGCAATGCCAAATTCAACCTTAGACCCCGGCTTGAGTGCCTCGAGTCCTGCGGGCAGCGCTGATGCATGCACGAAGACCTCATCGCCCTCCTCTGTTGCCAGGAAGCCGAAACCCTTTTCCGTGTCGTACCACTTAACCTTGCCAGTAGGCACCGTACTCACGCGTCCTTACCGCTGATCATTTCGTCAGACCCTCACCCTTTCGGGAATCGGATCTGCGCAGCCCGGTTTCGGGCGTCCGTATAGGTTATCTGGACAAACCGATCCCACCAACCTCGTATTTTGAGATCGAGCGAAATCAGCCGTGTTTTCGGCTATCCGACCCCATGCCAGGCAGCCAAAAGCGTTGCCTCGCGCTCGTCAGAGAGCCGGGTGCTGGGCTCGGAGGGCGGATTGGACGAGACATGCGCCCAGATTTGCGCAGAACTCTGACGGATGCTGCGCGCCGTCAACCCGGTTGCGTTCGCAGCGGCTGGATCGGCCGTCATTACGTCAATGGCTGGATCATCCCCTGCCCACAGCGGGAATTCGTCGTAACCGACGCCTTGGGCAAGCAACCAATCCGTGTCGACCCACGTGAGTGTCGTGCCGGGAGGACCTACGGCCAGCACGACATCGCTCAGCAACTCACCAAACGTGTACGTGGACGACGGGCTCACTGCGTGGAAAACGCCACGAGTGTGCGACTCAATCAAGCCGATGATCCAATCACCCATGTCCCGCGCATCAATCATCTGCGTCGGGTCATTTGGCCCACCCGGAGCAAGTACTTCACCGCCGGCAGCGATGCGCTCAACCCACGAGGTAAACCGACGGGTGTAATCCCACGGTCCGATGACGTACGTCGGCCTAATGATCGTGAGGTCATCTCCGAACAACTCGGTGGCTACCTGCTCACAGGTGACTTTGAGCGGCCCGTACGTGTCGTTGGTGATCTCATCAACATCTTCAGAAGCCGGCGCAAGCTGAGGCGACGATTCGTCGTAACCGCGCGTTAGCGGCTTGTCGTAAACGGACACCGTTGAGACGTAGACGTAATGACCCGCGCGATCGCCGAGGGCGGCCGCGAGACTGCGAACCTGGTGAGGGAAGTAGGCGCTCACATCGATCGTGGCGTCGAATTTTCGATCGGCCAAGAGACCCAGATCGCCATCGCGATCAGCGATCAGGTGCTCACTCGTCGGGAACAGATCTGCCCCAGACTTGCCTCGGTGCAGGATCGTCACTGCATGACCATGGGCGAGGGCAGCTTCGACAATGTGTCGTCCAACGAAGCGCGTGCCACCAATTACGAGGATCTTCACAACTACCCCTTCATGTCACCGATCAGTCACGTTCATCACGATGCACAGAACTCTAGGGCGTGAGAAGAACGTCTGGGTGGGCATTGCCGATTGGCACCTTTGGCTATGCGCCCGTAACGTAGGTCAGATGGGCACCGGCAGCACTTCTGAGACGACGCAAGGCCGCTCATCGCGGACGTCTCGCCCTCGCTCACTTGCCGAAGACCTGCGTCAGCGCACCGATGAAGAGTTGCAATCACTCCTGTCGCACAGGCCCGATCTTCTTCACCCCGTGCCCGCCGATATCAGCGCCCTAGCCACACGGGCGACAAGTGGACCATCAACGAGCCGCGCCCTAGACCGGCTTTCCACATTCGAACTTCAGCTGTTGCACGCACTTGCCAGCCTAGGTGATCCGGCTAAGAAGGACGCTGTGGCAGCGGGCCTGCCAGATGTTGATGACGCACATATTTCCGAGGCGATTGTGCGACTACGGTCGTTGGCCTTGCTGTGGGGCGGCGACGACGAACTTCACGTGATTCGTCCGGTGCGCGAAGCCCTTGGCAACTATCCGGCCGGCCTCGGCCCAGCCATGGCCGATGGCCGACGGGCCGTCGCGGTCTACGTAGAAGATCCCACTGAACTTGATCGCGTGCTCGCAGAGGCGCCGGCTGCTGCCATCGATGCACTCGACAAACTTGTCTGGGGTCCACCGGTTGGTCGGCTTGAGGGAGCAGAACGTCGGGTGACGGTCGAATCTGCACGTACCCCGATCGAGTGGCTGCTGGCACATTCACTTGTGGTGCCAATCAACGCTGACACTGTTGTGGTGCCACGTGAAATCGCGATGATGAAACGTGACGGGGTGTTGATTCGCTATCCGCAGCCGGAGCCGCCCGAGATCGAGGTCACGCAACGATCGGCCGACCTCGTCGACCGCACCGCTGGGCAGCAAGCACTTTCCTTCACGCGCCAACTCGAAGATCTGCTCGAATTGTGGTCGGCCGCACCACCAGCCGTCTTGCGCAGCGGTGGACTGGCGGTGCGCGATCTCACTCGAACCGCCGCATCCCTTGATGTTGACGAAGATGCCGCCGCACTCCTCATCGAGGTCGCATACGCTGCTGGATTGCTCGGTGCTGACGGCGATATCGATGAAGCCTGGACCCCAACACCTACATACGATGCCTGGCGCGAACAAAACGTTGCTGAGCGATGGTCTTTCATCGCTCAGGCTTGGCTGCTCATGACACGAACACCGGCGCTTGTTTCCGGGCGCGACGAAACCGGTACGCGGATCAATGCACTTGCTAGAGATCTCGATCGATCACTTACCCCCGACGCCCGTCGATCAATTCTTGACGAACTCGTAGAACTCGGACCCGGTGAATCACCGGCTCACGCATCCCTGATCGAACGATTGCAGTGGCGTCGACCGCGACGAACGTCGGACCTGTGGCAACTGGTCGTTGAAACCACACCGTCGGAAGCCGAACGCATTGGCGTTACCGGACTTGGCGCTTTGTCAGAGCACGGTCGCGCTCTTCTGCGAACAACCTCCGCTCAGGAAGCGGCAAACGAAGCGCGCACTGCACATCGGATGGGTGGAGCGCCGACCGGCTCACCGGACGTTATCGTCGCGCTGGAGAAGTCACTTCCGGCTCTGGTGGACCACATCCTGTTGCAAGCAGACCTAACGGCCGTGGCACCCGGCCCTCTCGAACCCGAGCTGAGCCGCGAAATCGCCTTGATCGCAGACGTCGAATCCACTGGTGGCGCAACGGTTTATCGCTTCACCGACGCGACGATTCGTCGTGGGTTGGACGCCGGTCGAGGGCCAACAGAAATCCTCACGCTGCTCACCATGAAGTCGCGCACACCCGTCCCACAGCCGCTCGAGTATCTGGTGCACGATGCGGCACGCAGACACGGTTCACTTCGCGTCGGCGTGGCCACCGGCTATATCCGCTGTGACGATCCGACCATCCTCACCGAGATCATGGCCGATCGACGACTGACCAATCTGCGATTCATCCGACTAGCCGAAACCGTTGTCGCCACAACCAACCCAGTAGACAACGTGCTCGAGCGGCTACGTGAGGCAGGCTTTGCACCGAGTGCGGAGAACTCCGAAGGAGCCGTCGTTGTGAGGCGTCCGAAAGAGCGGCGCACTCCCCCACGTCCACGTCCGCCCCGGCTGTCCGTCGAACCACCGGCCGCTTCACCTGCACTTACCTCAGCGGCCGTACGGGCGTTACGTGCAGGCGACACTGCCAGTGAATCGAAGCCAGCTGATGTGCCAACTGCAATCGGATCGGGTCGACTTCACCGGTCGAGCACGATTGAAACGATGGACGCATTACGTCAGGCGTTAGAAGCGTCGCGTCCACTGTGGATCGGGTACGCAGACAACTCAGGAACGACGACCGAACGGGTTGTTGAACCCATCAAACTCGACAGCGGATTTCTCACCGCCTACGACTTACGATCCGCTGAAGTACGCACCTTTACCGTTGCGCGCATTACCGGCGTCGCTCCCGTCGCGTCTAGCTGAGCTTTAGGCCAGCACCTCGGTGGCAACAGTGATCGAGGCAAGAATCTCTGGGATCGGAACCCGAGCAATGCCAGGCTCTGTCGGCACTTGCATCATTCCGTCGGCACCCATGACGAACGGTTCGGTGACGTCTGGTGCGTAGAAGCGATCTGAGCCACTCGTGTCACCCGGAAGGGTGCACCCTGGCAGCGACGCGAAGGCCATGTTTGCCGCACGTCCGACCCCGGTCTCTTCCATGCCACCGCACCACACCGGGATACCTCGAGCGAACGCCATATCGTGAATCTTCTTGGCTTCGAGATACCCGCCGACCCGTCCAGCTTTAATGTTCACAATTTCGCAGGCGCCAAAGTCGATCAATGACTCGGCGTTATTGACCGAGATCACCGATTCGTCAAGGCAGACAGGGGTCTCGATGCGATCTGCGAGCCACTTGTGAGCGACGAGATCGTCCTCATGCATCGGCTGCTCGATCAGTAGCAGGTTGAATTCGTCGAGCCCCGCAAGGTAGTCGATGTGATCGCGGCTGTATGCCTGATTGGCATCGACTTGCAGTGGGATTTCTGGCCAGGCCGAACGCACGGCACGTGTTGGTTCGATATCGAATCCGGGCTGGATCTTGAGTTTGATGCGACGGTAACCCTGCTCGATGTATCCATTCACATGGTCAAGCAACGTATCGATCGAGTCGTCAACTGGGATGCCGACAGATACTCCACACGGGATTTCCGTTCGTGTTGAACCGATGTACGAGGCGAACGACTGACCAGCCTGACGCAACTGCGCATCCAACGCCGCCATTTCCAGCGCACCACGGGCCATCGGATGGCCGCGGACAGGACTAAAAACATTCGGCACGTCTTCGGCGGTGAACTCACGGCCAGCTAGGCGAGGCAGCAGGTGATCGCGCATGGCCAATACCGCAGCGTCGTTGAACTCATGGCTATACGTCGGCTGAGGTGACGACACACACTCGCCCCAGCCAACGACGCCGTCGGTTGTCGTAAGTTCAATCAGCCCGACGTGTCGGACGTACTCAACCCCAAACGATGTTCGGAACGGACGCACGAGAGGCATCTCGACGTGATGAATGACGACCTTGTCGATCTTCATGATGCTGCCTCCACGACGTAGTCTCCCTCTTGAGTTAAACCAACGAGCCGACCACCGGCTGCAATGACCGGATAAAGGGCCGCACGAACAGCCAATCTCCACCGTAGCGCGGCGTCAGGATCTGCCTGACGGATTTCAACGATGTCGTACGGGAGTGCCACAAGTTGCACGGCAGCAGTCGTCGCATGTGCGATTGGCTCTTCATCGTCCGCGGCAGAAACAGCGATCTCCGCTCCACGGTCAAGCCACTGTGCACGCGGCTGCGGGGCTAATTCACCACGCAGTGCACGTTGCACGCGATCCGAAGCGATATCCCAGGCAAGGACGATCCGATCGCTGCGATCGTTTGCGTTTATGGCGTCTGACATCAGTCCGTAGAAGTCCTCGATGTAGTCGATGCCGGCACCACCGAGTTTGGCGAGATTGAACTTCGCATTCCGTCTCACCAGCGGATCAAACGTCCAATCAATGCGATCGAGATCGTTTTCGAGTGCCCACGCTCGCTGATGAATCTTCATCGCCGCACCGACACCACGGTCGGCGAAGTCAGGCAACACGGCGGCCACATGAGAGTGCAGGTGAGTGTGCCAGCCAGTGTCTGCTCGACTGCGCCCAACGACGCCTAGGGTTGCCCCCACGATGCGGTCGTCTGCATATGCGCCGCCGATGTAGCCACCGGCATGAACAAGCGCTTTGATGAATGGCGCTGTGATCTCAGTACCGCCTGGTGGGGTTGGCCAGACCGCGTCAAATACGCTTCGCGCCTCATCAAACTGATCGATGCTCATGAGCACCCGCACCACAACACCAGATCGAGACGCAGCAGCATCGGCATCGCGCCAAGCCTGAGCACGTAACTCGGTGCTGATCATTGAGGGGGAATTCACAGCACAACCGTATTGGGTCGGCCATGCAATGGGCCCGCACAACGCCGATTAGTGCCCCCGCCTTACCGGTGAGAGAATCATCGGATGACTGACGGACCCTTGATCGTCCAGAGCGATAAGACGCTGCTTCTCGAAATCGACCACGAACTAGCGGCCGAATGCCGTCACGCAATCGCACCCTTTGCTGAGCTTGAACGAGCGCCTGAGCACATCCATACGTACCGGCTGACCCCACTCGGACTATGGAATGCCCGTGCCGCTGGGCATGATGCCGAGAGCGTCGTCGACGTTCTCCTGCGCTACTCGCGCTACGCCGTTCCTCATGCGCTACTCGTGGACGTCGCGGACACGATGGGCCGATACGGCCGGCTCCAACTTCAGATGGACCCGGCCCACGGCTTGGTGCTTCGTGCATTCGATCGCGCAGTTCTTGAAGAGGTGCTGCGAGCCAAGAAGGTTCAGCCACTTATGGGTGCGCGCATCGACGAAGACACCGTCATCGTTCATCCATCCGAACGTGGGCACCTAAAGCAGGTTTTGCTCAAGCTTGGCTGGCCGGCTGAGGATCTCGCTGGCTATGTCGATGGCGAAGCCCACGCAATCGCTTTGAAGGAAGACGGTTGGGAGGTTCGTCCGTATCAGAAGGAAGCTGTCGAAGGTTTCGTTCACGGCGGATCGGGCGTCGTCGTTCTCCCCTGTGGCGCCGGCAAGACGATCGTTGGCGCAGCTGCAATGGCTGCCGTCGGTGCAACAACGTTGATCCTGGTGACGAACACTGTTAGCGCGCGTCAGTGGCGTTCGGAGCTGCTCAAACGCACATCGCTCACCGAGGATGAGATCGGCGAATATTCCGGTACTACCAAGGACATTCGGCCCGTCACAATCGCGACGTACCAAGTCATGACAACGCGACGCAAGGGCATGTACCAGCACCTCGAGCTGTTCGATTCACGCGACTGGGGCCTCATCGTTTACGACGAGGTTCATCTCCTTCCCGCACCTATCTTCCGTTTCACCGCTGATATTCAGTCACGGCGACGCCTCGGCCTGACAGCAACCCTCGTCCGCGAGGATGGCCTCGAGGGTGATGTGTTCTCCCTCATCGGGCCAAAGCGTTACGACGCACCGTGGAAGGACATCGAGGCTCAGGGCTACATTGCCCCGGCCGACTGCGTCGAAGTGCGGGTAACGCTCGACGAACGTGAGCGCCTCGTCTACGCCACCGCTGAACCCGATGAGCGCTATCGCATGGCCGCGTCGACGGATCGTAAGTACCGCGTCGTGGAGAAGTTGATCGAACGTCACCCGGAAGAACACATTCTGGTAATCGGTCAGTATCTCGATCAGTTACACGAGATGAGCGCGCGCTTGAAAGCCCCGCTGATCACCGGTGAAGTCCCGGTGAAGGAGCGGGAGCGGCTGTTCGAGGCATTCCGCACTGGCGAGGAGCGCGTTCTGGTCGTATCGAAGGTCGCGAACTTCTCCGTCGACCTACCTGATGCCGGTGTGGCTATTCAGATTTCGGGATCGTTCGGATCCCGACAGGAAGAGGCTCAGCGCTTGGGTCGAGTGCTGCGCCCAAAGGCTGACGGCCGAACTGCACGCTTCTATGCCGTCGTCGCCCGAGACACTGTGGACGCCGATTTCGCGGCCCATCGTCAACGGTTCCTGGCCGAGCAGGGCTACGCATATCGCATCGTCGATGCGGACGACATCCTGTACGGAAATCCTGATCCAAGCCCGGTGGTGGGCGAGTAACACCTGCTCTCGCTCTTGATCCATTGAACCGGTAGCGTCTGACTGCGTTTCCATGGCAGCAGGGCGTTACCAGGCTCAGCGTTACCGCGCCGGACGTCATTGGATTGTCGCTGACGATCACCATGGCGATGTTCGTTGCGGTGGCTGGCTACCCAGCGATTCAACGTCCGCGGATCGTCTTGACCGAAACGCCCGACGGTCAGTGGCGCGCGGGTCGTCGTGACGTGATCCAGTACCTGATCACCATTCCGTTCCTGCTGACGGCCTGGAATCTGTTCCTGCTCCTGATTTTGCTAAGCGGAAACAACTGGCTCAGTGCACGGGAGAGTTTGATCGTTGCTGACTCGGTGATCATTGCCGCTCGGATCTTGGCGCACGTGAGCCCCGAGGGAGCTCACGAATGGTCTAAGTCCGTATCTCTAACCCTCGTGACCCTGCTTTTGATCAGCGGAGGCGTCCGTACCCCGAAGGAAATTGTCGCGATTTTCGACCAGTGGGTGCACGCCGACATTAGCGGACCGGCTCAGTCCGTCTTGTACATCTGTGAATTCGGCGTCACCACCATCTGGTACTGGCTCGGTGTCCGCTATCTCTGGCAGCGCGGCTTTCGCGTGCCAGGGATGCCGGCCCCAACCAACCCCCGGCGACCCAGCCGCACAACCGACCTCCCTTGACCCAGATTCGGTTGAGTTTTCCAAGAACCAGTAAAGAGTCTCCGCTGAGTTAGCCCATTGGGTCGTTTTGGCTTGAGTTTGCCGTGTCTTCGTGACGAAGGTGGGTGTAGCGACGGCTAAACATCCGCGTTTGGCCTCGAACTGGAGGAAATCAATTATGCGAATCACAATTCGCCGCACCGCCCTTGCTGGCGTAGCTACGGTCATGGCCGTTGGCCTCATGGTTCCAGCTAGTGCTGCTTTCGCTAGCCCAGGACATGGCCACGCCGCACACAAGCACGGCGGCAACTCGTCCCATGCCAACGATCCGGCTAAGAAGGCCCTTCGCGAGGCCATCAAGGCCGCTAACACGTCCTACCGCAACGCAGTTCACGCCGCTCGCGACGCCTTCAAGAGTGACCCTGTCGTGATCAATGCCAAGGCAGCTCGCGATGCGATCGTCAAGACCTCTGGAGACCCAGCAGCAATCGACGCCGCGAAGCTGGCATTCGCTTCCGCGATCATCGCTCCGCTCGCAACCCGTGACGCTGCAATCTCGGCGGCCGCCGGTGTATGGCAGCAGTCAGTGGACGCCGCGTTCGCAAATTTCGACCTAGCCACCAACCCAGCGGATGCTGCTGCACTCGGCACACTCCGCACCGCGATCCACAACGCCAACGCGCAGTCGCGAACTGACAAGACTGCCGCCGAGAAGGCATACCGCTCAGCAATCTCGCACGCGGCATCTGTTCGTCGCGCTGCGGTCAACACCGCGATCGCTGCGTGGAACGCCAGCGCGAAGGATTCGGCCGCCGCTGATGCCTTCCACATGGCTGTTGTTGCAGCCAAGACGGCCTTTGACGCCGATCAGACCGTGATCGACGCTAAGACCGCACGCAGTGCAGCCGTCGCCGCAGCAAAGACCGCACGCACGACGGCCATCGCTGCCGCCCGTGCAGCGTTCCTTGCTACCACTGGTCACGAAGCACCAAAGCACCTTGGCCAGCACACGCCACGCGTGTAGCACCTGAACTAAACCGTTGGCCCTCGACTCACACGAGTCGGGGGCCAACGCATTTTTCACGTCTGGTGTGCGTGCGTTAGTCAATCA
>JBAXUN010000079.1:0-10753 GCA_037129655.1 Actinomycetes bacterium
CCGAGGCGGGTACGTATCCGCTGCGATAATCGACGCGACCCTGCAACGTCGGACGATCAACCATCTGGCGCAGCTGCGCGTCGAGGTCATCGTCCCAACATTCCCCACGAATCGTCACGCGAATCTGCGGAGCTGACGCCACCGCGTCAAGTAGTAGAGGTAAGCCCTTGTAAGCCCTGATGAAACCAAATGCCAACAAGTCGATCTGATCGTCTGCATTCCGAACAGTCTTGGCCTCGACGGTTGTGGTGGACGCTGTCATAGCTGGCCCATGTGGCGCGAGCGGCACACATCGAATATCGGCAGATGGGAAGTGTTCCTGCGCGTCTATACGTTCATCGTCGCTATGAACAAGCACCACATCGATTACACCTCGAAACGAATCAATTGCCCGTTTCTGCCACCGTGAGGATTCGTGTGGAGTGACGTTGTGTGCGATCAAGACGCGGGTCGGCGTACGCGCTACGCGTGAGGCACTCGTCAACAAAGAGCGGTACGCCGGAATCTGAAATGGATTCGAATGGGCAACGACAACGAGGTCTGCGGCCTGGGCTCGAGTACCTGCCTGCCACCACGACGACGGGTCGTACCAATCCATGATCCGATGCACAGGAACAGCCAGGGGAACCTCTTGCGCTCCGTCAGGAACGACCAACTCACCTGGGTACAAGCGGGTCGGGTACTGGGATTTCCATGAAATCACCGCTACCTCATGGCCGGCACCGGACAACTGCCTGGCCAGCTCGCTGGTGTGTTGGGCAATCCCACCTTTGAACGGATGGGTTGGGCCCACAATGACTATTCGCATCAGTGGCAACCCTATCTTGCGCCAATCGGATGCGCAGTTAGCGCAAGGTTGGCTGCGCAATGGAGCCATCGACTGTGATCAGGAGGCTCTCATGACCTACTCTGAACCAAGTCCTGGCTTTGGAGATACGCGTGCCCACATTGATCATCCAGATTCCGTGTCTGAATGAGGAAGAGCAACTTCCGACTCTATTGTCACAGTTGCCTCGTCATCTCGACGGATTCGACAAGGTCGAATGGCTTGTCATCGATGACGGCTCGACCGACCGCACCCTCGATGTTGCGCGCGAGTACGGCGTTGATCACATCGTCCGACTCACTCACAACAAGGGCCTGGCAAGTGCGTTCCAGGCCGGCCTCGATGCGTGCCTCAAACTCGGCGCGGACGTCATCGTCAACACCGATGCGGACAATCAGTACGACTCATCGGCCATCCCTGCCCTTGTCGCACCGATCCTTTCGGGCGAAGCCGACATGGTCGTCGGAGATCGAGACGTCAGTAACGTCGCCGAGTTCAGCACCATTAAGAAGTTTCTTCAAAAGGCTGGCACCCGGGTAGTTCAGTGGGCGTCCGGAACGGACGTACAGGACGCGACGAGCGGCTTTCGCGCGTACAACCGTGAAGCGGCGCTGCAACTTGTGGTCGTAACGAAATTCACGTACACCCTTGAAAGCCTCATTCAGGCCGGTAAGAACCTCGTCGCCATCAGCAATGTTTCTGTGCCACGCAATGATGTGGCTCGTCCATCGCGGCTTTTCAATTCAACGGGCTCGTACGTGCGGCGAAACTCGCTTGCGATTTTTCGAGTCTGGGCAGGTTATGAGCCTCTGCGCTTATTTTGGGGTACGGCACTCGTCTTGGTGATTTTGGCAGCTATCTGTTGGCTGCCGTTCGTCATCTCCACCGTTACCAATTCAGGGGGCGCGCACCTGCAGTCCGTCATTCTTGGATCCGTCTTCCTGATCGCCGCCGTGCAGATGTTCAGCCTCGGTGTTCTTGCAGATCTGATGGCCTCGACCAGAGTCGTTTCACAGCGCACGCTCGAACGAGTTCGACGCATTGAACTTACTCTCGGCGTTGAGCCCTCCCACTACGAGCGCGTAGATCCCTCGCTGCGCCGCAATTTCGACATCGATAACGCAAACTCCGATCACGGCGAGAGCGCATCGACCGTAACGAGGTAAGACCTGTCAAACGTCTTGCTTGGCGCCGAGTCCAAGGTTCGCCAGTACAAAGTGACAGTCTGTGCGACTTCCGAATCCCCCGAACTTGCTGAGCCAATTCCTGGGTCAGCTTCCACGTTGATGATGTGCCACCGGTTGGCCTGTGCCCAACGCTTCAAATCTATGACGGCCGATGCGGCTTTGGGACCGGTGAACGCTTCGGTCCTTACGACGGGCACCTCGCAGAACATTCTCATGGGAGTTTGCAGTGCCCCTGCGTATCCCCCGGTGATCAAGACAACGGTGTGTTCGGGATCAACTGTCTTCGCAGCGATGAGGTCACACGTCTTGCCGATCATGGTGCCCATGCCGTCGTATTGACGAACGAGTGCTACGGGTTTGGTCGTCAACATCGTCGGCACCAGGAACAGTGCGACAAGAATCGCGACTGCAGTTACCCGAATTGGGAGAAGTCCGCCGCTGGCGGGAATGAGTCCGCTAAGCCGAGATGCAGCAAATGTCGCGAGCAGAATGAGAACGGGGTAACCCAGCATCAGCAGGTGCCTCGACGCCCACAACTGATCCGGTGTGATGTGCCAAGCCCAAAAATAGAGTGGGAGAAGAACTCCAAAACTACCCAAAATCGGCGCCCAAGAATCTCTGTCCTCGGACCTACTGCGTAAGGCGAACCAGACCAGACCAACCACGGATAAGCCCAGCACGAACCACCCGAAGTACCAGGCGGTGGATACCGTCGTGAGCTCGTCATATGTTCTGGCTTGGTCCGGCACCTGCCCGTTCATCATTTGCACAAGGGCAACTTCGTGCTGATATCCGTCCTTGAGATCAAGTGTGAGGCGAACCTTTTCCCACAATGGTCGGGAGGTGAGAAATAGGAAAGCGATGGTGCACAGCCACGTGACACCGCGGTACAGGACATCAGCATGGGTCGACGTTCGAGCTGAAATCCATCCTCGAATGGGCATGATGTTGTTTGCTAGGCGGGTAACAATGAACGCGCCGAGCACGAGTCCGATGAACTCGGAAGCGGTTTCCCAACGCAATCGAAACAGATACTCGGGCGTCGTAATCGCGTAGATGGATATCGCAATGAACGGAACGACGACGGCCGGGATCACCGCTCGATAAGCCACATGCCGCGCCTTCCATGGCTCGCGGTCAGATCCGAGTACCCAGATCCCCGTTGCCGCAACGGCGACCAGTCCGCCGACTGCCACACCGTCGAGGCGACTGAATGTCGTGGCGCCCATGGTTGCCGTGGCAATCCAAGCCATTCGGGAATCCGCACGTTGTAGTGCGCGGGTGAGCAGTGCAAGCCCGCCAAAGAGCAACACCATCGTTGCTCCTTCACTGAAGGCGCTGCGGGCAACGTACAAAGTTGGCAGTGCCACAGCCATCGTCAGCGAAGGAACTACCGCCCACCAGCTCGGTAGGAACCGACGCGCCCACGCAAAAAGTGCGACAAGAGCCAGCCCGGTCAGGATCGCATTCCCCCACATGAGTCCATACGGACCCAGCAGTCGCTGAAAGTGGCCAAGCAAGATGGGCAGCAGCGGGCCACCTTGGGACAAGATGTTGCCGGAGGGCAGTTGAACGTAGGCGTAACTCGCTGCCGTCAATCCGGGAACTGCCGAGGTTATAGCGGTGGTGCCCGATTCGAGAGGGAACGAGTTATGGTCGGCGAACCATCGACCTGTGGTCGAGTAGAAGCCCGGATCACGCTCGATGATGAACCATTGCCCTGCGGTGACACAGCAGAAGATGACAAAGCCGGTGACGCCAACCCAAACCGTTGCAACCATAGCTACGGCACTGCGCGTTGGTTCCTGAGTTGAATCGGCCGCCATCAATCGACGGACTGTGAAAACAGTCGCCAAGGTCGCTGCCACAACCGCCAGCCAACAGGGCGTGCGCAAGAGAGCACATACAAGCGCGACCACGCCGTACACCGCGAGCGCTGGTGCAACAAGGTCAACCGACGCGAAAAGCTTGCGACTCATCTGTGACGCAGGGGACGTTTCAGCCAATGTCGAGGCCATACATCGTCATCAATGGATCGCTGATGAGTTCGAGCCGCTCGCCATCCGGCCCACGGAAGTAAAGCGACGAACCTGATTCGTGCATGTACTCCACGCCGGCGTCATCGAATCGTGCACGGGCTGCTTCCCACTGCTCTGGGGCTATCGCTATCGCCATGTGGTGAATGCCACCAAGCACCTCTTGATACTCGCCCAACGGAACACCTGGCAGATCAAAGTAGGCGAGCGTATTGCCATTGCCGAGATCAAAGAAGAAATGAGACGAGCCGCGGTAATCGCGATTTTCGTAGATCTCCAACAGCGGGAAGCCCAGCAATCCGTCGTAGAACTGGATCGTGCGCTCTACATCGGAACTGATGAGGGCGACGTGATGCACGCCTCGACTCGTGCTAACCGGCCTATCGGCGCGTGGCTTGATGTACTGGGCGATTAGTTCAGCACGCCGTGTCGTCAGTGCTTCGAGCGCTTCGCCCTGCACTCCATGTTCTGACATCACAAGCTCCCCATCTCGTCGTGCGTCCATCTGCTGGCCTAGTTCTTGCGACGTTACCTGTTTGACCATCGCCACTCGGAGAAACACAGACTTACATGCGCGGACTGTAATCCCAGGACGAGACGCGCAAATCAGAAATGCATACGGCGATCTCGCTATCTATACGGCGCACCAACCATTCGGCCAGTGGCGTGCCAGCCTGCCCGTAACGATCAACGAGCCGGTTGAGTACAGCCTCGACCCGAACTCTTTCGTCCACGAGTTCGGCCTGCCCCTTGCCACGGACTCCCCTGTACGGAGGCAGATCTGGAGAAACCTCCCAGCCCACCGTGCTATCACGTCGAATTCTCTTGGCTAACACGGAATCCCCCTGAGTGGCACACCAAAGCGAGCCTTCGCTGTAGTCAAACCAAACGGACTGAACCAATGGGCCACTGTTTCCCGATGTCGCCAAGCGCAGCGGCACAACGGTCTGCTCAAGCCACGCCTCGATGTCGGCGGTGGTCCACGGTCCTGAGTGCACGTCGAGTGTCATAGGACGAGCCTGCCAGACTCAACTCGCTCCGACAGCACCGGAGGTTCATGTCGTCGCAGGTTGCACCGGGAAGCCACGGCACATGTCGGGCTAGTAATAGTCCACAACACACGTGCGCACGCTGAAATTGTCGGACGAGTCAGCCGAGCGCTAATACGCACACTGTTTGCGGGCTGCACTAACAATGTCCTGGACACTCGGCAACCACGCCTCCTCCATGTCGGCGGCATAAGGCACTGGAATGTTTTCGGCGGAAATGAGGACAGGTGGCGCGTCAAGGAGTTCAAAATGCCCTGTGACCACGCGGCTCACCAGACTTGCCCCCCAACTTCCTGATTCGGGTGCCTCTTGAACAACCAGCAGTCTTGACGTCTCCTGAAGGCTGCTGATGACAGTCGCATCATCGAACGGAACGAGCGTTCGCGGATCAATAACCGCAGCGCTAATGCCCTCGGTTTCCAGAATCGCTGCGGCCTCGACTGCCCGGTACCGCATTTGCTGGGTCGCGACAATCGTCACATCCGAGCCGGTTCGGACAACTGCAGCAACACCGATCGGTACGAACTCAGTCTCCCCATAAGGCACATGACCTTTGATGGCAAAGAGATTCTTGTGTTCAAACACCAGCACAGGGTTGTCATCTGCAATTGCTGAGCGCAGTAGCCCGTAGAGGTCTTCCACTGTTGCCGGAACGACGATCTTGAGCCCAGGAACATTGAGGAACCAGTTCTCTGCGGGCTGCGAATGTTGAGCGCCGAAACCAGAACCGGCCCCGTTGGCCATGCGGATGGTCATCGGTACCGAGACTTGGCCACCGGTCATGTACCGATACTTGGCGACTTGATTGGCGATCTGATCGAAACAAACACCAGCGAAATCCGCGAACATGATTTCCGCAACGGGACGCATACCAGTGATTGCCGCGCCCAGCGCAGCTCCAACGATCGCTTGCTCTGAAATCGGCGTATCCAGAACACGTTCGGGACCGAATTCGTCAAACAATCCGACAGTCGTCTTGAAGGCACCACCGGCCGCGCCAACATCTTCTCCGATCAAGATGACATCGGGATCGATGCGCATCGCATCAGCGATTGCTACTGCGATTATCTGGCGGTAATTGATGAGGTCAGTCACGAGTAAACATCCTCGAATCGAGCCTCGACAGGTGGCTCCGGCCAACTCAGGGCCCGATCACGCGCTTGAATGACTTCTAGTTTGACTTGTTCTCTCACCAGGGCGATGTGACTCGTCGCCTGAGGATCTGAAGCGATCATGGCATTTTGTAACTGCAGGATCGGGTCCTTCAGCAGCCACGCATCTAGTTCACCCTCTGGCCGGTAGGCGCCTGGATCGCTTCGAGAATGCCCGACCTGACGATATGTATTGGCCTCTATGAGGGTCGGGCCGAGTCCACTGCGAGCTCGTTCTAGTGCCTGGATTGTGACCGCACGGACGGAAACGACGTCATTGCCGTCAACGAACACGCCTGGAATCCCGTAGGACACGGAACGATCAGCGAGTCGACTAATCGGCGTCGTCGCTGCGACGGGACTGTATTCGCCGTACTGGTTGTTTTCGATCACGAAGATAACTGGGAGCTTCCAGACGGCTGCCATGTTCACGCTCTCGTGAAATGTGCCAATGTTCGTCGCACCGTCGCCAAGGAACGCAACGCTCACACTTCCGGTGCGGCGCAACTTCGATGTCAACGCAGCTCCTACGCTGATGGGCAGGTGCGCACCGACGATGGCGTTGGACCCGAGTGCACCAACCGACACGTCAGTCAGATGCATCGATCCCCCACGGCCCTTACAAAGCCCACCGGCCCGGCCGAGGATTTCACCGAAGCAGGCGTCCATCGCAGCACCTTTGGCCAATACAGCACCATGTCCACGATAGGTACACGTCATGGTGTCGGTCTTGAACAGCACCGAGCTGACGCCAACGGGAATGGCCTCTTGGCCCTGCATGAGATGGGTGCTTCCGCGGACGAGATTGAGGCTGAAGAGTTGTTGAACTTCCTCTTCAAAGAATCGAATGCGCAACATTTCGCTCAGGAGTTGAGACGAATCGGACGGTGCCCCATGTCGCAAAGCTGGGACCAGCTCATCTACCGGCTCAGTCATGGGCACTCCATGCTTTGGGGCGTCAATCCGATCGTCACGACTGAGCTCGCACGCGGTACTGATCTATGTAGTCCCAGTTCAAGTCCCAACCAAACCCAGGCGCATCGGACAGGGTGATTGCCCCATTGACGAGTGCTGGACGATTGGCGATCAGATTCCACCAGAACGGGTCTCGGTCAGGGTGGAAGCACTCGCTGACGGTTCCGTGGGATTGGCTGGCAATCAGATGACTGGATACTTGGGGCTCCTCGTGGTGACCCATTTTCACGTCGTACGCATGTGCAATAGCCGCCACGCGTCGCCATACGGTCGGACCGCCAGACCATGAGGCGTCGAAGTTGCATACGTCGATCGCACCGGCCTCCATGAGGTCACGGCAACCACTGGCGCTCACCTCGCTCTGTCCGGCACATACCGCGAGCGGTCCGCGCGATCGCACGTCGCGCATACCACGCCGATCGTTATGCCAACTCACGGGCTCTTCGAACCAGCGGATATCCATGCCATCTAACCGACGACTCAGATCGATCGCATCCGGAACGCAATAGCCCTGGTTAGCGTCAATGGCGATGATGAAGTCTGAGCCGGCCGCATCCCGTGCAGCCATAACGCGTGCAGCATCAATCTCGGGAGTGCGTCCACCAACCTTGAACTTGATCCCGGCAAGACCGAGTTCCTTGTACTGGGCGATTTCCTCAGCGGTTGTTCCGAGCGGGTCTCCGTAGTAGCCACCAATAGCGATCATCTCGACGGTGTTGCGATAACCACCCCAGAGTCGCCACAGAGGTTGGTCAACGGCCTTGCCAAACAGGTCCCACAGGGCACCGTCGACGCCCGCCAGAGCTACTAGCCCCAAGCGACGATCACGAAGGATGTCGAAGGTTGCCGGATACGCAAGGTCCCAGCATCGTTCGATCGCCAGCGCATCCTGACCAATAAGCCTCGGAGCAATTTCATCTAGAACGATGTGCTCGATCTCGAGAAGCGTCTTATCTTCATCCCCGACGTAAACCTCACCAACAAGGCCATCTGCGGTGTGCACGCGGACAATCAGGGTAGCTCGCTGAGTCATCCGGTAGTAGCTACCCTTGAATTCGCGCGCCAGCGGAGCGATGATCGGGATGGTCTCGATCGACTCAATGCGCAGCGAAGGACTTGTTGAGAGACTCACCCAAGCATCCTTTGCTTCCACTCAATCCCCATGTGGAACACGTCCACCACCGACTCGCTACGAGCCACGTTTTTCCTTGTACGACGTTACAGGATTGGCACGTGTTGACCGCGTCGATCTGAGAAACTCAACCTGCGGTGAGGTCAGTTTTCGCTCTCTGAGCCTGTTAGGTGTCAAACAAATGAGGGATGCGTCATGAGAACGGCAGTAGTGACGGGGGCAGCCAATGGCATCGGTGCGGCCACCCTTGAGTTACTTCGATCGCAGGGGTTTCGCGTCATTGGAGTAGATCGAGAGCCTTCGGCTGACCCTGACATTCTTCAGGCTGACTTGATGGATCCAGACGTCTGGGACGGGTTGACCACCCGTCTGGTCGCACATGCTGGCGATATCGACGTTCTGGTCAATTGCGCCGGGGTTTATGTGCCGATTGGCGTCGACCAGTTAACTGAGCAGGACATGCGCGATCACTATCAGGTCAATCTGCTGGCGCCGGTCGCGCTCATGCGATCGTTGGGCCTGTTGATGGCGGCGCGGGGTTACGGTCGAATAGTCAACGTCAGCAGCATTCACGCGCAGTTCAGCGAACCTTTGGGGCTTGCTTACGACGCGTCGAAGGCTGCGTTGGAGGCAGCGACACGCACGTTGGCAACGGAGCTGTCCCCCGCTGGTGTCTTGGCGAACTCCGTGGCTCCTGGCTTCGTTCGAACGCGGCTTTCCATCGTGAATGGTGTCGATGAGCTTGAATCAGACTGGTTCAAGGTTCACTACCTTGAAGGCAATCGACTACCCGCTGGCCGCGCTGCCGAACCTATCGAAATCGCGCACGTAATCTCATTCCTTGCTAGTGAGGAATGCAGTTACGTTTCAGGACAAACAATCACCGTCGACGGTGGCCTTACCGCCCGGTTCTAATCCCTAAGGAACACTGAGATGGTCGAGCAATCACTTCAAGGCAAAGTTGCGCTGGTTACCGGTGGCGCAAGTGGGATCGGCCTTGCCATCGCAATCGAACTGGCCAGGGCGGGCGCGTGCGTAGTCCTCGGGGATCTCAATGTTGCTCTGGCCTCGGAATCCTTGCGAGGGGTCGAGCAAGCTGGACCTGGGAAGGGGCATAGCGCCCGACTTCTCAATGTCGCTGATTCTGCGTCAGTGGATGCCGTCGTTGATGAGATCTGCGCCGAGCACGGCCACGTAGACATCATGATTAACAACGCTGGGGTTTCGCTACTTGGTCCGCACGTTATCGATTTCGACGATGAGTCATGGCATACGAGTATCGCGGTGATGCAGTCCGGTGTTTTCTTTGGCATGCGGGCTGCCGGACGAGCCTTCAAACGTCAAGGCAGCGGAATCTGTATCAACATCTCGTCGATACGTGGATTCTCACCGCGTCCGGGTCGAATTGCCTACTGCGCCACCAAAGCTGCCGTCATCATGATGACTCAAGTTGCCGCGATCGAATGGGCGCCGTTTGGGGCGCGATGTGTTGCCATTGCACCGGGTGTCCAACGCACGCCCATGTGGGATGCCGATGTGGCGCGAGGTGTCGTGGATGAAGAGGCGATCATGGCCGTGACTCCAGCCCACCGGATGGGTGACCCTGCCGAGGTTGGCCGACTGGCAGTGTTTCTTGCCTCCGATCAAGCCGAGTATTTGACGGGGGCTTGCATTCCCATTGATGGTGCACTGAGCTTGATGCCAAGTGATGCGGTCGGTGCCGGAGATATCTAATGCGGACAGTAATTGCGCGGCAGGAACGGGCCACATCGAGATTGAGGAATATCCATGATTGAGGTCAGCAAGGTTCATCACCTCGGACTCACGGTCAGTAATCTGGAACGCTCGGCGGACTTCTATACTTCGCTGTTTGGCGGCCAGGTGACATTGCAGCAAGACAAGAGTGGCGGATACCTAGCGGCAATCGTTGGGTACCCCGATACGTCGGTTCGGATGGCTCACGTGACCCTTCCGGGAACTGATCTCGTCCTCGAACTCTTTGAATACATATCGCCACGCTCCATCGACCGCCCTATTGAGCCTGCAAACATTGGCAACCCACACCTGTGCTTCGTGGTCGACGATATCCACGTGACGTACGACGAACTCCTCAAAGCCGGGGTACGTTGCCTCAGCGAACCGGTGCGGATTGACACTGGCGTAAACACCGGAGGGGCGGGTCTTTACGCTTACGACCCGGACGGCATCACCATGGAATTCTTTCAGCCACCAGCCCCGGCCAATCGCACGTAAAGACCTGTACGCAGCGCCAGCGAGTCGACGGCCACGATGCCGGACCCAGATCCATAGCTGCCCGCATCAAACACGCCGGTCACACCTCACCGGACGGTCGCGTTCCCAACCATGTCCAAATTCCGGTTCGTTGAGCATCAGCTC
>JBAXUN010000008.1:0-36100 GCA_037129655.1 Actinomycetes bacterium
GCGGAAACAGATTTAATCCTGATCGAGGATTCGGCCACGGCACTGCGAAACCGTCCCACAACAAAATTCGAAGCGACTGGCTTACGGAAGGGACATACCGTTACTGACTTGGTCTATCAACGCAGGGAGATCGTTTCTCAGGTGCCGTGACCGCAGTGCGCCCCGCGCCAACTCGTCCACGAGTTGTATCTGCTCACATTGACCGCAAAGGTCAATGCCTGTGCGTCTGGCGGGGCGAGATAAGCGCGTGCATAGCCAGTGACTCCCGCTCGACGTGACTGGAGACGCCACGTGCTGTCCAAGTACTGGAATGCTCCCGAAGCCGAGGTGTACGGGTTGCGGGCCTTCCACAACCCGGCACGCCACGACTCGTGCCTAGCAACACAAATCGCAAATCTCTCAACTTCCGGATCAAACTTGGCCCACACGTCGCTGGTCGTCGCCCATCCAGCGGGTGTGGCGGGAACACCGGCCAAAACCGGTGGATGTGTTTTGGCATGTGCGATCAACGCAGACCAGGTGGCCGGACGCACAACCCCATCTGCAGGAGTGATTCCACGTTTGAGTTGAAAGGCCTTCACAGCCGCGACCGATCGCGCGCCGTACGTCCCGCTGACCGGAAGGCGCAGAACTGCTTGAAGGTACTTGACCGCTTTTCCACGGGCGCCTTGGTGCAGCACCGGGAGGTAGGCCGGTGGAGTCACTGACGTGGCCGCGACCTGGGCAACCGACGTGGTTGCCGCGCGGCTAACCGGATTCACACCCGAGACGACTACTGCTTGCGCGGGGGTGGTGCTGCCAAAGATGGCAACGACCGACGCCGCAGCCAGAGCGCAACGCGCCCACATAGCGACACGAACTGACATGTCGATCCTCCGCCGCCTGCGAAGTGAGCTGTCGGGTTAGGCCGAAGGATATGGCCCGTCGCTGGGGAGCGACTTCACCCCGAGGATGATCTAGTGATCACCCGTTGGTGGTTCCCCCACCCCCGTCCTAGCTTCGGTATGCACACAGGGACGGGGTTCGGCGGTCCATGCGCATAGCCCATCTGTTCAACGGGCCTCGCTAAGACTACCGATTGACATGATTACTGTCGATTAAGGTCCACCGACATGAGTCGCAGGTGAGCCAACGGGGCGCTAACGTTGATCCGTGACAAATGACTCTTCCGCTGAGGCCGGCTGGTATCCCGATCCCGCACGCCAGGGGTATTTGCGTTGGTGGACGGGTATGGCTTGGTCTGATGCGACCCATCCGATCCCGGTAGTCCCGGCCCCATATAGCGCGGAAATATCTAACCCTTTCCCTGAACTTGACAGTTCAACGAGCGAGGGTTCTGCTCGTAAAGCCTGGCCCGCGGTCGCCATCGCTGGCACCTTAATCCTGGTCATCATTGGGGCGCTGCTTGCGCTGACGGCGACTCTCAACAAAAGCAATCTCGATACTGCAGCAGCCGAAGAGCAGATCAGCACCAAGCTGTCGGCCCAATTCAGCATGCCAATCTCCGTGGTCTGCCCGTCACATGTCCCGCTTCAGCAAGGTTCTGAGTTTGAATGCACCGCCTCAGACGGTCGCGGGTATCAGCGCACTGTTCGAGTCACGCAAACGACTGACTCTGGCGACATAACGTTCGTCCTTGAGAACTAATCTGCGCCGAACGGAAAGTGGCGTTACTCAGACCAGATTTTACGTAGCTCTGATCGAGACGGTTGACGACCCATCGGGGCGTCGGCGGATCTCGATTCGATCGGGAATCCGCTCCTTGAGCTCGCTGACGTGACTCACGATTCCGACCACCCGACCGCCATCTCGTAATGAATCGATGACATCAAGCACGGATTCCAGTGACTCGGGATCTAGCGAACCGAATCCCTCGTCAATGAATAGCGTCTCAAGCTCGATACCGCCGGCCTCATCACGCACAACATCAGCAAGGCCCAATGCCAATGAGAGTGAGGCGTAAAACGATTCCCCACCGGACAGCGTGCGAGTATCGCGACGGGCACCAGTCCACTGATCTAAGACGAGCAACCCAAGACCGGCTTTCTTGTTACCAGCTACGGCCTCATCGCGCTCGAGTACGTAGCGCCCGTCACTCATGCGGTCTAGCCGTCGACTCGCCGCTTCGACCACGGAGGCGAACCGCTCACGCAAGACATACGTCGAAAGAGTCATCCGTCGCGGGTTTACCCGGCCTTGGCCCGTCAGCGCGTCTGCCACGCGGATCATCGGCGAAGTACGAGTCTGCACCACGGCTATAGAGTTTTGCGCCTCAGCGACTACCGCGACACATCTGGCGACTTCCGTCACTGTGATCTGTGCTGACGTCACTCGCGTGCGCGCGAGATCAGCGTTACGAGCTGCCTCGCTGAGTCGCTGGGCAGATACGTCGAGATCGGCGAGTGTCTCGGGAGACCCGCTCTGATCTAGTTCGGCTAGGGCCGAGGAGTTGATGGCGACACGCCGCTCATGATCAGCGATTCGTCCGGCCACCAACGCACGTTGCTCATCGCTACGCACCCCCGCGAGTGCGTCGTCAGCATCAACACAGCCTGCCTCACGCGCCGCGGTATCAAGGGCCTCGGAGACTGCCATGAGGTGCTGTTCAAAACTTTCAGCCTCCGCGGCCGACCTCGACCATTGTGTTGCGGTAGCAATCTGCTCGGTAAGCGACTGCATACGATCTTGCACCGAGACATGCTCAGCGCGCGCCGAATCGATCACCCACTTATTCGTGGAGACTTGCTTTTCTAGCGTCGCAATTCGGTCCTGTAGAGAGGCAAGATTGGCCTGCCCAGTTGTGAGCCCATCGCGCGCCTCATCGAGTTCGCGCTGGTACGTCTCGCATTGCGCTTCCAGGATTGGCAAGTTGATCTGCGCCTCTTTAGCCAGCGCAGCTTGCTCGGCAAGCGCTGCAATCTCTTGGGCCGGATCAACCTCACCCGCTAAAGCACGACAACGCTCTCGATCGGCAATCTCGGACGCAAGCACGGTTTCTCGGTCGCGTCGCCTCTGGGCGCAGTCATCGGCATTTCGCGTTAATGCGTCAAGTTGCTCCTGCGATACCTGGCTATCCGTCGCCACCGCGAGTTGCGGATGCTCAGTCGAGCCGCAGACAACGCAGGCCTCACCGATGGTCAATCGACCCGCAAGCTCGGCGGCCATGCCGGAAAGTCTGAGCTCGGTGGCCGTCTGGAGTTGATCGCGAGCGTGCTGAGCCAGATCCACTGCGTCGCGAAGCATGGCTTGCGATTCTTCAATGTTCTTGTCGAGAGCTGCTAGTTGCTCCCACGCTTGTAATCGCTGCTGAGCATCGCCCAGTCTGCGTTCAAGATCAGGCGAGCGAACATTCAACTCACGGGATGCATCGCGATCGCGGACCAGTTCCGTCAACTGCTCAGGCAGCTGCTGCAACCTGTCGGAATAGATCCTTACCTCGTCGGTTAGAACGCCATGATTCTTCAGCAGGGCATCCAACTCGACGAGTTGGCCGGGGAGCGCTTCTTCTATGACACCTGCAGGCCCTAGCAGGGTGAGTTCATCGCTAAGGCGCTGCGACAATTCAAGAATCTTCGCGGAGTCGATAGCGCTTGCGATCGACTCTGCACCAGCTTCGGCAAGTGATGCCCGGTACTGAGTGCAACTGGCTACGGCCCCCGCGTGTTGGTTTTCGATGCGTTCCCGCTCGTCAAACATCGGCTTGAGGGCGTGCACACGCATCGCGCGATCACGTTCCTGCATAAGCGCAGCAATGTCGTCGGCTAGTTCAACGAGCCGAGTTCGTTCAACGACCAGCTCGTCTCGCCGACGCCGCGCATCATGTGCACCGACGAGCACGTCATGCGCGGCCTTCATTGTCGTCAGAGTGTCCTGCGCTTGATTGTCGTCGCGGGACGCGGCGTCGCGCACAGCAATGACGTACGAATGAATAGCGGCTACTCGCGCATCGCGATCAGCATTGGGTAAGTCGACGAACTCATCGACCTCGAAGCTGAGCTCGTCGGACGACTCGTCACCACATGACTGCCGTAGCGAAACAACACCATCCCGCAGATGCTGCTGTGCAAGTGCTAATTCTCGTTGCGCCGCTTGACGTTGCTCGGCCGCGATCCGCTCCATCTCCTGATAGTGATCGGTCGCGAACAATCGTTGAAGGACATCGCGTCGCTGCTCTGCATCGGCGCGAAGGAACGTGGCGAACTCTCCTTGCGGAAGGACAACCACCTGACAAAATTGTTCGAGGCTTAAGCCACCAAGGAGCCTTCGCACCTCGTCATCGGCCTCACGCACCCTGTTCGAGATGAGTTCTTCCGATGCTTCTCCCGCGGAGTCAATGTCCATGCGCCACAACCACACTCGCGCGTTGACGGTGGTGGTTCCAGACCCATCACGCTTAGCCCGATCGAAGGCTGGCGAACGTTTGATTCGGTAACTGCTACCGGCAATGGAGAAATCGAGCTCGGCAAACGGGTCAGCGTCAGCATTGAAATCGGAGTGAAGTCGATCCTTACTTGTCGACCGTCCAGCGACACCGCCATAGAGCGCGAAGGTAATGGCATCGAGAATCGTTGACTTGCCAGCCCCGGTGGGCCCCTCGAGGAGGAACAATCCGCCAGCGGAAACACGACCCAGATCAATGTCATGTTCATCGGCGAACGGACCGAGCGCGCCCAGACGAAGCCGATGCAACTTCACGCTGAGGCCTCACGATCGCGACGGGCTAACTCTTCAACCTGTGCAACAACAGCCATCTCATCATCAGTCGGCTCACCACCACCGGTGTACGCCAAGAATGCCCGCCCCACCTCAACCGGATCGTGCGCCGCCGCGCGCAGCCGAGTTAAGTCTTCGTCCGGGGTAACCAGCGCGGAGTCCGGTCTGAACTCCATGACCAGTATGTGCGGGAAGCGCCCACGTAGAAGCTCCATCGGCGCGTCGGGACGTCGCTCATCGGTGAGGATGACGTGCAACCAAGAATCCTCATTGGGCGTGAATTCCGGGTCGGAAAGCAAATCGCTCAACCGACCCGAGATTCGGGCAAGCGGACGCGGCACCGGGGTCGGGATCAGCGAGTACTCAACGTGACCCGCACCATCAATCTCAACGAGGGTGACTGACGTGCGATGGTTGACTTCGCTGAATGAGAATGCCAGCGGGCTTCCGCTGTAGCGAACAGTGGCCGTCGATCCCGACACCTGCTGGGCACCATGCAGATGACCGAGGGCCACGTAATCAACGCCGTCGAAAATAGTCGCGGGTGCGTCACCAACTCCTCCCACGCGGATATCTCGTTCGCTATCACTTGGCTGTCCACCGGTGATGAACGCGTGAGCAAGAACCACCGAACGACCAGGGCGATTCGCTAACTGCGCGCGAACTCGGTTCATCGCCGCGTTAAGCACCTCGGTGTGGGATCGACCGCTGTCCAACTCCCGGTGAGCAACATCAGGGTCAAGGTAAGGAATGGCAAAAATGTGCACTGGACCGTGGGAGTCAGTCAACGTCACAGGTGTATCAAGTTCATCGGTGCGAGTTCGCACGTGGATTCCTGACACTTCAGCCAATTCGGCACCAAAACCTAGCCGCGTCGCTGAGTCATGATTTCCAGCGATGAGAACCACCGGGATCTTGGCCCTGGCAAAATCACTAAGTGCGGAATTGGCAAGTCGCACTGCATCCACAGATGGCACGGCGCGATCAAAAACGTCCCCAGATACCAAAACCGCATCAACGTTTTGCTCAACCGCCTGCGCCACAAGCCAGGTTAGGAAATCTCGTTGGGCGTCAATGAGATCGACCCGATGAAAGGATCGACCCAAATGCCAGTCGGAGGTGTGGATTAGGCGCACAGATGGAGACTACTTGGCTACTGGCCAGTGACCCTTGAGTTTGGAATGAGCCAACCATGTAGTCCACGCGATGTTAAACGGGGCGCCGATGCTGTTGTTAGATTCCATCGACCTCTTAGTGCCAGTGGTCACAATGGGATCGCCAACGAGAGAATGGTCGTAGAACCACTTTGCGTCGCTCGACAACAGGTTCGTGCAGCCGTGCGAACCATTGAATTTACCGATCCGGAACGCTGCCCACGGCGCACCATGGACGAATTCACCCGACCAGGTGATCCGCACAGCCCACGGAGCGGTCAAGTCGTACTGATCGTTGGGATCGGTGATTCCAGCCAAGATGCTGGACATGTGGCGGGACGGGTACTTCTCCATCACCGTCTTGATTCCCGACCGAGTTTCGAAGCCCTTCTTGCCGAGCGAGACGGGGAACTTCTTCACGAGATGTCCGTCTACGTAAATCCGCATTCGGTCTTTGATCGCATCCACTTTCGCGACGAAGGCTCGCGAGGTGTGCAACGTATAGGTGCGCGTCGTGCTTGCGCGCCCGATGTAACGGAATTGCTTGGACTCGTAAAGATTCACGCCCTTAAGCGTGAACTTGATCGTGATCGTGGCATGTCCCGGCCAGAAGCCCTTCTGTCGGAACATCGCACTTGAGTTCGACTGCCACATCCAGGCGCCCGACGAAAGCTTTCCATTGACGAAAACACGCATGTTTCCCTCAGCGAGCTCTTTATGCGAAACGTCGTGAGTGAAGTTCACCGTGATCGGATATGCGATACCCACGGCCCGGTCAGTTTGAGGGAAGACTGAAACCGATACGCCTTGGGCCTTCTTCGGTGGCGGACAGGTTGTAGCCGCAGCCGCTAGCGGTGCGCCTACAACCGCAGCGCCTGTTGGAGCGGGGGCGGACGAACTAGGAGATGTCGACGGACTCGGCGTTACCGTCGGGGTCGACGTCGGAGTAGGCGTCGGGTGAGTCGGCGTCGGGGTGGGCGTCGGAGAGTGTGAACATGACGCCGCCGGAACGTTGGCCGCTTGCGCTGGCCCAGAGATGGCAACGACGGCAATTCCGGCAGCAGCAACTGCCACAGCCGCTAGCACCGAAACCTCGGGGCGCACAAGCGTGGAGCGCCAGTTCATAAAATTCCTCTCAATGTCACGGCCTGGCCACAAACTCCAAACCGCGACGATTCACAACGCGATGCCACGTAGAGCCACAGTTTACCCCTGAAATTCCCACCGAAACCACGCGCATCGGATGCCGGTGAGGTCCATGATCTTCCCATGAGTTCAGCCTCCTCCCCCTCCGCCCAGCCGCTGCCCAACGCCGCGACCCCCAACACGGCCGGATCGGGCAACCGCCGAGTGATCATGGTCGCATCCGTCGCCGCCCTAGGCGGGTTCCTCTTTGGCTTCGACTCTTCAGTCATCAACGGGGCCATCCCCGGGATCACCGCCCAGTACAACACCTCGCCAGCAGTGACCGGGTTCACCGTCTCGATTGCTCTGATCGGCTGTGCGATCGGAGCGTGGTTTGCCGGACGAATTGCCGATCGAATCGGCCGAATCAAAGTGATGACTCTGGCGGCCATCGTTTTCATCATCTCGGCCGTCGGCTCGGCATTTCCGGGCGGCATCTACGGGCTGATGTTCTGGCGACTCGTGGGCGGTCTAGCAATCGGAACCGCCTCGGTCATCGCCCCTGCCTACATCGCCGAGATCGCGCCGGCCCATCTACGCGGTCGACTTGGTTCACTCCAGCAACTCGCAATCGTCACCGGAATCTTCATCGCACTACTAACCGGATACGTAATCGCACATGCCGCCGGAAGCGCTTCGCAGGACTGGCTGTTCGGGATCGAAGCATGGCGATGGATGTTCTTAGCTGAGATCATCCCTGCACTCGTATACGGCTTTGCCGCACGCACCATTCCCGAATCACCTCGGTATTTGATTGAAAAGGGTGAGATTGCGCAGGCACAAGCGGTGCTCGCATCTGTTGGCCAAGATGCGGACGACTCGTCTATCGCCGAGATTCAAGCCACTATGGCCGGCGAACGGGCGCAGAGCGTACGTGATCTGCGTGGACCCAGCTTCGGCCTACTTCCAGTTGTCTGGGTGGGCATCATTCTGTCTGTGCTGCAGCAGTTCGTGGGCATCAACGTCATCTTCTACTACTCCAGTGTGCTGTGGCAGTCAGTCGGTTTCGGCGAGAGTGACGCACTGAAAATCTCAGTGATTAGTGGCGGCATCAACATCGTCAGCACCTTGGTCGCGATCTCGTTAATCGATCGAGTCGGACGTAAGCCGCTGCTGCTCATAGGTTCACTCGGCATGACGATTGCCCTAACAACGATGGCTTTCATCTTTAGCACCGCACCACTATCGGAAGTGGCAGCCACATCCACCTGTGCAGCACCGTGCATGCAACCAGTACTCGCTGGCGGTACAGCCACGACCGCACTCATCGCTGCCAACGGGTTCGTGTTCTTCTTCGGATTCTCCTGGGGTCCGGTCGTGTGGGTCCTTCTCGGCGAGATGTTCCCCAACCGGGTTCGCGCAATCGCATTATCCGTAGCAGCCGCCGCGCAGTGGATGGCCAACTTTGTGGTCTCTACCTCGTTCCCACCATTGGCCGCGAAGGGCCTGGGATTTGCTTACGGGTTCTATGCATTCTTCGCCGCAGTGTCCTTGTTCTTCGTCTGGAAATACGTCAAAGAAACGCGCGGGCAAACCCTAGAGTCGATGGATACCGCATACGCACACGCTTAACTTAGGCATCCACCGACGCTTCACCCGGCGAGGATTTCCTTTGCATGGTCGCCGAACTCCCGCATCGGTCCGACCGGGCCAATCTCAAGGAATGTCACGCCGCCCACGGTCACGCCAGTGTGACCTGCCGGCCAGTGGTACACCTGTCCAGCCGTGACTTCTTCGACACTACCGTCGAGTTGGGTGACGGTAATGGCGCCGTCAATCACAATCCCCCAGTGCGGACTTGGGCATCGGTCGTCGGGCAGTCCGGCGAGCAGCGGGCCCATGTCCCCACCGGCCGGAACGGTGGCGTGGCGGATGGCCATGTCTCCGAGTTCGACGTACCGGGTAACCAGGCCGCCGGCCTCGAGTTCGATCGGCATGTCGTTGACGTCGTATCGCATTGATCTCTCCTTCTTGTTAAGAGGTGGAATGGCTCGGTAAGGCTTCAAGGACGAGGCAGAACTGGTTGCCCGCACGATCGCTCATGACCACCCGCGATGATGGGTCGATCGAATGAGCTCGCGACAACTGGGTGTCGTGATCAGCCGCGCGAACGACGCGAGCACCCATCCACAGCAGCTGACTCACAGCAACATCGAGGTCGGTGACGGCAACGTCGTAGTGCACGCGGTCGGGGTCGTCGCCGCTAGCAACCGACGACCTCTGCAGGATCAGCTGGTGCCGCCATGTCTCGGTCAGGTCGTCCTCCTCGCCGAGGTAGGCGAAGCGGAACGGCCACTCGGACGAGATCGGTGGAACGCCGATCAGGGCCGACCAGAACTGCAGCCCCACGGCTAGGTCGTCGACGTTGATGACGCAGCACCTCAAGGACCCAACGCCCTTCCCCAGTTCAGGGAGCGGCTCGGACAGTTGCCGCGCCGTCGTGCCGGCGTACCGAGCCGCTCGCGCGACGGCCCGCCACGTTGCGTCGGGTGCCGGCCCTTCGAGCGCCTGCCGCTCCAGCGCGGCGCGCTCCACGTCCTCAATCTCGCGAATGAGGCACAGCTCGTTACCGAAGGGATCAAGTGCCACTACCCAATCAATCTGCACCGGCCCTGGGATCGGCGAGTGGGGGCGTGGGTACACGGAGGGCTCCTGCTTGCGCCGACCACCGAGCGCCTCAACCTGCTCGAGCGCCACGTCGACGTCCTCGACGGTGATGTCGAGATGCGCCCGGTTCGGCTCCGGAGGTTTGCCTCCATCGGCCCGACGAAGGGTCAGCACCGGTCCGGCACTACCGAGTGCCGCCGCCGTCAACTCAACCCAGTCGTCGGGGCACTCGGACGGACGCGGTGCCAGGCCGGTCAGCCGCGACCAAAAATGAACGGCGACAGCTACGTCCTCAACGTCGATCGTGACCCGCGCCAAGCGGCCAACTGTTCGCATTATTCCTCCCGTGTTGACGTGAAGACTACTCGCATTGCGAGTAGTGTCAACCCCATGACGAAACATTCACCAGCGACGTACGGACTACTAGGTATGCTCGCCACCCGCCCTTGGACGGGGTACGAGCTGGCACAGCAGGTGCGAAGAAGCATGCGCTTTATCTGGCCTGTGTCCGAGGGGCACCTGTATCGGGAGCAGAAAAAACTGGTGTCCCTTGGCTGGGCAACCGTGACCGACATCGAAGCCGGACGTCGCACTCGCAAGCGCTACGAGATCACCGAGGCGGGGCGGTATGCGCTCGCAGAGTGGCTAAGGTCCGAACCCGAGGAACCCCACCTCCAGATCGAGGGACTGTTGCGCACCCTGTACGCCGACCACGCCGGTTCGGACGAGCTCGTAACCGCACTCATCACAACGGCAGAGCAAGCGGCAACCATGGTCGCTGACCTAGGCGAGTTCGCCCGCGAGTATCTCGCCGACGGCGGACCGCTCGAAATGCTCGAGTCCGGATTATCTGGCCCCGACGCCGAGCTGCGTGATTTTCGGGGCCGTCCGATGTACCCGACGAGGCTGCATGCCGTCGCTGTCGCCCTCGACATGACATCGCAAATCCTTGTCGCCGTCGAAAAGGCGTGCGGGAACGCCGCCTCCGACGTGAAGCACTGGGAATCGACCACAGCTGCGGAACTAACGCCCGAGACTCGTGTACGCCTCGAACGGGTAGCCCAACTGACTTCGCATCAAGGATGAGTACGCGCTTAACCAAACGGATTAGTGACGACGACGCAACCATAAAAAACGAGTGGGTGATCCGTTGAGGCTCACCCACTCATTTTCTTGACGTTTGTTGAAGTCTTTTACTAGGCCGTTAGCCGTTGAAGATGATGAGTCGTTCCTCAGTCATCTCACGGACCGACCAGGCTGGACCCTCTCGGGTGTTGCCAGAATCGCGCAGACCACCGTACGGCTGGTGATCTGCCCGCCACGTCGGCACCTCGTTGATCAGCACCCCACCGAAGTCCAATGTACGAGCTGCCTTCAAAGCCTTAGTGACATCGGACGTAAAGACACCAGCCTGCAAGCCGTAACGGGTGTCATTGGCTAGACGCAATGCTTCGTCGAACTCGTCGTATCGCGTCACGGCGACGACAGGGCCAAAAACCTCAAGTTCACAGACCTTCATATCCGGTGTGGCATCAACGATCAGTGTCGGCTGCAGAACTCCATCGTCACCGATCGCACCGCCCGTTGCGATGGTTGCACCTGCAGCCTTCGCCTCTTCGATCCACTCGGCCACGCGATCGCGTTCACCCTTGGAAATTAAGGCAGAAACATCAGTCGCCTCGTCAAGCGGATCGCCTACGACGAGAGTCTTGACGGCGGCCGTCAGTTCGGCGATGACATCATCAGCAATTGAGGAGTGAACCAGAAGTCGCTGGGTCGAGATACATGATTGGCCAGCGTGGCTAAATCCGGCCACCTTCACCTTGGCAACAGCGGTCTTCCAATCACCGTCGGCTTCAAGGATGAGCGGCGCGTTGTTACCGAGTTCCAGACCGACGCGCTTCTGCGGCGCCCGAGCACGAATTCCCCAGCCAACTTCAGGCGATCCGGTGAAGGTGATCAGGGCGACGTCGTCGTGGTCGACGAGCGCGTTGCCGACCACAGAGCCGGGGCCGGTGACGACGTGCAGGTAGCCGGCTGGAAGTCCGGCTTCTTCGAGCAGCACCTTGGCAAACAGGATTGACGAGAACGGTGTCTGGCCAGCCGGCTTGAGGACGACCGCACAGCCCGCAGCAATCGCCGGGCCAAGCTTGTGCGCGACGAGGTTGAGCGGGAAGTTGAACGGTGCGATCGCGCCGATCACGCCAATCGGGACCCGCATCGTGAAACCGAGTTTGCCTACACCCGCAGCGGCGGCATCAAGTGGCACAACCTCGCCAGCAAGTGAGCGCGCAACGGACGCGCTGAACTGCAAGGTGCTAATGGCACGTTGAGCTTCGGCCCGCGCAGTCTTGATGGGCTTGGCTGCCTCGAGTGCGATGCATCGGGCGAATTGTTCTTCGCGCGCCTGCATGGCGATCACGGCCCGGTCAAGAATCTCAGCACGGCGCCACTGCGGCAAAGGCTCGTCTTGCATTGCCTTCTTGGCCGCCGCCACTGCGCGGTCTACATCATCAGCCGTGAGCTTGGGCACCGAGCCGAGCAGACGACCGTCATACGGAGCGTGAACCTCGGAGGATTCGCTACCCGTAATCCAATCGCCATTGATCGGAACAGAGGTGACCACGTTGGGATCGATCCCTGGAATGCCTGTGGTGTCTGAAGTCATGGGGAGACGCTATCTTGCCGAGGGCTCGCGCGAGAAACCGAACGTCCGTGGTTACTGCGAAATACCTAGGCAACTCAAAGCCCAGGCGTAGACCTCGGCCTCGTACTCGAGCTCACCAAAACGGCCGGACGGGCCACCGTGGGCACCAGCACCCGTCTCCACGCGCAGCAGAACCGTGCCCGGTGAATTCGGTGACGTGGCGTCGCCAACCCCCCGCGCCGGATCGCTGGCACGCAGCCGGGCAACCCAGCGGGCTGGTTCTCGCACAAGAACCCGAACATCGTGCACAGCTCCCGTCGCGAGAAGAGGTGGCCGATCCTGCGCATCAGGTAGGTGGAGCATCGGTGAATACGCCGCGAGCCAGTCGTGCTGCTCGGCAATATGGGGATTCCCCCACTCAAACCACTCCTGCGCGGTCAAGGGCAGGGTGGAATCCAACATGGACGTAACTACATCAACGAAGGGGACCTCGGCGAGCACACCCGCCCAAAGTTTAGGATTGCGACCGTAAAGCGCCCCCTGGAGTAATCCACCTGCCGATAGTCCACGGGTGACGATCGACGACACGCGACCGGCCAGAAGGTACTCGCCGACGGCTGCCTGATCGTCGAAGGTGTTCACCTTCGTCTCCATGTGACCGCCGTCGTACCAATTGCGACCCATCTCACCGCCACCACGTGGATGACCGACCGCAAACACAACGCCGCGATCAAGAAGCGACGGCACCGAACGCCACCAGTCGATTCCCCAGTCTGGATCGCAGCTGGCCTCATAGGAGCCGTATCCGTAGAGAACACAAGGGGCTGTGCCGTCCAACGGTGTTGTGGCCAGCCGCAGAAGGTCGACGGGGACGCGCGCACCATCTGGACGCTGTACCCACTCGCGTTCGATGACGTAACGGTCGTAGTCGATGTTCATGACCTCGTTGCGGTGTCGCTCCGACCGTCCCCCAGCAAACGTGACATCGAGCCAGACCGACGGGTGAAGGAACGATTCCATGATGACCGTCACGAAGGACGCATCCCAGTCATAGTTGCTACCCAGATGCACTAGCCCGCCGGCATCTTCTGGGGTGATGTCCACCTGATTGCCAGATCGCGAGACCAGCCGAACCATCCCCACGCCATCACGTCGAAGCGAGATGGCATACCCGGCGGCGAAAGCTTCAACACCATAGATTCGCTCGGCCGGGTTTTCGGCGATGACGGTAGACCAGTCATCCGGGGCATCAGCCGACGCCCACATCACCTTGAACTCGGAGGCATCAAGATTCGTCGTAACGAAGAAACCGTCTGATCCATCTGGCCCATGACCGGGCGCATGCTCGAGTTCGTACTCGATTCCAACCTCACGTTCACGCACGACCATTGGGTCGGCCGTAAAGTCACTGGTGGGCACGAGCCGTACCTCCGTGAAGCCACGTCCACGGATCAGTAGGACGGCGAAAGCACCTGAGCGAGTTGCGAAAAGCTCCGTCTCCATTCGTTCGTCAAGGTCTTCGAAAATCATCACGTCTGAAGTAACGGAAGTGTGAAGTTGGTGGCACCAGACCTGATACGGCCGATACGTGTCGTCGTGGACGGTGTAAAGAAAAGCTGCGGAATCCGCCGACCAAGCAGCGCCGTAATAGACCCGCTCGACCACCTCGTCGAGGTCAACGCCCGTCGATAGATTGCGGAATCGGAGTGCGTACACCTCGTCACCAGCTAGATCTATCGACCAAGCGAGCCACTTACCGTCGGGGCTGATCTCTAGGTATCCCTCACGGCTATATGCGCTGCCGGACTCGTCATGGATGTGCTGAAGATCGATCAAAACGACAGCTTCCGACTCGTCACTGCCAATCGGCCACCGGATGAGTTGGTCGTATTCCAAACCCGGTGGCGTGACACGTCGGTAAATCCACCCAGCCGACTGCCACGCCGCTGACGGTTCAGATTCTGGAACCCGCGCGATCATCTCCGCGGAGAGCCGCTCACGAAGCGGAACTAAGCCCTTTGTCCGCTCGTCGTAGTAATCACGTTCGGCCTGCAGATACGCCATAACCTCTGAGTTGTCGGGATCGGCAATCCACGAGTAGGGATCCGTGGACGCGTGGCCATGCTGCTCGGACGTGGTCGGACGAACTGCAGCAATTGGCGGGTTGACGTCGGCAGTGCCGGTGGCGTGTGGGGTTGACATGCCACGACACGCTACTTGCTAACCGTTCGTGGCGCGACCACTTAGGAAGCGGTGCTCATGCACGTTGAATGAGATTTAACGAAGGCTGAACGAGGTTTTACGAAAAAGGTGACAACAAAGTGGTCACTCCCCTGCCACGAGGGCACTTCATGGGGTAGGAATTGGTACACGTCTTCCTGACTTGCGAGTCAGGATCGCTGGGAACGACTCAGCGAAGAGGTGGAGGGGTAATGCGCACAGTCAGCCGACGCGCTCGATTCGTTTCAATGGCAGGTTCAGCAACAGTGCTCGCCGCTGTCTTGGCACCAGGGATTGCGCAGGCCGATAGCGCCAGCCCAAGTGCGGATACAGCTCGATCGGTTTTCACGATCGGCGTGCTTCAGGACATGGACTCAGCAAATCCATTCACCGGCATCACCTCGGCCGCGTACGAGGTTTTCCAGATGGAGTACCCGACTCTGGTGTCATACGGAGCCAAGGACTTCGCAGCTGTTCCGGGAATAGCAGATTCATGGACCGAAGCACCCGACCACTCGTCGTGGACGTTCAAGATTCACCCGGGCTTGAAGTGGTCTGACGGCCAGCCCATGACGGCGAAGGATGTGGCGTACACCTACAACCGAATCCTCAATGGCAAGTACGAGCAGACAAACTTCGGTTCCTACGTATCTGCCGTCACCAAGGCAGAGGCACCCGACGATTTGACCGTCATCCTGTACACGAGCACTGCATCGCCGATCGTCCCCCACCCCGGCGTGTACATCATTCCGGAGCATGTCTGGAAGTCCATTGACGAGAAGGCCGTCGTCTCGTTCAAGAACGAGGGAACCCTCGATGCCCCCAGCGTTGCAGGTGGCCCGTACTACATGATTGAACGCAAAGTCGGTCAGTTCATTCGGATGCAGGCCAACCCCAACTTCTGGCGCGGGAAGCCTGCCGTCGACGAAATCGACTTCAAGCTGTTTAAGAACGGCGATGCGATGGCCCAAGCGCTAAAGAAGGGTGAGATTGACTTAGCTGAGGGTCTCGAGACCAACGTCTACAACTCACTCAAGGACCAGCCAAACATCACAACCGTGGCAACTGCCCCGGCATCGTTCAATGAATTGGCCTTCAATACCGGGGCAGCCCTCGACGATGGAACGCCCATCGGTGATGGCAGCCCGCTTTTGAAGGACAAGAAGCTACGTGCTGCTCTGGCCTACGCGATCGACAAGCAGGCGATGGTCGACAAGATCCTCGGTGGAGACGGCGTACCTGGAGACACCCTGATGCCCCCTCGCTACGGCGAGTGGCATGTCGCACCCGAGAACCCTATGGCATTCGATCCGGCCAAAGCCAAGGAACTTCTCGATGCTGCCGGCTACAAGGTGGGTGCCGATGGGATCCGTGCTGATGCTCAAGGCAATCGGTTGAGTTTCCGCTTGCTCGGCCGCTCGGACAGCAGTACCTCGCAGAAGGCCGTGCAATTCATCAAGGGCTACTTCGCCGCGGTTGGCGTCGAGGCGAACGTCAAGTTCGTCAGCGAGGACAGCCTGACAGAGATTATCGGCCAGGGTAAGTACGACATGTTCGAATGGGGCTGGGGAGTTGAGCCCGATCCGAACTACATGCTCAATGTCTTCACCTGTGCGAATCGCTCCTACAAGCAAGACGGGGCGATCTTGGCAAATGTCTCGGACTCGTTCTATTGCAACCCTGCCTACGACGCTCTCAACGCCAAGCAACAGGTTGAAACTGACCTAGCGAAGCGTCAAGCGATCACCGGGCAAATGCAACAAATGCTTTATGACGATGCGCCCTACATCATCACCTATTTCTACGACGGTCATGAGGCTTACCGTTCCGACCGGTTCACCGGATTGGTGCACCAGCCAGAACCGGACGGTCCGCTCACCTTCCAGTGGGGCACGTGGACGTACGAGCAGATCAAGCCAGTCACGGCTGCAGACGCAGGTGGGTCAACCGACAACTCTTCAGGTGGATCAAGTGTGCCCTGGCTTCCGATCATTGGTGGGCTCATCGTTGCCGGTGGTGCAGGGTTCTTCCTGGCACGACGTCGGCCAGCAAATGCCGCTTCGGACGACCGCGAATAGGACTAACGTTTCACCGTGGCACTCCTGACTGAGACACCCGCTCGTACGCCGTCTTCGGCTGCGGGCGGGTGGTCAAACCCTTCGGTGCGCTATGCAATCAAGCGCACCGGAGCTGCGCTCAGCACGTTCATCTTCGTACTGATTTTCAACTTCTTCCTCTTCCGGATTCTTCCTGGAGATCCGGTAGCGCTTTACACACGTGGCCGCAACGTCGACCCTGAAAGCATCCGTGCTCTTGAAGCCAAACTGCACCGACCCATCGGGCAGCAGTTTTTGGAATATGTAAAGAACCCCTTCACCGGAAATGGCCCCTCGGTGAAGTACAACGCGTCTGTCTGGGAAGTTATCGCCCCCGCACTCTGGCCAACACTTCTCCTAGTCGGTACAGCGACCCTAATCGCCACGATCGTCGGCGTATGGCTCGGAATTCGAAGCGGTTGGAGTCGAGGGGAACGATTCGATGTCGTTTCCACGAACACCACCCTCGTCCTGTACTCGATGCCCGAATTCTGGTTCGGCATGATCATGTTGATTGTCTTTGCCGTCGGAATCGGTCCGATCCCGGGGATGTTCCCCACTGGCGGCTTGAGCGATCCCGGTGTGAATACATCGACGCCCGCAGGATGGCTCAACGTGGCGTGGCATCTGTTTCTACCAGTGACTACTTTGGCCGTTATCTACCTTGCTGAATACTCACTCATCATGCGCGCATCCATCATCGAAGAGCGCGGTCAGGATTACGTTCAGACAGCACGCGCAAAGGGCTTGATGGACAAGATGGTCCGACGTGAGCACGCAGTGCCCAATGCGTTGCTCCCCACTATGACGTTGGTGTTCCTCAACCTTGGCTTCGTCGTCGGCGGAGCGATCACCATCGAGTATGTCTATTCGATTCACGGACTCGGGTCGCTTACTGTCGATGCGCTTCAGGGACCTGACGTACCGCTACTTCAGGCACTCTTCCTCTTGTTCTCCGGTGCGGTCATTTTCGCCAACCTGGTAGCTGATCTGCTTTATGGCTATTTCGATCCACGGGTGCGCACATGACCATGACGCAACCAGCGATCGACGATCCCAACGCAGCATCACTCGGTGCTCGTGACGTCGTCAAAGCTCGACGTAAGGCAAGCCGCCAGCGATTTGCAGCGAGTTTCCGCCAGAACCGCAGCGGCATGCTGGGACTGACGATGCTGCTGACTTTCATCGCCGTTGCCATCGCGGCATTTTTCATTCCAGCTAGCTCACTGGACGTTACTCAGGTAACTGCCGACCCATTCCTGCCGCCGTCGCTTCAGTGGCCTCTCGGCACAGATGATTCAGGTCGAAGCGTCCTACTTCTGGTGGCCAAGGGCGCCCAGATCTCACTGCTTGTCGGATTCGCAGCAACGATGCTGTCGATGTTCATCGGCACATCCGTCGGCATCGTGTCCGGTCACTACCGCGGAATGACCGGCGGTGTACTCGATCGTTTCACTGACTGGTTCCTGGTGATTCCATACCTCCCACTAGCCATTGTTCTGGCTACGGTTCTGGGCCGATCACTACTAAACATCATTATTGTTATTGGTGTTACGTCATGGCCGGGAACAGCCCGGCTCATTCGTGCCCAGACCATGTCCGTCACAGCACGCCCTTATCTCGAACGGTCGAAGGCTCTCGGCGCTGGCAATCTTCATCAGATGTGGAAACACGTTCTGCCTAACGTGATGCCTCTCGTACTTGCCAACACGACGCTCGCCGTGTCGATCTCGATTCTTTCCGAGACAACACTGTCGTTCCTCGGCCTAGGCGACCCAACCGCGATTTCATGGGGGTCCATTCTTGAACAGGGATTCTCGGCCGGGGCAATTTCGCAGGGTGCTTGGTGGTATCTCGCGGCACCCGGCATCTGCGTTGTTCTCACGGTGTTAGCGTTCAACCTCATCGGAAGAGCGTTTGAAGACATTCTCGATCCACGGCAGGAGACGGCCTAATGGCACTACTCGAGTTTGACGACGTTTCGGTCACGTACCGTTCGCGCGGAGCCGATATCCCGGCAGTTCGCGGGGTTACTCTCAGCGTCAACGCTGGCGAAAGCCTTGGCCTTGCTGGTGAATCCGGCTGCGGTAAAACCACGCTCACGAGCACGGTGCTGCGTATGCAACCCAAGTCCGCCAAGGTTACCGGCGAAATCCGACTCAACGGCGACAACATTCTCGATATGACCTGGGGCCAAGTTCGCGCCCTGCGATGGGCTGAGGCGTCGATCGTCTTCCAGGGAGCAATGCACGCGCTGAATCCAGTGCAAAAGATCGGCGATCAGCTCTCCGAACCAATCCTCCTGCATAGCAAAGTCAGCAAGAAGGACGCAGATCGCCGGGTGGGTGAACTGCTCGAAATGGTGGGGCTACCCGCTCGTCGCGCCGAGGCATACCCCCATCAACTTTCGGGCGGCCAAAAGCAACGCGTCATGATCGCGATGGCGCTGGCCTGCGGGCCACAACTGATCATCGCCGACGAGCCCACGACAGCACTCGATGTCATGGTGCAAGCACAGGTTCTTAATGTGCTTCAGGGTTTGGTGAAGGAACTCAACGTCGGCATGGTGTTCATCTCGCACGACCTGTCGGTTTTGTCCAGCACATGCGACCGCATCGCCGTCATGTACGCCGGCAAGATCATTGAACAGGGCCCCGCTGCAGACGTATTCGATCATCCGCAGCATCCATATGCCGGCGCCTTAGCTGGTGCGTTTCCGCGAATCGGCGATACCCGCTATCGCTATTCGCCCTCGGGCTTGCCCGGCGACCCGCCGTTCCCCGGTGATCTACCAAGCGGCTGTACCTTTCATCCACGATGCCCGGTGGCCGTTGATCGGTGCTCAACAACAGAGCCACACCTTGTTAAGCACGCAAGCCACGAGACAGCATGCCTGCTCGTAGGAAGTGAAATCGCATGACGACCTACGCAGACGTAAACCTGCCCTCAACTCCGGAGAGTCAGGCTGCCGCGCTCGAAGCGCGCGATATCGTCGTCACGTTTCGGGGCCGCGGTGGCGGTGGCCAGGCTCGGGCAGTTGATGGGGTTGACTTACGCCTCGGCCACGGTGAAATCGTTGCCCTAGTTGGCGAAAGTGGTTGTGGCAAAACGACATTGGCTCGCACTCTGCTTGGTCTTGAACGTCCCGCTGAGGGCACCGTGCTCGTCGACGGTGAACCCCTTGACTATTCGAGCCGAGCGCTCAAGGCGTATCGTCGCCGCGTCCAGCTCGTACTTCAGGATCCAACGGGGGCGCTCAATCCGCGTCACACAGTTTACGAAGCAGTCGCCGAAGGCTTACGTATCCATGGGTTGACAGACAACGAGAACGAGCGTGTTGCCGAAGCACTGTCGTTGGCTGGGCTGCGCCCGCCCGAGAGGTTCTTCTTGCGCTACCCACATGAGTTATCAGGTGGCCAACGCCAGCGAGTAGTTATCGCAGGCGCCCTGGTGTTGAAACCAGATGTCATCGTTGCTGATGAACCAGTCTCAAGCCTTGATGCTTCTGTCCGCGGTGAGATCCTGGCGCTACTTCTTCGACTTCGAGACGAACTTGGCCTGTCACTTCTCGTAGTCACGCACGACCTCGGCTTGGCGTGGAATATCGCTGACCGGGTCGCGGTGATGTATCTCGGCCGCATTGTTGAGCAAGGTCCCACCGAGGAACTCCTCGCCGCTCCAAAGCATCCCTACACGAGGGCACTCCTATCGGTGGTGCCCGAGATGGGACGGGTCGAGCAGGTTGTTCTGGCCGGTGAGCCACCCGATCCCACTCGTATCCCAGCCGGATGCCGATTCCATCCACGTTGCCCGGTAGTCGCCTCAGGCGAAGCGGCCACTCTCGGAATCCTCGATCAGTGCACGGGCAAGGTGCTCCCACTTCTGCCACCAACAGGGGCTCACTCAGCCGCCTGCTACCTCGAACCATCGGCTGATTCACTGACATGACCAGCACGCACTACGACGTTGGTGTCGTCGGCCTCGGCGCACTCGGGTCGTCTTCGGCGTGGCATGCGTCCCGAAGTGGTTTGAGCGTTGTCGGACTCGAGCAGTTTGAGTTTGGGCATGAGCTCGGCGCAAGCCATGACACCAGTCGGATCATTCGCCATAGCTATCACCGGGCAAACTACGTCGCTCTCACATTCGCTGCGTACGACGATTGGTACGAACTCGAAGCCGAGACGGGTGAATCGTTCGTCACGCTCGCCGGTGGTCTCGACCTGTTCCCTGAGAACGCGTTCATCAATATCGATTCCTACACCGAGGCGATGACGGCACACGGCGTGCAGTTCGAAATCCTTGATGCTGAAGGGATCCGCCGTCGTTGGCCACAGATTCACATACCCGATGGGACCAGAGGACTTTATCAGGAACGCGGCGGTATCGTTCCAGCTGCTCTAAGTGTGCGCGCCATGCAGGCGCGGGCCCGACACTATGGTGCTGACCTTTTTGACCACACTGCGGTGCGTTCAATAACCCAGGTTGGCGACTCGTACGAACTCAAAACCGACACAGACACCTTCCTGGTCGACCATCTCGTTATCGCGGCTGATGCATGGACCGCTCCGCTACTCGCGGACTTAGACTTTCCGATCGAACTCAAAGTGACTGAAGAACAGGTGACGTACTTCGAGATCGCCGAGCCGGCGCAGTTTCGTCCGGGCACATTTCCGGTGTGGATTTGGATGGATGAGCCCTCGTACTACGGATTCCCGACGTACGGCGAAGACACCGTCAAGGCCGCACATGATGTCGGCGGGCCTGAGATCACACCCGAATCCCGCAGCGGCAAACCCGATGTGGACATGGAAAAGTCTCTCGCGGCATTCATGAACTCAACTTTTCCCGGCACAGGAGGGGTCGTCCGCTCCAAGCGGTGTCTCTACACCCTTCCGACTGACCGCGAGATGGTGATCGGGTCAGTGCCGAACCACCCCAAGGTCGCGGTTCTTTTGGGCGCAGCTCAAGGCATGAAGTTCGCCGCCTGCCTTGGCCGATTCGCCACCGAGCTGATCACGGGGCAGACCCCGTCGGTTGATATCGACGACTGGCGGCTTGATCGACCCGGAATCACCGATCCGAACTTCGTACCCGACTGGATGACGTAACGCCGAGCCGATAATCGCGCGATCACGTGAGTCGATCAGTCTCGATCCCAAGCTCGGCAGCCGCGGCACCGCAAACCCACTGCGCCAGTGTCTTCTTCGTGATTCGCTGATGCATCATGACCTGCACTGCAAGCCCATCGAGCAGGGCAGATAATCGCCATGCGCTTCCGGCTGGATCTGTGCAGACGAAATCGCCAGCCTCAACACCCAGCCGAATCTGTTCCGTCAGAACATCTTTCCAGCGATCATCTAGTCGAACATACGTTTCTCGCATCTGCGGTTCGCGCAGCGATTCCGCCCACGCGTCGACCCACACGGTCCACCCATATGCGTTGCCCTGCGGCGAGTAGAGCGCCAGAATCCGACGCACGGCGTCTACGGGGTCTTTCGCGCGGGCCACGGTCTCATCAAGTTTCGTGAGATCCCGATTTACCGCGAATTCGAAGGCCTCGGCCATCAGTTTCTCTTTAGTACCAAAGTGATAGAAGACCAACGAAGTGCTCACTCCGAGAGCAGCGGCCACATCCACAACGCGGGTATGTGCAAATCCGCGAGTTAGGACCTCGTCCGCCGCAGCGGCAAGAATCTCCTCGCGCCTTAAGTCCACTCGTCTACGCACCACGAACCTGACGATACTGTTGCGCCAGTCAGTTGCACGCCAACTCCCCTACGAAAGCTGATCTTCTTGAGCGCCGGCCACGCCAATCACTTGCCTATCAGGGTGAGTACGAGCATCGCCGTCGGCGTCACACTGGCACTCAACGGATTTGCATCATCGACGTGGATCTCGCGGATCCCAGCAACGCGAGACCGCCTCGTCGCTGAGCCACAGACTCTTGGCCTGATGCTCTTGATGACCGGAATCGGCGCGATCAGTTTCATGCCGTTGGCCGGACGACTAGCCACCAAATACGGGAGTCGACCAGTTCTTATCGGTTCAACGTTGTTGGCCACACCACTAATGATCTTGGCAGCCATCACCCCGACTTCGGTGACCACTGGCATGGCGATGTTTGCCCTTGGGGCTTGTTTGGGTGCGGCAGATGTCGTGATCAACGTGCAGGGATCGTTCATTGATCGAGTGCTCGACCGTGATTACATGCCCCGGTATCACGTGGGCTGGAGCCTAGGCGCCATCACCGGAGCCACTCTCGGTGCCATCGCTTCTCGATTCGAGTGGCCGCTATGGCAGCACTTCGCGTTGGCGGGCGTCATTGCAGCGGCCGGCACAACGTACTGCGCGGTGAAGTGGTACGTCGATGATCGCGAACCTGTCACACATGCGGATGGCGAGACGGCCAAGCCGAAAACGCCACTGCGAGAACGTCGCATCCTGGTCATTGGAGTTATCGTTCTGGCCGCTGTTTTCCTTGAAGGGACGGCCGGTGACTGGCTCGCCCTCTTCCTGCATGACGTTCGCGGAACCACGCAAAGCTTCGCGGCGATTGGTTACGCAACATTTGCGTTAGCCATGACGCTGGTGCGGGCTGCGGGCACACCTGTCATAACTCGGTGGGGTCGAGTACGCGTTATCCGGGTCGCGGGTTGCCTTGCTTTCATTGGCGTAGTCGTGGTTTTGACCGTACCTGTCACCGCTGCGGCGCTCGTCGGAATCTTGCTCTGGGGCATCGGCACTGGGCTGGTCTACCCGGCTGGGATGAGTGCATCCGGTGAAACACCGGGCCGATCTGCTCAGGCAATCGCATTGGTAAGCCTGATTGGCTACAGCGGCTTCTTGATTGGACCACCGATCATCGGCCTGATTGCCCAACACACAGGACTCCAGGGTGCCCTGTGGGTGGTGGTTCCTGGTGCTATTGCGATCGCCGTACTTGCCCCCGTTGTCGCACACCTTGCGGCCCCTGCTCTCGAGCCGGCACCTGAAACCACATGAGCTCATGTGGGCCGTGCACGGGATCCGACTACGCCAGATCTCGTGGGAACGATCTCGTCCAGGTTCGCGTGCCCATAACCGTCTCACCCTCAGCGCACGTGGACGTGACCGTGACCGCATAGGTTGTTGGCGTCGAATACATGTCTAAGCGCGCGTGGGACAGAACCGTTGTCGGCTGGCCAGAGCCGTCATCGCTGAAGGTAAGTGCCAGCTTCACCTCAGCCGTTGCGGTTTGAGCGTGGGTCGTCGTGTCTACGCTCACTCGACCCGAGTACGCCTCAACCATGGCTCCGTAGGGAGTCTCGTACTGGCTTCCCTGCGCCGTGACGCAGGCCGTTGTGCCAGCGAGAACATCACGTTCGATGCGCCACGTGACGCCATCGGCTGATTCAGACGAACGCTCATTTCCTGGAGTGAACGTTGGTGGAGTTGGTGAACCGGCAGCGTCGTACTTCGGCAGCAGCAACGTCGCTGACTCAATCGTTAACGTGAGGGGCTCCGGCGGCGCGACGGTGTTTGGCCAATCTGCGCCAGCGATCGCCAATCGAAGGAGTCGCCCTTTCGACCACGACCAGGTTGTCGCCTCGAGTTCGACCTGCACGTCATAAACCTCACCGGGGACGAGCGCCTCTGCTCGATCCATACCCTGCCGACGTGTGAGATTGAGGGTGCCGCGGGTGACAAGCGTCGACGTGCCATCTGGGCCTACATCTTCAAGTCGGACCGCGATCGTCGCCACCGGCGCGGACGACGAAACCGAAAGACGAACGTAGGCATTGCCGGCTATCTCAAGACCCTGCGGATCCAGATCCCACGTCAGTGAGGCCGCATCGTCATAGCGCTGGTCCGTCGGCTGACCCCACGGCAGATGTCCCGCGCACGAGATCCACGCAGCAGTTCCGACGTCAGGAATAACATGGTAGGTTCGTGGCCCGTCGAGCGGGAATTCAACCCAGCTCGAACGCGCAGACGGCCACGAATCGGCGCGCCACACACCCGGTACGTAATCAAGCGCAGGGGCTGGATCGTGAGAGGCACGGGCATACCAAACGGCTTCGGGGGCGCGATCGATTCCGTTATCAATGCCGCGCAGCCAGCGATCCCACCACGTCACCATTTCAGGGACGAGATCGATACGGGGGCCGGGTGCCGAGGTAGAAGTATCGGCATGTGCCCACGGCCCGGCGAGCAAACGGCGCGGAACATTGTTCTGCGCCAACTGCTGCATCATCCGGAATGAGTTGTTGCGGTATCCATCTGCCCAGCCAGCAACGATCATAGTCGGGATAGCGATGCGGTCGTAGGCGGGACGGACGGAACCCTGTCGCCAATACGCACCATCACGTGGATTCTCGCGCCAGGTCAGAAACCACGGCTCGTTCTTCTCGAAGCGAGCCTTCCACTCCTCACGCCAAGCCGGCCCGAAGACCGCAGGCGTCGGCGGCAAAACGTTGTAAGCCGTCATGTAGTGCGGATAGTCGACGAGGTCGATCCACTTGAGCAGACCACCCATGTAGTGGACATCATCGGTATGACGATCATCAGTTGCATAGATAGCGACAACTGCCTTGAGATGTGGCGGCCGTTCACAGGCCATCTGCAAGGAGTTGAACCCGCTGTACGACGTGCCGTACATCCCGATATTGCCGTCACACCATGGCTGCGCGACAAGCCACTCCATCGCGTCGGCGAGATCCAATTGCTCAGAAACGGGATACTCGTCCACGGCCCGGCCACCCGAATTGCCCGTCCCCCGGAGGTCGATGCGCGCCACGGCATACCCGTACTCGTCACGCAGCCGCTCGTACTCACTTTGATGAGAGAACGACGTGGCGTCGTCCTTGCGATACGGAAGGGCTTCGATGATGCATGGCTGTGCACCACGACTCGGATGCGGGATATACACGGTAGCTGCCAGGTACACCCCGTCGCGCATCGGTAGCCATACGTTAGCCATCGACCCAGCGGTGCTCACCGAAGTTACAGACATCTCAAACTGTCCTTTCCAACAGACTGCGAACTCGATCAATGGGGAGTGCAGGCACGCTGCGCCCTTCGACTCCGGTGACGTCATGGGCGGCGAGCATAGAGGTGACCACGGCTTCCTCCGTCGCGTCCACCACCGCCTCGAAGTAGGGATCCAGTGCGCGACCTGCAAGTGGTGTGCGTGTTGACACCTCACCACGCGGAGCCCTCAAACCCAATGCGACGCCGAGAAAGATTTCACCCGAACCATGAGTCGCGACCGAACCGGTGCGAGCCAAGCCGAGCCCCACGCGTCGAGCCAAGCGCTCACAACCGTGATGGTCGATCGGCGCATCGGTAACCACGACACCGATACAGGACCCGGCCGGTGGTGGAGTGGGACGGCCGGGATCACCAAGAAGCGCACCGATTGGGTGGCCGGCCAGGGTGAATCGTGGCCACGATCCGTAGTTCGTCAGCAGAACGACCCCAACCACGTGACCGTCTGGTAAGACTCGCGACGAACTACCGATTCCACCCTTGTAGTCAAAGCACGACATCCCCGTTCCTGCACCTACCGCACCATGCTCAGGGGCTACCCCAGCCCCGGTATTCACCCGAGCTGCGGCCAGTGCGGCCGCGACGTGCTCGTCAGTGACGTGCATATGACGCGGATCGTTGAGCCACGAATCATCGCATTCACCAACCGCAGGAATGATGACGTCGTCCACGCCAATCTGCGGTTGCTCAGCCATGAGTAGCCGGCAGGCGGCGTCGTACACCCTGCCTACTTGCATGGTTGAGGTGAGGAACACTGGCGTCTCGAGGATCCCCCACTCATCGATTTGTGAACGAGCGGTCAGTTCGCCAGCTCCGTTGAGAACGCTAACGCCAGCTGGCACGGGGCTCGCCCACGTATCGCCGAGATCGACAACGCTCACCCCAGTGCGTGCGACACCGCGACCAAAGGGTGGCGGTGCATCGTCATAGATCACCGTCGAATGGCCAAGACCCACCCCCGGCACATCGGAAATCGAATTGGTCGGCCCACATGGCAGGGTTCCGATACTGACTCCGAGATCAGCAACGCGCGTCATACCTGCATCCTGCCCTAGGCGCTAGGGGACGCGCTCGAACTTGGCTATGCGCGTCCCCATCGTGCTCGAAGTTTGGGATGCTAAAACCGTGAATCCTGAAAACTCCTTCGACCAATCGAACGCTCAGAGCGATCACCCAGTGGCAACCCAATCTTCGGCCGGTCGCACAACGGTCGTCCGAAGTGACGCATGTGCTCAGCATGTTCCTGGCGCAGAGATCTGGGTCGGGGTTCGCACCCCCGGCACTGAGGTTGCCGAACGTACCGAGCGCATCGAAGCAACACTGCGCGAACGTGGATACGCCTTTGTCGACGCCGACGCCCATCCCGACGACGTACTGGCTTCGATTCATGATCCCGGCTTGATCGCACATCTGGCGTCCGCATACGAACGCTGGACACAGGCCGGCTTCCCAACCGATCCCGGGCAGGACCGCGTCGTTCCCTATCTGATGCCCACAGCCGGAATGTTGGACGGACTCCCAGAACGCGAGCCGACCGCCATTCATGCCGCCGCCGGGCGTTGGTGTTACGACACGATGACTCTGATCGGGCCGGGCACCTGGACGGCTGCCCGAGCCGCCGTTGACGTAACACTGACAGCCGTCGATCACGTTGTCCGTGGCGCTTCACTTGCCTACGCACTTACCCGGCCTCCCGGTCACCATGTCACTCGCAGTGCATTTGGCGGTTCGTGTTATCTCAACAACGCTGCCGTCGCTGCACAGGCACTTCGTCAGGCCGGCCACGATCGTGTTGCTGTCATCGACATCGATGCGCACCATGGAAATGGCACTCAGGCGATCTTTTACGACCGCGCCGATGTGTCCTACGGGTCGTTACATATTGATCCGGCTGCCGGCTGGTTTCCCCATTACGCGGGATTCGCCGACGAAGGTGGTCGCGGTCAGGGCATCGGTGCCAACCTCAACATCCCGCTAGCTCCCGAAACTGGTGACGATCGTTGGCTCAGCGCCGTTGATCAACTAGCGACGCATGCCGCGAAGAACGGTGCCAGCACATTGGTGGTGAGCCTTGGCGTGGACGCTGCGCTCGACGATCCCGAATCACCGCTTCGAGTGTCCGTCCGCGGATACGAGGCTGCGGGTCGAATTTTGGCCGCCCTCGAACTTCCAACAGTTGCTGTTCAAGAAGGCGGCTACCACCTCGACACACTGGGAACATTGGTCGATGCGACCCTCACGGGCTTGGGCGGCTAGCGTAAGCACAAGGTCGGGCGTAGGCGTTACGGTCTACTTCCACATGCATACGAAAGTCCACGGTCAACGTTCGCAAATTGGAGTAAGTCGATGCCACGGTACGGCCCACAGTTCGGACCGGATATCACATTCCTCGGAATCGACCGTTGCACGATCGATGAGCCGCAAACGTATGAGGATGCCGATGTCGTGATCGTCGGCGCTCCCTTTGATGGTGGTACATCGTGGCGAGCGGGTGCTCGCTTTGGCCCGCAGGCGATTCGCATGACGGACTACAACCCGCACGACGGATCGCGCCCGTCACTCGCCCTTCGTGTAGATGGGCTAGCCGACATGCGTGTCGTGGACGCCGGCGACGTCGAGATGTATTCAGGCGACGCCGCCCGTTCGTGTGCTGATCTTGAAGTGGTGATCGAGACGATTGCTCAAACTGGAGCGATCCCCCTGGTTCTTGGCGGCGATCACACCGTCACCTGGCCAAACGTCACTGGCACCGCCCGCGCACGCGGTTGGGGACGGATTAGCGTTATTCACTTCGACGCACATGCCGATACGGGCGACATCGAATTCGGATCACTGGTCGGTCATGGCCAACCAATGCGTCGCCTGATCGAATCAGGTGCTGTGCGCGGCGATCGCTTTCTTCAGGTTGGTCTTCGCGGCTACTGGCCGGGACCCGAAACGCTTGACTGGATGGCCGAGCAGGGCATGCGGTCGTATGAGATGACCGAGATCGTGCACCGTGGGCTGAATGAATGTCTAACCGAGGCGTTCGCCATCGCTATGGACGACTGCGACGGCGTCTTCCTGTCAGTCGATATCGACGTATGCGATCCCGGTGCCGCGCCCGGCACGGGCACGCCAGAATCCGGTGGTCTGTCTGCCCGTGAGTTGCTCGACGCTGTCCGCCGTATCGCCCTAGAACTGCCTGTCGTCGGCATGGATGTGGTGGAGGTTGCACCACCGTATGACCATGCTGACATCACCGCCATGCTTGCGAACCGCGTTGTCCTAGAAGCGATTTCTGGCATCGCCCGGCGTCGTCAGGATGCGGCTAATGGGACGAAATGGGATCCGAGTCAGCCGCTGCTCGCCGGACGTAAGAAGCCATCAACGGCATTACCTGCAGATTCACAGACAGCGGAGTAACCCCTGCAACGCTAGTTCGCATCGGTCTGACTCATGTACAGATGTGGCCAGCAACACCTACCCATTCGCCTTTCGACTCAGCCAACGTTGCCCTCTGACGCGTACCCTTGGAGGGTCACGGTCTGGCAGTTACGTCGGGCCCAGGTGTGCGGGAACGAAAGGTGATCCATGTCTGCGCTGTCCGATCAAGAAAGACGCTCACCATCATTTGGAGCAAATGAGTGGCTCGTCGACGAGATCTACCAGCAGTATCTGACGGATCCTAAGAGCGTAGACGCGGCATGGTGGGACTTCTTCGCCGATTACATGCCTACCGAGCATTCAGGTATCGAACTGACCGCAGCCGCCCTCGCCGCTCACGAAGCCGCCCGGGTCGAAGCTGGAGCGGACGCCCTCGCGCAGGACGCCGACCGTGCAGCGCACGAGTCCCCTCAACCCGTTCCAGTGCCCACGGTCGTCTCCCCTCCTGCACCTACCGCTCCACCGGCCACGGCTCAGGTCGAGCTAACTGTCTCTCCGGCGGCACCCGCAGCCGAGGTCGTTCTACTTAAGGGTCCGGCCGCTCGCGTCGTGACCAACATGGAAGCTAGTTTGGCCCTGCCAACAGCGACGAGCGTTCGCGCTATTCCAGTCAAACTCTTGATCGACAACCGCATCGTGATCAATAACCATCTCGCCCGTGCACGCGGCGGAAAGGTGTCGTTCACCCATCTCATCGGATGGGCAATGGTGCGAGCCCTCAAGGCAATGCCTGAAATGAATTGGGCGTACACCGAAGTTGACGGTAAGCCGGCCATTCAGCACAACGAACGTATCAACCTCGGTTTGGCTATCGATATCGCCAAACCTGATGGAATGCGCCATCTACTTGTGCCGAACATCAAGAACGCTGATCAACTCGATTTCGCGACGTTCTGGTCGACCTACGAGGAATTGGTACGTAAGGCGCGCAACAACAAACTCGGCCCTGACGACTTCGCAGGCACGACAATAAGCCTCACAAACCCCGGCACGATCGGAACCGTTCATTCGGTCCCACGTCTACTGCCAGGTCAGGGCGCCATTCTCGGCGTGGGCGCAATGGACTACCCAGCTGAATGGCAGGGTGCATCGCAGGACACCCTGGCCAAGCAGGCCATCAGCAAGATCGTGACGTTGACGTCCACGTACGACCATCGCATCATTCAGGGTGCCCAGTCTGGTGAGTTCCTGCAGATCATTCATGGCCTGCTCCTCGGTGAGAACGATTTTTATGACGATGTATTCGCCGCACTGCATATCCCGTATGAGCCGATTCGCTGGGCCGCAGATATCACCACCTCGCATGACGCAGATCTCGATAAAACGGCGCGGGTGCAAGAACTGATCCACGCGTTCCGGGTGCGTGGTCACCTGATGGCAGACACCGATCCGCTGGACTACACCCAGCGCCAGCACTCAGACCTTGAGCTGTCGAGTCATGGCCTGACCCTGTGGGATCTTGATCGCGAGTTTCCAACCGGCGGCTTCAGTGCCAAAAGCTTCATGCGGTTGCGCGATATTCTCGGCGTGCTGCGCGACGCCTACTGCCGCACCATCGGTATCGAATACATGCACATGCAAGACCCCGAGCAGCGGGAGTGGATCCAAGAGCGGGTTGAGCTTAAGTACGACAAGCCCGAGCGTGCTGAGCAGCTCCGTATCCTGCGTCGCCTAAACGCAGCAGAAGCCTTCGAAACCTTCCTTCAAACCAAGTACGTAGGCCAGAAGCGGTTCTCACTCGAGGGCGCAGAGTCGGTTATTCCCCTCATGGATGCGGTGATTTCCGCGGCAGCGCGTGAAGGGCTCGACGAGGCATGTATCGGTATGCCGCACCGCGGTCGCTTGAACGTGTTGGCCAACATTGCGGGCAAGTCGTACGCACAGATCTTCCGAGAGTTCGAAGGTGACTTCGAGGTTGAAGGCTCTGTTCAAGGATCCGGTGACGTGAAGTACCACTTGGGTACAAGCGGGGATTTCATCGCCGAATCAGGGGAACGTATTCCGGTTTATCTGGCGGCGAATCCATCACACCTTGAGGCTGTTAACCCAGTCCTTGAAGGTATCGTCCGCGCTAAGCAAGACGCGCTTCCGATTGATCGTGATTTCTCTGTGCTGCCGATCCTGTTGCACGGTGACGCAGCATTCGCCGGTCAAGGTGTTGTCATGGAAACCCTGAATCTCTCGCAGCTTCGCGGTTACCGCACCGGTGGCACCGTTCACATCGTGGTGAACAATCAGGTCGGATTCACCACCTCGCCGGAGGCATCACGTTCATCGGTTTACTGCACCGATGTCGCACGGATGGTGCAGGCACCGATCTTCCACGTCAATGGCGATGACCCCGAAGCCGTTGTGCGAGTGGCGGAACTGGCATTTGAGTTCCGTCAGGAATTCAACAAGGACGTTGTTATCGACTTGGTTTGCTACCGACGTCGCGGCCACAATGAGGCTGACGATCCGTCGTTGACTCAGCCATTGATGTACAACTTCATCGACAACAAGCGGTCCACCAGAAAGTTGTACACCGAAGCGTTGATCGGCCGCGGCGATATCAGCCTTGAGGAGGCTGAAACGGCGCTTCGCCACTACCAAGAGCAGTTAGAGCGGGTCTTTGCCGAGACCCGCGAAGATCTGACCCACCCACGCGATGTCCATCACGTCGATCCGCCCGAGTATCCAGCGATAGTGAACACCGCCATTTCCGCGTCCACTGTCGAATTGATCGCTCGCGCACAGGTGTCACTTCCGGATGGTTTCACCGTGCACCCTCGGTTGGCACCGCAGTTGCAGCGCCGAGTCGACATGGTGACGGGCGACAACGTCGACTGGGCATTCGGGGAAACCTTGGCGTTTGGATCCCTCCTTGCCGAAGGACGTGTTGTTCGACTTGCCGGCCAGGACTCACGTCGTGGCACTTTTGGCCAGCGCCATAGTGTGATCTTCGACCGAGTTACTGGCGAGGAGTACACGCCACTGGCGAATCTCAGCGATGGCCAGGGTTACTTCTTTGTGTACGACTCGCTTCTGTCTGAGTACGCCGCAATGGGATTTGAGTACGGCTACTCCGTCGCAGATCCAGATGCACTCGTACTGTGGGAGGCCCAATTTGGCGACTTCGCCGATGGTGCACAAACAATCATCGACGAGTTCATTTCCTCAGGTGAGCAAAAGTGGGGCCAGCTTTCTGGTGTCGTCCTGCTTCTCCCCCACGGCCAAGAAGGTCAGGGCCCTGACCATTCGTCTGCCCGCATCGAGCGATACCTACAGATGTGTGCCCAAGACAATATGACGGTGGCAATGCCGTCGACGCCTGCGTCGTACTTCCATTTGCTGCGCTGGCAAGCTCTTGCGCCACACCACAAGCCACTGATCGTCTTCACCCCGAAGTCAATGCTACGTCTGAAAGCTGCATCCTCCGCTGTCGCCGATTTCACCTCGGGTACCTTCGAGCCGGTCATCGTTGACGAGACGGTTGATGCACCGTCAGTGACCCGCGTTCTCATTAGTTCGGGCAAAGTCACCTACGACTTGTTAGCCGAACGGGAGCGTTCCGGACGTAACGACGTGGCAATCGTGCGCCTCGAACAGCTAGCTCCGCTTCCTGCCGACGCACTCGCTGCAGCAGTGGCGCGATACCCAGACAATGCCGAGTTGGTATTCGTTCAAGAAGAACCGGCTAATCAAGGTGCATGGCCGTACGTCGCGGTGAATCTGATGGGCCATCTTGGCAACCGAAACCTGGGCGTGGTGTCACGTCCCGCTGCGTCGTCACCTGCCGTTGGGACCCACAAAGTTCATGAGCGTGAACAGGCTGAACTCATCGCCACTGCGTTCGGATAGGGAGCGAAAATGTACTTCACCGATCGTGGGATCGAGGAACTCGAAAAGCGGCGCGGCGAAGAGGATGTGACCTTCGCTTGGCTCGCTGAGCGACTGCGCACGTTCGTCGACCTCAACCCTGAATTCGAAACCCCCGTTGAGCGGCTCGCCGTGTGGCTGGCACGACTCGACGACGAGGATCCTGACGTCGACTAGCTGACTCGTAACCGAGTTAGCTATTGGTCAGGACGAGCTTGCCTACAACGTCACCGGAATTGAGGCGCTCGAAGGCGGCCCGGGCGTCGCGAATGTCGAAAGTCGCGTCAATCGTTGGACGGACTCCGGTGCGAGCGAGCAGGGCCAACATTGCGTCGAGTTCATCTCGCGTACCCATGGTGGAGCCAACGACATTGAGTTGGAGGAAGAACACCCGATTCAGATCGGCGGGCGGGTTTGCACCACTAGTTGCGCCGGATACCACGACGGTGCCGCCGGGACGAAGTGACTTCAATGAGTGCGACCAGGTGGCCTCCCCAACAGTTTCGATAACCGCGTCAACACGATCGGGGAGTCGGGCACCAATCTCGAACGCTTCGTCCGCGCCGAGTTCAATGGAGCGCGCGCGCTTTGCTTCGTCACGGCTCGTTACCCAGACGCGGTAACCCAGGGCCTTCGCCAACTGAGTCGCAGCTGTTGCGACGCCACCGCCAGCGCCTTGAATAAGCACGGTGCCACCATCGGTGAGGCCGGACTTAGTGGCCAGCATTCGGTAGGCGGTCAGCCATGCAGTTGGCAGGCAGGCAGCTTGCTCGAAGCTGAGTTCGTCAGGTTTGGCCACGACATTGCGCGCCGGCACGGCTACTGTCTCAGCGAATGTGCCGGGGTGAAGCTCACTCAGCAACGTGCGCTTGGGGTCGAGTGTCTCGTCGCCCCCCACAGCATTGGGGTCACCGACAACACCATGAACGACGACCGGTGTGCCATCGTCCAAGACACCTGCCGCGTCACAGCCGAGAATCATGGGAAGCCGATCCTCACGAAGGCCGACACCTTTGAGGCTCCAGATGTCATGGTGATTGAGGCTCGCGGCGCGAACGTTGACCTTCACCCAACCCTCGGGCACCTCAGTGTCCGGTTGTTCACCCAAGGTGAGGGCATTGAGAGGGTTTTCAGGATCAAATGATGTGGCAGCGACAGCAAACATGGAGGAACCATATCGCGAGCGCGATGGCGGGGTCGATCCATCGTCGCTCATTACTTGCTGAGCAACGATGGCCAGCGTCGAACTACGTGGAGCTGCGGATCACACCTTCGTCGATGGCAGCCTGAGCTACCGCTGCAGCAACCGTCTGAGCCAATCGCGGGTCGAATGGATCCGGCACGATGTAGTCGGCTTCGAGATAATCGCCCACCAAGCTGGCGATTGCTTCGGCGGCAGCAAGTTTCATACCTTCGGTGATGCGGGTTGCTCCTATGTCTAAAGCGCCGCGAAAAATTCCTGGAAAGGCCAAGACATTATTAATCTGGTTCGGGAAATCACTGCGACCGGTCGCGACCACGGCCGCACCAGCTTCGAGCGCCACCTCCGGATGAACCTCAGGGTCAGGATTGGCGAGTGAGAAGACGATCGATTTTCGAGCCATCGTGCGGATGACATCGAATCCAACCGTTCCGCCCGACACGCCAATGAAGACATCTGCACCTGCGATTGCGTCCTCGAATGAACCGGTAATGCCAGCTTTATTGGTTTCCTCGGCCACGCGACGCTTCACATCGGTCAAATCACTACGGTCAAGTGAAAGCACGCCCTGACGGTCGCACACGGCAATATCGCCGATGCCCGCTTCAACCAACATCTTCGCGATGGCGACGCCAGCTGCGCCAGCACCCAGCATGACAACACGGAGTTGTGACATCGAACGCTTCGTCACCTTGGCGGCATTTTCTAGCGCCGCGGTTACAACGATTGCGGTGCCGTGCTGGTCATCGTGGAACACGGGAATATCGAGTCGCTCTTGAAGTCGCCGCTCGATTTCGAAGCAGCGGGGCGCACTGATGTCTTCGAGGTTGATACCGCCATACGCGGGCGCGATCCGAACCACAGTTTCTACAATTTCGTCGACGTCCTGGGTGTCGAGACAAATCGGCACACAGTTGATCGCACCGAAGTCCTTGAACAACAGGGCTTTGCCCTCCATCACGGGCAGTGCAGCAACCGGTCCGATATCGCCCAGTCCGAGAACGGCCGAGCCATCGGTGACGATCAGGATGGCGTTCGACTTCCAGGTGTGAGTCCACCCAAGTTCGGGATGGTCTGCAATTGCTTGAGAGACCCGACCTACCCCTGGGGTGTACGCAACGGCGAGACCTTCATTGTCGAAGACGTCGATCGTCGGCTTGATCTCAATCTTGCCGCCAAGGTGGGTGATGAAGACCGGATCCTCATCGAATCTCGTCTCGGAACTCGTGACCTCGTCACTTGCTCCAGCCATGTCGCCATCCTTAAACTCTTCGAGCGCTCAGCCTGATGCTATCGGACCCGGACGGGGCCAGTAACGCCAACGGACGACCGCCTGCACCAACTCGTCGGGTATCGCGCCAAACGTCCTGGAATCATCACTGGCCGCAGAATTGTCTCCTTCTACCCACCAACCGTCCGCAGTTATACGAATCGCGCGCTTCACGACGATGAATCCGAGCCGGTTTGGTTGCTCGGCCACGATGATTTGTCCCGGCCTTACATCTGCTGCCGCAATGGAGCGGCATACGAGCCAATCACCGTCTCGCAGGGCAGGGGCCATCGATTCTCCTGAGACAGCAACCCGCGACCATGCGCTACCACCAGACATGACGTCACGTGCCCTTCTGTTGCTCTGCTCGTGCTCGTGCGAACAACATCGAATCTAACCCTGCGGTGATGCCGATGTGATCAGCCGGGAGTAGTCTCACCTATAACGGACACCCGTTCCACGAGACTCAACCAGATCACACAATTTCGACGAGAGGGAACCACCAATGTTGCGCCGTCTTTTCGCACCAACGACCACCGTCCACGCTCACTGCGATTTGCCCTGTGGCGTCTACGACCCAGCACAGGCCCGCATCGAAGCGCAGTCCGTCAAGGCGTGCATCGAGAAGTACCACGCTTCAGATGACGATGTCTTCAAGGGCCGCGCCGTTTCCATCAAGGAAGAGCGCTCAGACCT
>JBAXUN010000080.1:0-10601 GCA_037129655.1 Actinomycetes bacterium
TGATCGAACTCCAGCCCCTTTGATTCGTGGGCTGTCAGCAAACTAATGCGCGCATCGAGCTGTGATACGGCCGGATCGATGAATCCGGTTGACGCGAGGTGGCCGCGAATGTGCGGCAGCTCGTCGCCGGTTGCAATGACGGCCCACGTCCCTAGTGCTCCGGGGTTGTCACCAAGAATTCCAGCGACGACGGATGGGATTGCAGCCTTCATCGCAGTGTGGTGAACCGGATCTGCATCACCCTCGCGGGCCGACAACGGCTCGCTACCGCCAAGGCCTCGTTCGATCAACAACTCATGTGCGGGGATCAGCAAGCGTCCCGGGGTGCGGTAATTGACGGTGAGAGTCTCGAGGCGCCAGTTGCCACCGGTCACGCGATCAAGGGCGTGGGCCCACGAATCGGCTGCTGCGGAACTCGATGCCTGGGCAAGATCGCCAACGACCGTCATCGACTTACTCGGAACTCGACGAACGATCGCCCGCCATGCCATCGGCGAAAGTTCCTGTGCCTCATCAACAACGATGTGTCCGTACGTCCACTCGCGATCACCAGCCGCACGTTCAGAAAGCGTTCCGTTGATCTGCCCGGTGGTGTAGCGCTCCAACATCAGGGTGCTGTCAACCATGCCGTGATACGCGTCAAGACCACCGGAGTCGAAACCGGCACCATCGCGTTCAGCCTGTGAAATCAATGCTGCAAGCGTTTCCTGCTGTTGGGCTTGGGCCAACGCGTGTACGGCTGATTCATTCGTCACCGGGCCGAGTAGATCGGCGAATTCATCTAGGAGCGGGACATCACTCGTCGTGAGCCTGGCATCAGCGGGCCGCGCGATGAGCGCTTGTTCGGCGGCTGAAAGGATTCCGCGCGACGCATTGGCCAGCAGCTCCGGATTGGTCAACAGGCGACGAAGAGCGGTGAGCTCATCGACGGGCATCCACAAGAGATTGAACTCACGACGAACGTTGACGTCCTCGCGCAGTTCATCACCGATCTCTTCGCGAACCTCAGCGTTGCCAGCATCAAGTTTGCGAGCATTGGCGACGCGGGTAATCGCAATATCAAGAAGGTTTTTCAGGAATGGCACTCGCTGCTCGTTGTACGTATCGAACTGGCCGTGCGCGTAGGCAAGGGCCCGACGAATGTCATGTGCTCGCAGTTCGAAGCTCAGATCGAGCAGTCGAAGACGCAGTGGTGCCCGATCAATTCGGGGGAGGAGCTTCACGGCATTAGCGATCACATCAGCCATTCGCGCATCACCCTTGACGGCGGCTACGTCGGCGGCGTCGTCCTGCGTGGTGATGATGCCTGGCAGCAACGTGGCGATCGTCGTACTCACAACGCTGGTCTCGCCAAGGCTCGGCAAAACATGGTCGATGTAGCGCGTCCACGTTGGATTTGGTCCAACGATCAAAACCCCTGAGTTTTCAAGCCTTTCGCGATACGTGTAGAGCAGGTACGCGGCTCGGTGAAGTGCGACGGCTGTCTTACCCGTGCCAGGTCCGCCAGCGACCACGAGGGTGCCGCGCATCTCTCCGCGGATGATGGCGTCCTGCTCGGCTTGGATCGTGGCGATGATGTCGTTCATCCGGCCGGTGCGGTTGGCCGTCAGAGCAGCCATCAACGCCGCATCTGAACCGGCAGCCGCTGGCGTTGCTCCGGATGCCGTGGCTTGGGCTAGTAACTCGAGATCGAGGATGTCTTTGACGAGATCGGTTACATCGCGGTGGCGCGTGGTGATGTGCGTTCGAGATTCAACATCGTGATTGTTGGCGTGAGTTGCTTGATAGAAAGCCGCGGCAGCTGGTGCTCGCCAGTCAACCTGCAGAACGCTGTGATCGTCGTCGAGAAGGCCGATCCGTCCGATCCAAATGGTGTCGGGCAGATTGTCAGCGCGCGCCCGTCCCGTCATGCGATCGAGCCGGCCAAAGGTGAGGCCATCTTCGATCATGTCGAGTTCTTGGATGCGATGTGCGTAGTGATCAGCAGTGGCATCGCGCTCGCTGCGGGCTTGGTGTGTTCCGCCCTTGGTACCTGTGGTCGCGTTGGTAAATCGTTCTGCGGCCAGGGCCCGCATCGCGTCGAGACGGCTGTAGGCATGACTGACGTGCGTCCGTGCGACGGCAAGGTCGTCACCGGGTGTATCGATGGGGGTGTCAGTCACAGTAGTAGTAGTCTCTCGCAATTCCGAGGCCGGCGGTACTCGGCCTGTGTTTCAGCCGCTGATTGGCGGTTGCGCAAAATGCAGGAGGGGCCAGCTACAGGCCGGCCCCTCCGCGATAGTGCTTGGTAATCAAGCGAATTACCTCGCTGGCAAATTACGCCAGGTCGAAGCGATCCGCCGTCATGACCTTGTCCCAAGCGGCGACGAAGTCGTTGACGAACTTCGCCTGTGCGTCGTCGCTTCCGTACACCTCGGCAAGGGCGCGCAGCTCGGAGTTCGAACCGAAGACGAGGTCAACGCGTGACCCTGTCCATACGGCTTCACCCGTCGTGCGGCTCTTGCCGGTGAAAGTGTCAGCGGCAGCCGAAGTTGGCGTCCACTCGAGGTTGTTGTCTAAGACGTTGACGAAGAAGTCGTTCGTCAACGTACCGGGACGGCTGGTGAAGACGCCGACTGATGAGCCGCCGGTGTTGGCGTTGAGGGCACGAAGACCACCAACGAGAACGGTCATTTCCGGTGCGCTCAGGCCCAGCAGAGCAGCCTTATCAACGAGCAGTGCCTCAGCCGGGCGAGCATGTCCGGCGTCGAGGTAGTTGCGGAAACCATCGGCAGTCGGTTCGAGGACGGCGAATGAATCAGTATCCGTGTGCTCCTGGCTTGCATCGGTGCGACCAGCCGCGAACGGCACGGTGACATCAACGCCTGCATCCTTTGCGGCCTTCTCGATTGCAGCGGCGCCACCGAGGACGATGAGGTCCGCAAGTGAAACAGCGTTCCCACCGGCTGCGTTGAACTCGCTCTGGATGCTTTCGAGCTTTGCGATCACCGTTGCGAGCTCGGCAGGAGTGTTGGCTGCCCAGTCCTTCTGTGGCGCCAGACGTACGCGCGCACCATTGGCGCCGCCGCGCTTGTCCGTGCCACGGTAGGTAGACGCCGATGCCCATGCGGCTCCGACCAACTGTGACACCGTCAAACCTGAAGCCAGGAGCGTGGCCTTGAGTGCGGCGACGTCCGCAGCATCAACCAGGGAATGGTCGACAGCCGGAATCGGGTCCTGCCAGATCATATCTTCACTTGGCACCAGCGAACCTGCGTAACGGACCTTCGGGCCCATGTCGCGGTGGGTTAGCTTGAACCAGGCGCGAGCGAATGCGTCAGCAAACTCGGCAGGGTTCTCGTAGAAGCGGCGCGAGATCTTCTCGTACGCGGGATCGAAGCGCAGTGAAAGATCGGTCGTGAGCATCATCGGAGCATGTGACTTCGACGAGTCGTGTGCGTCAGGAACGGTACCTTCGCCGGCACCATCCTTCGGCTTCCACTGCTTGGCACCTGCAGGGCTGGTGGTGAGCTCCCACTCGTATCCGAAGAGGTTCTCGAAGTAGTTGTTCGACCAGGCGGTGGGCGTGGTGGTCCAGGTAACTTCCAGGCCGCTGGTGATGGTGTCGCCGCCCTTGCCGGTGCCGAAGGTGTTCTTCCAGCCGAGGCCCATCTCTTCAACGGATGCACCCTCTGGCTCACGGCCAACGTACTTCTCTGGGTCTGCAGCACCATGGGTCTTGCCGAAGGTGTGACCGCCAGCGATGAGAGCAACAGTCTCTTCGTCGTTCATAGCCATACGGGCGAAGGTCTCGCGGATGTCGCGAGCTGCGGCCAGCGGATCGGGGTTGCCGTTGGGGCCTTCTGGGTTTACGTAGATCAGACCCATCTGCACAGCGCCGAGTGGGTTCTCGAGAACGCGGTCACCCTCGTAGCGACGATCGCCAAGCCACTCGGTCTCTGACCCCCAGTAAATGTCCTCTGGCTCCCACTTGTCTTCGCGACCGCCGCCGAAGCCGAATGTGGTGAAGCCCATGGAATCCATGGCGCAGTTCCCGGCGAAGACAAACAGGTCGGCCCACGAAATGCTCTGGCCGTACTTCTGCTTGATTGGCCACAGCAGACGACGTGCCTTGTCGAGGTTGCCGTTATCTGGCCAGCTGTTCAAGGGAGCGAAGCGCTGCATGCCGGTGCCAGCGCCGCCACGGCCATCGCTGATGCGGTAGGTGCCGGCTGCGTGCCAGGTCATGCGAATGAAGAACGGGCCGTAGTGACCGAAGTCCGCTGGCCACCAATCCTGTGACGTTGTCATCAGGTGGTCGATGTCCTTGCGAAGCTCATCGAGGTCTAGTGCCTTGAACGCCTCGGAGTAGCTGAAATCAGCGCCCAGCGGATCGGCTGCTGGGTGGTTGGTGTGCAGGACCTTGAGGTTGAGTTGGTTGGGCCACCAGTCGCGGATCGACTGTCCCGAGCCAAGCTCGGTGAGTGCTCCACCCGAAACCGGGCACTTACTTTCGTTCTCCATTGTGGTCTCCTTCGGCTGCAGTGCAGTGGTCTGGCATGAACATTCTTGTCTGGTGCAGGAACGTGCGTTTCTTGGGGTTCGAATCTGTCGGTTAGCTCGTTTTCTTCGACGTGCACGTGGGGCAGTAGCCCCAGTAGACGACCTCAGCCTCGTCGATGATGAAACCGTGATTGTCCGAAGCAGTCAGGCATGGGGTGTCGCCGGTGGCGCAGTCGACGTCGGCGATCGAGCCGCAACCTCGACAAACTACGTGGTGGTGATTGTCAGCGACTCGTGATTCGTAGCGGGCTACCGATCCGGCTGGCTCGATCTGGCGGATCAAGCCGGCGCTGGTGAGTGCGCGCAGTACGTCGTAGATGGCTTGAGTTGATACGTCGGCTAGATCGTGTCGCACGGCGGTGGCGATCGAATCCGTGTCGGCGTGTGGGTGCTCGTAAACAGCGGCCAGAACGGCTGTTCGTGGACGGGTGACGCGCAGGTCGGCAGAGCGCAGCAATTGCTGGGCTTCGACGGTTGTTAGCACGTCTGCAGTCTTTCGTCCTTTTTGGAATCAGTCAAGAAAAGGAGGGATCTGGGATAGACCTTTGTTAAGTCATGTCCAAAGTTGGTCGACCAATATTTCAGCAACTGATTTATGTCCGTCTCATCTGGCCGGATGTGCTCAGTTGCTGTTGTATTGCCGCGTAGGCTCGCAGTCTCGGGATGTTGCCAGCGTCTGAGGTTTGCGGCGTGCCATTGACCAGAGCAGGAGCGCAATGAAAATCGGAGTCCTCGCGGAAGCCCAGCCGGGTGAGACGCGCGTATCGGCAACCCCGGCCACTGTTGGTGAGTTACGCAAACTTGGTTATGTCGTCGTCGTGCAAGCAGGTGCGGGGGAGAAGTCGTCGTACTCCGATGAAGCGTACGTCGCTGCCGGCGCCGCTATCGGTGATCCGCTCAGTGCAGACATCGTCTTCGGTGTGAACGCTCCTTCGTCCGAGCAGCTCGATGGGCTGCACGCAGGTGCGACGGTTGTGAGCTTACTGAGCCCGGCGCTGAAGCCCGAACTGGTTGAAGACCTCGGCCGCCGCCCAATTACCGCGCTCGCGATGGATGCCGTTCCGCGCATCTCGCGCGCGCAGTCACTTGACGTTCTAAGTTCGATGGCCAACATTGCTGGATATCGTGCCGTCGTTGAGTCCGCTCACGCGTTTGGTCGCTTCTTCACCGGTCAGGTCACAGCCGCAGGCAAGGTCCCGCCGGCCAAGGTGCTCGTTGCTGGTGCAGGTGTCGCTGGGCTCGCGGCGATCGGTGCAGCGGGGAGCATGGGCGCGATTGTTCGTGCTACCGATCCGCGGCCCGAGGTAGCTGATCAGGTGAAGTCACTGGGTGGTGAGTACATCGCGGTTGCCGCCCCCGATGTCGAGGTCAGCTCGACGGGCTATGCCAAGGAAATGTCTGACGACTACAACGAGCGCGCCGAGCGGATGTACGCCGAGCAGGCCAAGGATGTCGACATCATCATCACGACCGCGCTCATTCCGGGCCGGCCAGCACCGCGATTGATTACCGCCGACATGGTGGCGTCGATGAAGTCGGGCAGCGTGATCGTCGACATGGCTGCGTCCAACGGCGGAAACGTTGAAGGCACCGTCGCGGGTGAATCGATCGTCACGTCAAATGGTGTGACGATCATCGGATACACCGACCTCGCTGGACGCCTAGCCGCGCAGTCATCGCAGTTGTACGGCACCAACCTCGTCAACCTAATGAAGCTCATGACCCCAGGTAAGGACGGCCAACTCGTTCTTGATTGGGACGACGTCGTGCAGCGCGCGATCACGGTCGCGAAGGACGGCGAGGTTACGTGGCCGCCGCCGGCCGTCGCGGTGTCTGCGGCTCCCGCCGCAGCTGCACCCGCGCCCGTCATGGCCGTCAAAAAAGCAGCCGAGCCGATGCCTGCGAGCCGCCGATTCCTCGGCGTCGGAATTGTTGGCGCACTTTTGTTCCTCCTCGCCGCAATTGCTCCGGTTACATTGCGCGGACACCTTGTTGTGTTCGCCCTTGCGATCGTCATCGGCTACTACGTCATTGGCAATGTTCATCACGCTCTGCACACTCCGCTGATGTCCGTCACCAATGCGATCTCCGGAATCATCGTGGTCGGAGCGATCTTGCAGATTGGTCAAGGAGATACCGCGATTACCGCGCTCGCTTTCATAGCCATTCTTCTTGCCAGTATCAACGTGTTCGGTGGATTCGCCGTCACCCGTCGCATGCTTGCCATGTTCTCGAGGAGCTGACCGATGAGTATCGAAACTGCCGCCCAAGCCGCGTATATCGTTTCGGCGCTGCTCTTCATTCTTGCCCTTGCCGGCCTTTCACGTCACGAGACGGCTAAGTCCGGAAACGTTTTCGGCATGGCTGGCATGGCCGTTGCGCTTGTGGCCACGATCGCGCTGGCCATTGACCGTGGCATCACGTCTACCGGACTTGGCCTTCTCGTTGCGGCAATGGTGATCGGCGCGCTCATTGGATTGCAGCGCGCTCGCTCCGTCGAGATGACGGGCATGCCTGAGCTGATCGCGATCTTGCACTCATTCGTCGGTTTGGCTGCTGTTCTTGTTGGTTGGAACGGCTACCTTCTCGTCGAACTTGCATTGAACGGACCTGAAGCGCAGCTACTCGACGCGCAGGGGACTCTTGGTATCCATCACGCCGAGGTGTTCATCGGCGTCTTCATTGGTGCGGTTACCTTCACCGGCTCGATCGTTGCGTACTTGAAGTTGTCGGCGAAGATCAGTTCGTCACCATTGGTTTTGCCGGGCAAGAACCTGATCAACATTGGCGCTCTGCTTGCATTCGCAGTGTTGACGGTGTGGTTCGTGATCTCACCAGCCATGTGGATGCTCGTTGCAGTGACGATCATTGCTCTGCTCCTTGGTTGGCACCTAGTGGCATCAATCGGTGGCGGCGATATGCCGGTGGTTGTCTCCATGCTCAACAGCTACTCAGGTTGGGCGGCTGCAGCATCGGGCTTCCTACTCGAAAACGATCTGCTGATCATTGTTGGTGCGCTCGTCGGATCGTCGGGTGCGTACCTGTCGTACATCATGTGTAAGGCGATGAATCGTTCGTTCATCTCCGTGATCGCAGGCGGCTTCGGGATTGAAGCGGCATCAGGTGACGACAAGGATTACGGCGAGCACCGCGAGACCAACGCCGAAGGTGTTGCTGAACTTCTGCGCAACGCCGATTCGGTGATCATCACCCCGGGCTATGGAATGGCTGTAGCCCAGGCGCAATATGGGGTTGCTGAGCTCACCCGCAAGCTTCGCGATGCAGGTGTTGAGGTGCGCTTCGGTATTCACCCGGTGGCGGGCCGTTTGCCAGGTCACATGAACGTCTTGCTCGCTGAGGCCAAGGTGCCCTACGACATCGTCATGGAGATGGATGAGGTCAACGACGATTTCTCAGATACCTCCGTCGTTCTGGTCATTGGCGCTAACGACACCGTTAACCCTGCCGCGGCTGAAGATCCAGGTAGCCCGATCGCAGGTATGCCCGTGCTGCACGTATGGGAAGCCGAGAACGTGATCGTGTTCAAGCGCTCTATGGCTTCGGGGTACGCAGGCGTGCAAAATCCCCTGTTCTTCAAGGAAAATAGCGCGATGCTCTTCGGAGATGCAAAGGACCGCGTCGAAGATATTCTTCGCGCACTCTAAGCCGACAAGACTCACGAACGTGACGTGAGCCCTTAAAGGCCCGTCAATTGATCGAGCAGCTTGTGCGAGCGTGCTCGTCGTCGCATGGTGATCGAAAGTCGACCCTCGTCGTCAGCGCGCACCTTCCCGCTTTCCAGCAGTTCGGCAACAGCTGCCATGGTCTCGTCGTGGCCCAATCCGCGGACCAAGTTCGGAAGTTGATCAATCGTCGGATGGTCACTACGCAAGATCGCCGTCATGACAAGACGTTCGGCTGGGTCAGCGTCGAGTAGTCCCATCACCCCTGCGGACCATGCTTCAACGCTGAGTGTGCGCACCATTGTGTCGTTCACGGCGCGCACCGTCTCGGTGCGCCGCGCGTCCGCTTTTCCGACGTCGCCGCAGAAGTTGCCCGCACCGATTTCAGCCACGAGACGCTCGTTGCCATCACTGTCGTTGGTGTAGATGCCGACTCTGCCAGTGACGACGAACATCACGCGATCGGCGGGTGCCCCGGCTCGGTACAGAGTCTCACCACTGCGGAAGTGTTCGGTGAGCAGACGTGAGCGCAGAGTTTCGCGCTGAGCCTCCGGAATCGATTCAAGGATTCGCGTGTCAACACCGCCAGCAATCTGTCGCTCCCAGACGGCCGCGTATTCCGCCACCTCCATCAGTTGTTGATGTGGGCCCACCACAATGCGGGTGCCGATAGGGGCCACCACGCAATCGGCACGCGCCGCGAGTTCGGCGTTCGACGTAGCGAATACAACCGTGCGGTCGGGATGCTGGGTCAGCGCGGCAAGGGCGGGTGCGGCACTATCTGGGTCGGCGAGCAACGGAAGGTCCTGCAGAACCACCACCTCAGCATCGCCAAGCGCGGCCATGCCGATCATCAGGCGCTGGCGCTCGTGCATGCTCAGTTTCTCTGCCTGAGTGCCCAGTGGTGCGTCAAGGCCACCGTTTGGAAGGTCTGCCAGGTGCCCGATTCCTACCATTTCGAGCACGGCCGCTACTTCGTCATCAGTGCAGTGTGCACCGGAAGCCCGTAAATGATCGTTCACTGACGCATCCATGAGCACGGGGTCGTCTGTCAGCAACATGATCCGTCGCTTGATTGATGGTAGGCGCACGTCGATTCCGTCAAAGAGCACGCAGCCCGCTGCCGGATTGGCGTCGCCACTAAGTACTTCGAGGAAGGTATTGGTTGACACCCCCATGTCGGTAACGACAGCCACAGTTCCACCTCGGGGAACCTGGACATCCCCCGTCATCAGCGGATTATCGAGATGCAGTGCTACGTCGCGAAGCACCAGAGATGGCTGCTGCAGCGAGACAACCAATTCTGTCGATCGAGTGACGCGAGGCTCGGCCTGAGTGATCTGCTCGATGCGTCGCTTACTGGTAACGGCGAGCCGGATATCACGCAACCAATGTGGAAGCGCTTCAAGGCCGCGGACGACGGCTTCGATGTACAGAAGCGATGCAGCAATCTTGCCTGCCTCAGAAGCCCCAGAAACAATGCTGATCAGCACAACTGCGAGCACAGCCGCGTATCCCGTGAGTCGTGCAGCCGTGATGAGGCGACTGGCTTCGCGCTTCTGTTCCTCGGTCGCAATTCTCAAATTGTCTGCACGTTGCGAAAAACGCTCGCGCATCCAGTCACTGAGGTTCATCCCGGTCACGTTGCGGTTGGCGGTGATCGACTCATCGACGACCGCGCCAATTTCACTGCTGGTGTCTAGCCTGGCCGTATTGCGCGCGAGCATGCCGCGACTGATTCGGCTGTTGAGGAAGAGGAAAAGGAGCGTCGCGGCCAGAGTGACTAGCCCGGCCTTCGGCTCGATGTACATGAGCAGTGCAAGGCTCACAACGATTCGACCCACGCCCGGAAGTCCCTCAGTGACGGTGACGTCGACGGCTTCCTCGAGTCGATCAACATCGCTAGTGTGGCGACTGATCACACTGGGTCGGCGCATCCCCTGTTGACGCAACATTGGCGCGTCGAGAGTGTGGTCGTAGACATACTCCGACAGGTCTTGGCCGATCTGAGCAGCTGACCGATACGACATCCAGCGTGATAAGCCCGATGCAATCAGGCTTGCGGCCATCAGTGCGGCGATGCCAAGGACGATCAGCGCTGTATTTCCTTCGCCGGCAAGTACCGCGTCTACGCGCAAGGGAATGATGGCCGCCGATCCGAGAGCAATTGTCGCGAGTACAAGAGCCAGAACGAGTCGACCGCGAACCGGTTGGATGAAAGGTGCGAGGAAATGCAGCAGCTCGCCGGTACCCGCCCTGGATTTTCCAGCCGGTACCGACGTCAGAATGCGTGTGCTCATCGGCGCGGCCTACTCAACTGTCTTCGGAGTTTCAGTTTTTCGGTAGGCCGCTAACTCTGTGAACAATCTGGGCGTA
>JBAXUN010000081.1:0-10483 GCA_037129655.1 Actinomycetes bacterium
TCATCGCGAGCATGATCGCTTTAGTTCTTGGGTTTACGCCCGAAGCGCAGGCCGGGCACGTACCTGAGACGAAGGCTGGCGTCATCCACGCGGCGCAGCGGGACGGGCATACGTGTGCGCGTGCTGTGAATTCATCCTTGTCGATTTCCCATGGTGTGGCTGCATTGGCAGTGCATGATTTGGTTGGTAACTCGTGTGGCAACGGTGGTCCGGGGTGTGAGGAAATCTGGGCTTACACCGGTACGGACTGGGGTCTGCTGGGCTGGTGCAGTCAGGATCTGGTGGTTTATCCGACAACCCTGCCGGGCCAACTGGTCGTCTGTCACGGCGTTTCGTCCACCTTCATGCGCTCTGGCCCAGGGTTCAACTATCGCGTTGTAGGTCGGGTAAACGCGGACACGACTATTGGGACTGACAGTGTGAAACTGGTGACGATTGCCCGTGCCGGTCAGGACGGCGTCGCCTGGTATCGCGTTCACTGGCACGGTCGAACTGTGTGGGTGGCCTCGTTGCGCGTCACGAGTCGAGATAACGGATGCAGGAATTGGGCGGCGTACTGGTCGCACATGCACCATCGGTGACGAACACGGGTTGACCTTTCAAGGTGGCCTACCGCGGGGGCCAAGACAGCAGCGGAACTCGAGCCTCTAGTCGCCCGCCCCGAAAGTTCCAAAGGCTGCCGCTGATAGCGCGCTACGCATTGCGGTGACCGATCGTGGCTCATTCGGCACTGACGGATGTGCCCGCCCCCAATTACGTTGAACCAAACTACGTAACACCGCTTTCGTGATGGCCCATTGGGTCTGGCGAGTGCTCCGCGAGGTAATGCCGTCGGGACACGAAGCCATCAGTTGGCAGCCCCAATTCGTCGAACCGAATTGGAATACAGCTGATCCGGTAGGTGCGGTGTAGTACGTCATCCCGGCGGTCGCGCTTTTGCCGTTGGCTCCTCTGAGCAATCCGAGTCCGATGACCTGGAGTATAGATGGAATTGAGATTGATGACGTGACCTGTGGTCCGTCTACTTCACCGGCTGCGACATCCTGAAGAATTGCGCCTTTGCGCAGCCCGGGAACATTTGCGAGCCACGTGGGCACGGAAAGAATTTGTAGTGATCCTTTGGCGCGGGTGACGGTATACGACTCACCGAGCCAGCCGGACGGATCGTTAAGTAGGGGGGCGTCACGCCATCGCACTGTCGCCAACTTCGGGGTGCTGTTGGCCAGCGGATCCTTCGCCAGTGAGCGAGCGACAAACATTGAGACTGGCTCTCCAAGCTCGTTCGCCAGAACCCGTGTCTGCCAATAGATTTCGTTCGCACCCATGACAACAATGTTGGTGCCGCTCGACTGAGCCGCGAGCAGACCGTCGTACATTGCCTTCGTCCAGTACTCAGAGTGTCCAGGCAGAACGACGAGGGCGCGCGCGGCCAGGAGGCTGGGTGTTGTGTTCACGTCGGTGTCCATGACGGGATCGACGCTTATTCCAACGCGATCGAGTACCTGGGCTGTAGGTATGTCGTACTTAGTGAATGCACCGCGTCCGTTGAGAACGAGCGGACGTCGCAGCGAGACACTGAGTGCAAGTGATCCGCCGTCCAATCCTCGATACAAACTCGCGCCACCGAACGGGCTGTACGAGGCGTTCGTCAGTCCTGAATAGACGACGACGGCTCGTGCGGCTGGTGTAGAACTGCGCACGACGAGCTCGGCGACACCGGTGATGCGGCCACCGACGGTGGAAGCGATCGCGTAAAGGCCCGGCGTCCATGTTGTGTCGATGGCGACTTTGAGTGTCACCGGCCAATTTGGCGATGGGATCGAGGGTTGCGAGTGCGTTGCCATGGCGGTGCCGTGAATGCGCACGGGAGCTGACGACCAGATCAGACGTGAGCCATCGCCGCCATACCAACCAATTCGGTAGGCGCGAATGACGGCCGTGGTCTTGTATGTGCTTGCGGCGTGGATTGTGATCGTGTCACCGCAACGAGCCGAGAGCTGGTCGAGGTAAAGCGGGACGGAGTCGCCGATCTTTCGGTTGCCGAGACTCTGGAGCTGCGTTGTTGACGAAGATGTCGTCGCCTTGGCGCAGGTCGTGGTGACGGCGCTCGCGGTTGTCACCTTGGCGGGCTGCTTTGCCGGGATTGCGCGAGTGGCGCTCACTTGCGTAGAACCGGCCTCAGTTGCGGCGGTGACCGCCGACGCACTTTCGCTGTTGACGGTGAAGGCGGTGGCAGTGATGACGATGCCTAACGTGGCCAGCGTTGCAGCTGTCCGATAGCGCGCTGACATGTCCCCCCACTGAACGGATGCGGACTATTGATGCCGCGGTTGCTTTGGGCGGCCTACGTATATGCGTCCCACCGATGGAAACGGTTGGTGAGCCAAGATCCATCCTGCCGGAGGGCGCTCGGGAAATGCGGGAGATTTAGTCGACAGCAGGTGACGTGTCGTGCTGCTCGACCCGACCAGTGTCGCTTTCATGAGGCCGTCTCGCTGATGCCTGCCACGCACGTCGGCCAAAGTAGTACACGACGTACGCAAGCCCGAGGTCGCGAATCAGTAGCAGGACAACACCAAGGGGATTGGTCGGTTGACTTTGCGAAACCCAGTCATACAGACGTGGATAGATCATGTGCGTGAGTAGTCCAACGATAAGCAGGGATGTGACTGCGCGCCGTAACGCAAGGTCGTCATGTTCGATTGCCGGATCGTCGTCGGCCTCGCGCATGCTCATGTCGCGTGGCGTCAGGGCGAGTGCGGCGACGGCTATGGGTGCGAGCCATTGAATGTATTGCGGGCTGAACACTTTGTTGGTCAGGATGATCATGCCGATGCTCGTGAATGCGATCAGCGCAATCGCCGATGGCGGGATGCTGCTTTGAGCTCGCCAGGCGCGAAGTGAGAACGCGGCGATGGTGATGAGCGCCAGAAGTGTGAGCAGGGTGGACAGCGCGAGAAGGAAGCTCGCTCCCGGCCCGGACACCTCGACGCTGTGCGATTTTTCGCTAAAGAACACAATCCACGGAGCTTTATGAATCGCCCACGCTGCCATGAGCGGCCACGAGATGGGTGCTTCGATTTGTAAGCCGCGATCAGTCTGGTAGCGAAGGGGTGAGATGAATCGGTCCCAACCGCCGATCGCAAGACTTGCTGTAATCAGGACGGCGGCGGTAACGAGCGAGCCGATGATCACGCGAAGGCGTGAATGTAGTGGGGCTGCGATTGCTGGAAGAACAAGGATCGGCCACAGTTTGATACCCGTGCCGAGCGCGATCGCCGCACCTGAGCGATGGGGTTTGCTCTGCAGCCACAGTAGAGAGGCGGCGACGAGTACGCCGGGGATGAGATCGAATCGCGTGATCATCAACGGGCCGAGTAGTGGCGCGGCCGCGAGCCACAGTGTCACCGGCGCGGTGTTGCGTCGGCCCTGATGTACGTAAAGCTGGCGTGTGAACAATGCGTCCACGAGCAGCATCATCACGACGAAACCGATTCGGTACGCGACGATGTTGCCGAAGGAAAGTGCATACGGCAGAGCGAGAAGTGCGGCCACGGGTAGTGGATATTCCGGGAGTGCGTAGCCGACACCGAGCGTCGAAGCGGTGTGGAGGTTGGTGAAGTAGTAGTTGACGTCGTTCATAACTTCGTACTCGAAAAACCAGAACAGCATGATCATCACTGCGCGCGAGATGATCCATCCGATCACTACGGAATCGCCATCGCCGCGCGTCGCCCATGGTGCTCGCGTGCCCAAGACACGATCGATGAGCGCATACGTCACGTCAGCAGGTCGGCTGAGCGGTCGGGCAAAGCCGCGTGGGTCGTTCACGTGTTTAGTCGCTAGGGAGTTCGGCGATACGCGCGTCAACCATGTCGCGCAGCAGCTTTGCGTCCGGCTTCCAATCTGAGGGAACCTGGATCGTCTTCTTGTTCACCTTGTATCCGTCGGTCTTGAGGCGATCAGCGAACGCTGCGATCACGTCACCGCTGAGAGGCGAAATGAGGATGTAGTTCTTGAGAGTGTTGACGCCGAAGATGTACGCACCGTCTAGGCGCATCATCGGATGGTTCCACGCGATTATGACGTCGGCTTTCTTGTACTTCGTTGCCAGGGTCTTGAAGATCGCGCGCACGGTTTCCTGCTGCGTTTCGGTGGCCTCAGCGAGGTATTCGTCGACGCTGTGCACGCGATGCGCGCTGGTGTTGCCCTTGGCATAAAGGACGAGTGCGTTCGCGTGGGCTTGGCTGAAGCCGTGATTCTCACGTAGGTAGGCGATCTGCTCGGGGTACTTCTGCCCGGCGATCTTGTCCATCTCCTCGAACCAGTACGACATGGGCATGCCGTGCTTCTTCTCGATCGCCGGAAAGTAGGACGCGCGATCAGGATTGGTAGCCATCCCTTAATGCTAGTGCGTGCTCGTACTAACTCCCGTAGACCTGCGCCTCGAGTAGACCGGGCCAGTTACGTCCGGCACTGAGAGAGTTGAACACTACGCGCACGTACCGGGCCTTGACCGGATTAGCCAGGACGAGACGAGCTCGATCGGTGAGCTGCCCGTTGGAGCGAGCGTCGATGATCGTGTTCCACGTCTTCTCATCCGATGACGTTGCGATGGAGTAGTACCAAATATCCGGGACGCCCGGCCAGAAATGTAGGAGCAGGCCACTGATCTCGTGATCGACACCGAGGTCAACCTGCCAGTACGGACTTGGCATGACGTTCTCGTCGGCGACACACCAGCAATCCGTGCCATCGACAACCCCGTCATTGGCCATACCGGGGGTGTGATCTGGATAGGTGGACGATGCGGTCGCGGGCTTGCCTTGGCTCAGGAGTTGGCCGGGTGGCGGCGACATCTCGGGCTCGAGAACTTGCTCTGACTCAGGGAATTGCGCCGTTGCAGACCAGACCAGGCCAACCTCGTCGAGGGCGGAGCTGGCCAATGGATTCCACTCTTGGATGCTGTAGACCTTCTTGGCTGTGAGGTCCGCGACCTGAATGTCGTAACCACCGCGCGTCTGATCGCCATCGGTGGTGACGTAGAAGAGGTACTTCGAACCGTCCTCGTAGGGGTAGGCGTCGGAGTGGTCGGCGGTGTTGGAGTCGAAGAAGTAGGGCGTTGGAGTCGAGCCGTCGTAGTGACCTTGCATGATGCGGTCGTACTTGGTTTCAGCCTGGACGTTGGTGAACAGGAAGTTCTTATCGTCCATCCCGATGGGGTAGTAATCGACGGTGCCGGGTAGGTCAGCTAGTACTCGTCGCTTGCTGTCGGCCGTCATCTCAACGATCTTCGCGCCGACGCCGGTGCCTTCGGAGTACATGATGTCTTTACCGTTGGGCAGGTAATAGGGCTGGCCAGCTTCGGGGTCTTTACCGGTGATGGTGCGCGTGACTGTGCCGTCGGGCGTCATCTCCGTCACGGCTCCATCAATCTTGAAAACGATGTGACTGCCGTCCGGGCTGAACTTTGGATCTTCGTCAGACTTATCGTTCGGTCCAGTGAGGTTTTTCGGTGTGCCCCAACGGGTTCCGTCCCACGTGGACAAGTAGACGTCCCAGTTGCCGTCGCCGCTTGCGGCATCCTGACCCATGAAGACCATGCTCTTGCCGTCTGCGGAGATGTGCGGATTGATGGTGTTCGTGATCGGCCAACCATCGCTGATGCGCGCGAGTTGGCCGGTGGCCAGATCCAGCTGCCAGAGCCGTCCGTCACCGGCTTCGTAGCTGGTGTAGTTGTGGAAGAAGAGTTGGCCTTTCAACCGTGGGATGTTGCCGCTCGGTGCAGCCGGCGCGATACCTGGACCGTTGGCAATAGTGCCTGGGATGACGTACGCATCCGTTGCGGCGCTCGCTGATGCGCTCGGTGACGACGAGGCAGAGCTGCCGGAGCCGCCTGCTGACGACGAACATCCGGCGAGCGCCAGAGATGTGACGGTGAGCGCGGCGAGGGCGCTCAGGGTGAGGCGGTGGCGGCGGGGTGGTGACGGCTGTGTCTGCACAGGCCAACACTAAGTTCGGAAGGGTTCCTTACACAACAGGAAATCACGCAAATTTATTGGACCGTGACTTATGCGATCAAGGCACCGTCGATGCGTACGAGCTTGCCTTTGGTGGTGACGATGAATTTCACGATGCCTGATCTCGCTGCGGGCAGGGTGGGCAGGACGATCGATGCGCGGCTTGTGGTGGTGGCGGCACGCAATGAGATGGTGCCCACCTTCGTCGCACCGACGTAGACAGCAACCGATCCGCAGGTCGGGCATCGGGTCGTGATGAGGCCGATACGTCGCACGTTGAGCGACGACGTGGTGGCAAGGCTCGTGTTGATCGTGGACGTGGAGGTGTAGGTGTTCGCAAGGTAGCCGGCAGCGGTAGTGCGTTTCCAGCCGGTGGTTTTGGCGACGAGAGCGCGGTCGTCCCGCGGCGTTGTGACGCAACGCGGTGCGGACCACTGGCTGGTGTTGCCGGCAGCATCGTGTGCGCGCACTTGGAAACAGTAGGTGGCACCGAGGATTGCATTGGTGAGACTGCTGCCGTTAAGCGTCGTGCCCTGTTTCCAGACGGACCATGTGTTTGGCGTGGTTGTACTTGTGGGTGTTCGGCCGAACAGTACGTCCGCTGTTGCGATGCCTGATCCGTTGACGTCGGCAGTTGCCCAGGTGACAGGAATGGTTTGGCCGGTTGCGAACGCGGTGGTCGGGGTGGCGATCGTCGCGGTAGGTGCAGTGGTGTCGACGCGGACGACCGTTTCGCCGAGATAGCACTTGCCTGATGTGGTGTAGCCCATAACCCAGATTGTGTAGCTGCCGTCGACTGGAACCGTCAGATCCGTTGGGGCTGTGGTCAATGCGGCTGAAGAATTGCAGGTCGTTGGCTCGGTGTTTGCGCCGATCCCAGCTGCGTATCTCGCAAACTGCATGCCCGCTGGAACGGTCACGCTGATGGGGACCGTCGAATTGTTCGTGAGCGTTGGTGCAGTGATTGTGGGTGCGCCGAAGAGTGCTGACGTGAGGTGCGTCCATAGCGGTGCGCCGAGCCCAGTGACGGTGTCGTAGCCGAGGCCGGCGTTGTATTCACCGTTGGATCCGGAAGTCGTGTCGCGAAAACTCGACGCGGGTGCGCCGTAAAGGTTGGGTGCGATGTTGCCAAGTCCGTAACTTGTCAACGGCCCGTGAGCGATTTGCAGATCGGTCAGGGTGGCTGCTGCCAGTGGTGCGGACAGCGATGTGCCCCCGAATGTTCCCCATGTGCCGGTTGGGTCAGCAGCGTTGCGGATGAAGATTTGCTGGCCGGTTGAAGGATCACCGTTAAGCGCAATGTCGGGGACGAGGCGTTGCGTGTCGGGTTTTACGGCTGCCTGCCAAGGCGTTGCGGTCTGAAGCCACTGCGATGAAGCGCCACCTCCTGAGCCGTTACCAAGGAATGCTGGATCTGGATTGCCGCTCGGATTCCACCAAGCCGTCTCGACGGGATTGCTGGGAGTGCGTACGTCTGTTGACAATCCGCCGACACCGATGACGTTCGGATCGCTTGCGGGATAGTCGACGCTGAGCGCATTATTCGGTTTGGCTGAGGTTGAGCAGTCGTATGCGCCTGAGTCACCTGATGATGCGAAGACGGTCACACCGGCTGCGACCACGGTAGTGAACATGTCGTGAATTGCGTTCATCGCGCCGGAGCCCGCGTCTGTCTCGCATAAGCCCCATGAAATCGATAGCGCCGTGTAGCGAAGGCCGCCGGTGTTGTTGAGGGCGTCGTTTGCGACTTGGGTGAGGGCGTCATATTCGCCCTGTGCGCTGTTGGGTGCGAAGTAGGCGACTTGATGTGCTTGTGGCGCAACAGCAAGGAGGGTTTCTTGATCAAGTGCTACTTCGGTGTCAGCGGATCCTTTGACGGCCCGGGGATCGGCGCCAGTCACCGAAACCTCCTGATACTGGCCTGATTGGACGGGGTCGGGCAGTCCGTAGTTACTGGCGAAATCAGTGAGGCTGCTCGAATCCCATCCAGAGAATTGCAGGGTGGCGATTGTGATTCCGGCACCGCTGGTGGTGGCTGCGAATTCAGGAATGTCATACAGCCGGCGCGCTTTCGGTCCGTCAATGCACTGGGTGCATGGTGGTGCGGTCGAGGGGAGCGCGCGTGGGGTGCTGAGCGGATGGAACGTGATTGCCGTGTACGCGGAGCTGAGTACGAAAGAGACGAAGCCGTCGAGTTGGTCTGGCACTGCGAGAGTTGCAGAACTCCGTGGCTGCGTTTCGTTGGGAAAGAGTGCTTCAACTGTGTGCGATGGTCCGGTTGCGGTGATGGCGAACGGGCTCACGTTCGTGACGTTGAGGCCGTGGTCGGTTAGGAAGTGCGCAACGGTGGATTGACGTTCGGGGCTGGCTAGAGAATCGCGCAGAACCTGACGACGCGTGTCTGCGGTGAGACCTTGCGCCTGGCTTAGCTCGTCGATTGCGTGTTGGTTCTCAGCAGTGAGTTGAAGAGTCACTGACTCCGAACTGGCCCCGGTAGGGCCGTCTAATCCGGCGTTGAACTGGTGCGCTGTTTCCTCGGTGGCGAAGTGGCCGGGTGCCTGCTCCGACGCGGTGGCTGAGATTGCGGGTGCCAGCGTAGAGGCGATGAGCGCTACGCCCACCACCAACCTTGCAACGCGCCTGACCCGCATTCCTCACGTCCCCATTCCCTCAACACGGTAACAAGTCGACGTGCTTCGGGCCATCCGTCCTCGGGCGAATGGGCTGTGTGAGCGAAAAATCGGTGGCTGACGCTAGCTCGCCGATCATCGATCTGCACCGCGCATGAAGATTGTGGTCTAGCGGGTTGATGATTCGCTGGGCGCTAGCCTGACGCGCATTTTCGCACTGGCAGACCACGTGAATCGATAGCGTGTCCCGACGCGGACGTTGCCCACCAACGGCGGACGCAGGACTGCGACGCACTCGCCGGCGAGATGCCTCACAGTCGGGTACACCACGCCCGCCAGCTTGCTTGCTAGGAGCTCGTGGGCGAGGGCTTGGCCGTGAACGTGAGACGCCGGATCCAAACAGCGTAAAGACTTACGAGATCCATCGCGCAAGTCGGCGAACTGCGAGCCGTGAATGTCGGCGAGGAAATCGACGTACTCGATCTCGTCTTCGCTGGCGGCTGTCTCCGTGAGGAGAACGCTGCGATGAAATGTCACTTCCGCGAGCGACGTCTTTAGTGACTTGCCCGCGTACCAGGCACCCCATGTGTTGGTGTTGAAGCGTCCACCCTTGTTACCTGGATACGAGAACGCGCCGTTGATGATTTTGGAGTACGGCACGTCAAACACGAGATCGTGGGGGCCGGGGCCGCTTGGGAGTTGCCCGTTCTGCGCAAGGGTTCGTCCACTTGTGCGCGCCGCAATCTTCGTTAATGCCTCGACGTCAGCAGGACTGTCAACAAGTGCGGCCAAGAACGGTTCGGTGGTGTCGGCGTACGTCTCCGGGATGAGACGGTGCGTGTCGTCCCAACGCAGACTCGTGACGTGGGGCCACTGTGCGGCTGGGCTCACAACCCACCGCGGCTACCGTCGAGATATGCGCGGACCTGCGCAAGCGCGACGATGCCACCGTTGATCATCACCTCGACGGGGGCGGCGCCGCTGAACAGTTCGTTGGTATTGGGGCGTGAGACCCACTCGTCGGCCAGTGGCTCGCGAAACAGTGAGTGCAGCGCGGTGTAGATGCCGAGCAGGTACGACACCCGCGTCAGTTGATCCACGTTGAGCTCGGCGGGGGGTGAGTTCTTCCATGCGTACCACGTGCTTTGGGAGATTCCGCCGAACAGGCTGCAGATGCGCTCGGTACTGAGCGACCACTTCTCAGCTAATCGGATCGTCGACGTGATTGCCGCGGGCGTTAGTTCCGCCCGCACGCCAGGCTCGTTGAAGTCGACGAGTTCGGGAGACTCGTAGCGGCTCGCCGGGGCACTGAGTGCCTGTGTGGACATTTCACTCCTCCGATTCAAGACTAAATTGAGTCCAGAACTAGAGTATACCAAGGTTGTGGCAGCCTCAGAGGTTTGAGCCCAGAGGCCTTGGTGGACCGTTTGCCGTACTTCGGCTCTGTGGAGCCACGATCACAAACTAGGATCTTCGCCAAAGAAGACACAGGTGTTCAGGGGTGGGTGATGTCGGTCGTTGTGCGGTTGGCGGTGCCGGCTGATGCCGAAGCGATGGCCCGTGTGCATGTTGCGTCCTGGCAGTTCGCATACCGCGGCATGCTCGACGACGAGTTGCTCGATGGGCTCAATTGGCGTGATCGGCGCAAGTACTGGAAGCGCATCCTTGAACGTCCGACGATCCCGGAGAGCACCAACTACGTAATCGTTGCTGACGATCACATTGTTGGGTTTGCAAGAGTTGGGCCATGCCGCGACGAGGATCGCAGCGACGCAGCGCAATGGGAGCTCTACGGTCTTTACCTTGAACCGTCGTCGATCGGTCGTGGCCTCG
>JBAXUN010000082.1:0-10364 GCA_037129655.1 Actinomycetes bacterium
CGCCCCCGCCCTAGTAGCTCAGGGGATAGAGCATCGGTTTCCTAAACCGTGTGCCGCAGGTTCGATTCCTGCCTAGGGCACGTAACCTCTCTTGCTGTTTCAGTTCTGAGCGTGTCCACTTAGATTCGCACCTTGCGCGAAGCGTGCGTTTCTAGTGCTTCTCGCGCCCCCGGGGTAATGGGAGACTCCTGCAATGACCCGAGAGACACCTTCATCGCATTCGCCGCTGACCGAACACAGCGAGTTGCCGCCGGTGGTCACTCCGGCTGAGCGAGCGGCGGTTGGAAAGGCGGTGCGAAAGCTTGTCCCCCGATCAACGTGTGCCGGCTTCTCGGTCGCCTCGGACCGGCCAGATCCCATCGACCTGCTGCTTGAGCAGGCAGTGACACGCGAGCCCGATCTCATTCCAATTCGTCATAGCCGAATGGCAGCAAGCCCATTCACGTTCTTCCGCGGGGCCGCTCTGCCCATGGCTGCCGACCTCGCATCCATGCCCAACTCCGGCCTGCGTGTACAGCTTTGTGGCGATGCTCACCTGCTCAACTTCGGAATCTTTGGCACTCCGGAGCGGCGACTCGTGTTCGACATCAATGACTTCGATGAGACCTCGCCTGGGCCGTTTGAATGGGACATCCTCCGCTTAGCCGCAAGTTTGGTTCTGGCTGCGCGCGAACGCGGCGACAAGCCGGCCTACATCGAATCTCTGGTGATGGGCACGGTGGCGGCATATCGCGAGTCCATGGCGTCCTTCGCTCAGATGAGCAGTCTGGACGTGTGGTACTCGCTGTTAGACATTGAGCGAATGGCCGCCGGACTTGGTGCCAACCTTCCTGCTCACCAGGACGCATTTAGTGCGCGCAGCATGCGCAAGGTCAGAAGCCGTAACTCGGTGATGGCGGCCGAACGCCTGACCGAGACCGTCGATGGCGAACTGCGCTTCGTCTCCAATGCTCCTCTACAGGTCCCCGATCACACGATCGTCGAAAGCTTGTATTCGTACTCCCTCGGCCACGTGCATACGAACGCTGAGCTCTACCGTCGGTCGCTGTCGCCAGAGCGTCAGTATTTATTCGACAACTATCGAATCATCGACAGTGCTCGGCGCGTTGTTGGTGTGGGTAGCGTCGGCACCCGCTGCTACATCTTGCTTTTGCTTGGCCGCGACAGCAAAGATCCGCTGATCCTGCAGGTGAAGGAGGCTCAGGCCTCCGTGCTCGAGCGATTCGCGGGCAAGGGGGCGTTCAGCAACCACGGAGAACGAGTGGTCGTCGGACAAAAGCTCACCCAATCGGCCAGCGACCTCTTTCTAGGTTGGACCTCCTTGATGCTGCCCGAGGTGGGAAATCGCTACTTTTATCTGCGCCAATTCCGAGACTGGAAGGCGAGCATCGACTACACCCTGCTCAAGGAAGATGGCTTCCTCTACTACGCCCGGCTCTGCGCCTGGGCACTGGCAAAGGCTCACGCCCGAAGCGGCGATCAGATCGCCATTTCGGCTTACCTCGGAAGTAGCAACGTCTTTGACAAGTCGGTGCTCGATTTTTCTCTCGCGTACGCCGACCAGACCGTGATCGACCACCAAGGCCTCGTTGACGCGATCGCCTCCGGCCGAGTGACCGCGGAGACCGGTGACGGTGGGGCTAGCGACAGCGCCTCGTAACCAGGGTGCTGACCTAGACGGCCCGCGAAGGCATTGGATCTTTAGGGTCTGGTCCGTTAGTTTCTGGTTGGTCGGGCTCGATCTGTAGATCAATCCTTGGGCTGAGCCGACGCCACGTGAACGGAGTGGGTTAGCCGACAAGGATGTCTGTCGTTTGGGTGCGGTTGGAAGACTGTCAGCCATCCGCTACTTGAGTCTGGATCTTGCGCATTCCGCGTAGCCAGCGGTCTGGATCGGTGGCGCGGTATGAGTAGTAGTCCTTTACTTGCGGATGCGGCAGGACGAGAAAGCGTCCATCGTTCATCGCTTCAATCAGCGCATCGGCAACGGGGTCGGGATCAAGGACTGGATCGAGATCTAGGACGGCTCGCAGCGGGCCGCTCTCTTGATACATGGGGGTGTTGACGGCCAGCGGACAGATTGCGTGCACAGTGATGCCGCGCGTTCCGTAGGTTGCCGACAACCATTCAGCAAACGCCACAGCACCATGCTTCGTGACGGAGTACGGCGCATCGCCGAGCATCGTGAGCAAACCGGCGGCAGATGCAGTAACAACGAAACGACCTTCGCCTCGCTCAAGCCAGTCAGGGACGAGACGTCGTGCTGCGCGCACATGGGCCATCACGTTTACATCCCACGAGCGAGCCCACTCGTCCTCGGTGGCATCCAAGCCGTGCGTCGTTCCGATGCCTGCATTGGCGACGTACATATCGATTCGTCCGAGCTCGGCGAGAGCGGCTGTGATGAGTGCCTCAACACCAGCTTCGCTGGCCGCATTACCGCTGATCGCTACCGCACCGATTTCTGCAGCGCTCGCCTGGGCGGCGTCGTCGTCGAGATCATTGACGACGACGCGAACTCCATCGGCTGCCAAGCGCGAAGCAATGGCACGACCAATGCCGCTGCCCGCTCCCGTGACGACGGCTGTTGATCCGGAAAGCTCCACGCCCTAACGGTAGCGCCGTGAAGCTGCGTCAGGCTTCGAGAATCGCAGTCTGACGATCGACGTAATCGCGCAGCTCGGCATCGATCGCATCGTCGATGCCGGGATCGACGTATGAATCGAGCAGCTTGCGCCACTGGCCGGTCGCAACCTCGTCAGCAGTGGGCGAGCCCTGTTTAACCCAGTTTGGATATGCCATCGAACGGAACAGTGGGCTCATGAACACTTCGTCACGGAATCGCGCGAGGGTGTGATCATGGGCTAGGAACAAGCCACCCGGCCCTACCTCAGCAATCGTGTCGAATGCGAGTGAATCGTCATCGACAACGAGGCCACCCCGCAACCGCTCAAACATCGCGATGATCTCAAGGTCGATCGCGAACTTCTCATACGACGCAACCAGCCCGCCCTCAAGCCAACCGGCTGAGTGAACGACGAGATCGCATCCTGCGAGATACGTCGCCCACATCGACATGGTTGATTCGACAGCAGCCTGTGCGTCAAGAGCAATTGCCGAACACAAGCCACCGCCACCACGCAGTGGCAGCCCGTAGCGCGCGGCAATCTGTGCGCCGGCCAGCGTCGTCAATACCGATTCAGGCATGCCCAGTGACGGACCGCCTGAGCGCATATCAACGCCGTTGAAGAAGCAACCAAGAATGCATGGAGTGCCTGGACGGATGAGTTGCGCCATCGCAACGCCCGCAAGGGTTTCCGCGATGAGCAAAGACAATCCAGCCGCCAATGTCACGGGCGCTGATGCACCTGCGAGCAAGAACGGCGTGATCGCCACTGGCTGATTGAACTCGGCACACGCAACCAACGTGTCCACCATCAACCCATCCCACACCAGTGGTGAGTTTGGGTTCACAATGCTCAGAGTCATGGGCGACTCGATGAGTTTGTCGACGCCACCGGCAACAATCGAAGCGAGGGTGAATCCGTCGCGTGCCTTAGGCCCAGCCGTTCCGTAGATCAGCAATGGTCGATCCGTATAACGCAAGATCGAATAGTCCATCTCGAGGTGCCGGCTTTGATAGCCGAGATCCTGTGCCTCAACGACTCCACTCTGGACGAGCGGTAGGACGTTCGACGCGTGCGTCATCTTCACAAGTTCGATGTGATCGGCCAGTGAACCATCGCGGCGGCCGCGCTCGCGATCGTGTGCGAATGGCGGCCCACCAACTGGTGTGTGGACGAGACTGCCGTCGCCAAGTGTGAATGCGCGTTCGGGATTGCGTCCCGTCACGGTGATAGTCGATGGGGCCAGAGCGAGCTGAGCCATGATGAACTCGGGATCCCAGCGCACTCGGGTGCCGTCAATCGATTGACCTGCTGCACCGAGCCGTACGAGCATTTCGTCATCGTGAACCTCGGTACCCACCTCGCTCAGGATGCGCATCGCCTGGTCGTGAATGCGATCGAGATCCTCGTCGGAGAGCGGTGCCAACTCCAGCGCTGAGTGATTGCTACGCGGGTTCACGAGACCTCCGGGGGTGGGACATGGCAGGATGCCGTTACGAACTTCTTACTGACTGGTGAGTCAGTAAGAAGTCGACCGTATCAGGCATTCCGGCCGCAAGTGATTGGAATTCAATCGTGACTTCCTCGTACCGCGTTGTGATCATTGGTGGCGGCATCGTCGGATCCAGCCTGCTCTACCACCTCACGCTGCGCGGCTGGACGGACGTCGCGATTATCGAGAGAGCCGAACTGACGGCAGGTTCGAGCTGGCACGCTGCCGGTGGTTTCCATGCGATCAATAGCGATACGCACATCGCAGCGTTGCAGAAGTACACGATCGGTCTCTACCCGCAGGTGGAGGCCGAGAGCGGCGTGAACGTTGGCCTCAAGATGACCGGCGGGATTGAACTGGCCAGTACGCCCGAGCGGATGCAGTGGTTGCGTGCTGAACTCGAATGGCACTCGATGATGGGCACCGAAGGTGCGCGGCTGGTCGACGTCGACGAAATCGTCAACCTCGTGCCCATCGTCAACCCCGATGGTTTGGTTGGTGGTCTTTACGACCCGCACGAAGGCAACCTCGATCCCAACGGTGCGACGCACGCCTACGCGGGTGCGGCACGTAAGCGCGGTGCAGACGTCATCTTGCATAATCGCGTGGTCGCGATCCGACGTGCCGCTAATGGCCACTGGATTCTGGAAACCGAACAGGGCCAGATCGAAGCCGAGCACATCGTGAATGCGGCCGGACTGTGGGCGCGCAAAGTTGGGCACATGGTGGGCGTCGACCACCCCGTCACGCCGATGATGCATCACTACCTCGTCACCGAAACGGTGCCTGAGGTTGCGGCGATCAAGGGCATCATGCCTGCCGTTACCGATCTCGAAGGATTCACGTACCTTCAGCGTGAGCAAGATGGCGTTGTCCTCGGCGTCTACGAGCAGAACCCGAAGCACTGGAAAACCGAGGGTGCTGACTGGGATTTCGGCATGGTGCTACTACCCGAAGAGATCGATCGCATCGCCCCGGAATTGGCGATTGGCTTCGCGCGCTTTCCTGCATTGGAACGTGCCGGTATCAAGCGCTGGGTCAATGGTGCGTTCACCTTCACCCCGGACGGAAATCCGCTTGTTGGCCCAGTGCGTGGACGCCCCAACTACTGGGCTGCCTGCGGAGTGATGGCCGGGTATTCGCAATGTGCCGCAATCGGTTTGGCGCTTTCGAACTGGATCATCGACGGTGATCCAGGTGACGACATCTTCGCGATGGATGCTGCCCGCTTCGGTCCGTACGCATCTGACGACGACTACCTCAAAGCAACGACCGGCCAGTTCTACGCCCGTCGCTTTGTCATTGCGTACCCGAACGAATTCCTGCCCGCCGGCCGTCCACTCAAGAAGACTCCTGCCTACGACGAACTCGCTGCCGACGGCGCGGTCTTCAATGCGACGTGGGGTTTAGAAGTACCGCAGTACTTCGCTACCGACCCAGGCTTCGAAGAAATTCCGTCGCTGCATCGATCCAACGCCTTCGACTTTGTGACACAGGAAGTAGAGGCCGTTCGCGCTGCGGTCGGCGCATATGAGACGGGCGTCTACGCGCGCTACGAGGTGAGCGGCCCAGGTGCATTGGACTGGTTGGACGAACTCGTTGCTTCGCGAATCCCTGACGTGGGTCGCATTCGCTTAGCCACGATGCTTCACCACAAGGGAACGCTGATGGGCGATCTCACGATCAGTCGACTTGCAGACGACCGTTTCTGGCTGGTGGGCTCGTACTACTTGCAAGAGTGGCATCAGCGATGGTTTGAACAGAACCTGCCACGTGAAGGTACGGGTGTGACGATCACCAACCTCACCGATGAGTGGCTGGGCTTTGCGCTCTCCGGGCCAAACTCGCGTGAACTCGTCAGTCGCCTAACAACTCACGACGTGAGCGATGCGGTGATCCCATTCATGTCAGTTCGCACCATCGACCTTGGTTTTGCCGAAGCTGTTGTTGGACGGTTGTCACTGACCGGCGAACTGGGTTACGAAATCACCGTCCCGGCGGCACACCACCGTGAGCTATGGCTGGCCCTCAAGGCTGCCGGCGCGGATCTCGGCCTGCGTCCCATCGGCGATCGCGCGATCGACAGCCTGCGCCTTGAGAAGGCGTATGGAATCTGGTCGACGGAGTTCACTCAGGCGTATACCCCAGGCATGTCAGGCCTCGATCGATTCATTGCCTTCGATAAGGGCGACTTCATCGGACGTGAGGCTGCGCTGGCAGAACGCGAGGCGGGACCGAAACAGCGCCTCGTTCTGCTGGAGGTTGACGCAGATCGCGCCGACGCGATGGGTGATGAGCCCGTGTGGCACAACGGGGAAGTAGTCGGCTTCGTTACGTCGGGTTCATACGGACACCACGTGAAGAAGAGTTTGGCGCTTGCCTACATCAACAGCGATCTAGTCGGGACGAATCCGGATTTGCTTGTCTCAGTGATTGGTGAACGTCGGCCGGCGCGCGTACTACCTGAGGTTCCTTACGATCCGACGGGATCGCATCTGCGCGGCTAGGTCAGCGCAACCGAACCAAGACATAACGACGCCGACTGAACCTCCCCCCGGAGTAGTTCAGTCGGCGTCGTCTTCTTACTTGAGTGCGCCGGGCTGTGACAGGTCAGCGCCGGCCGTACTCGCGGTAGTAGTCCTTCCACACCAGTCGCGATACGGGGATCCACTTCGGAATCGACCGTAGGCCTGGGATAAACGGTACGAACACGAAGATCAAAGCGACCACCATCATGATTGCGAAGATGATTGCGTCCGCATTGTCTGTGAGGGTTTGCGCGAACGTGTTGTTCGGATCTGCATTGTTGAACGCTGGCAGCTGGTACCAGAACGAGAATGGTGCAAGCCACATCTGGCCTGGCCATGATCCGGCCTCGTTCACCATGCCCCAGGTGTTGCCCTGAAGGTTGTCGGTGGTTGCGATGTCGTCCATGTAAGAGCCATCACCCATGAGCAGCATCTGCTTGGTTTGATCTGTCGGGAAGAACTGCCCCTGCATGATCGCACCGTCGTATGCGCCCGTCTTAGCCATATCGACAACCGCTTGTGCCAGAACGGATGTCGGCCCGTAGTCGCCGGTAGGAACGTTCGCCGGATCACCGTTAGCACCCGCTGCATCGTTGAGCGCAGTGTCGTAATTACTCGCCCACTGCGTTTGCTGCTCGAGTGTCGCTGCGTTCCACTGATCAGCGGCAGCCTTGACGTCAGCCGACATCGTTTGTGATTCGAGCGGCTTAATCACGAAGTCCTGCGAGGCATTAATCGGGTGCGTGACGCCCATCCACTTCTGCATTGCGATCGGCCCAACGCTGAGGCCCTCGGAGTTGTTGTTGTAAGGCGGGCCGTAGTTGTAGGTATCGCTGGTTCCGGCTAGCTCAGCCACCATCGTGGTGTACATGCTGTCCGGAGAGCTCTGCGCCCAACTCTTGAACGTAAGCTGCTGATCATCGGGTGAACTAAACACCGCTGCCAATGCGGCAACAAGCACGGTCACGATCGCTAGTGCGATCGCGCCTTCCTTGAAGATGTCGTAGTGACGCAGTGGTCCATCCCATGGACGTGAATCGAGATCCTGTGTCGGCGCGTGACGAAGACTCATCATGACGCCACCTCCGTAAGGTCAACGTTGTGATTGTGATTGTGATTGTGATCGATCGCTTCCGCAGGTGGCACAACTCCGCGATAGCGAACAAGCAATACGTGCATGACAACGATGACGCCCACGCACAGGGGAAGCAGTGCAACGTGCATGAGCACCATCTGCCCAAAGTCAGTCACATTGATGAGGGCACCCATCCCGACGGAATTGAGCACATCCTTCGATTCGAATGCAATCCACTGTGAGTTGAAGTTCGTCTGGATCAGATAGCCGGTGAATGCGGTGGCGATTGACATGATCATCGCGATCGCACCAGTAATCCACGTCATCGCACGGCGTCCACGCCAAGCCGACATCCAGAACTTGCCCCACAGGTGAACGGTCATAAACAGGAAGAACATTTGCACCGACCAGAAGTGCAAACTGTTCATGTAGTGGCCAAAACTTGAAGTGTGCCACCACTGAACTCCACCAATCGTCAAAACAACGCCAGTGACGATGATGACGATGAGCGAGACGATGGTGAGCATGCCGAAGACGTAAATCCATGACGAGACGTACTTGGGCTGAGTCTCGGGGAGCATCTTCTCCGGTGGGAGCTCGCGCATCCAAAGAGCCCTAATCTTGCCGGTCCAGGTGGTGGGTTCCTCTGGCGAAGGCGCCGCGTCAACGCGAGGCAGGTCGGTGGTCGTCACTTGTGCTCACCGCCCTTGGGAAATGGAAGCAGCAGTGCGCCAACAAATAGCAGCACAAGAATTGTGAAGAGAATCAGGTTTGGTGCTGAGATAGACCAGATTCCCCAGGTGAAGTAATTTGCTGGATGGTCCAGCGCTGCGATCCCAATCATGAGGTCCTCCCTCGGGTCGCGAAGTTAGCCGCGTGAACTGCTCGTATCTGACAAACCCTGACTTGCAGTTCTGTTTTGGCTCTTGAAAATCAAGATACGCTCTTTAAAGGCTCTGTATAGACGTAGATCATCCACAAATAGTGAGAGAGCGGTCACGGAAGGTAAGCCAAACCTACGATGACTTAGGGCAGCCTGCGCTTTGATGTGGTTGCCATTCGAGGTCGGATCTACGGCGGAAATCGGCTGAAATCATTAATTAATCAGTGTTCATTGCACAATCAAACACGCTAGCAATTGCACCCGACTGATCAATCCACACTCCGGTGTTACGGTCTGATCATGGACGGAGCCGTGCTGTTGGATCTAGATAGAACACTGGTTGATCTGCAGTCGTACACCGATTACGACCGGGCGTGGCAGGCCGTTCAACCGTACGTCCCATCGGACCTGATTCTTGATGTCCCGGAGACGGGCTGGTCATCTGCGACGCGCGCATGTATGGGTGTTCTTGCCGCACTCCCAGATGGCGAACTGTGGTGGAAGATCAGCGGCATCATCGCCGAGTATGAAAACGCTGCCATCGCCCAATCCGTCGCAATGCCGGGTGCACATGCCTTCGCCTACAGTCTGCGTACGGCGGCACGAGCGGTGGTTACGTTGCTTCCCGAAGATGTCGCCCGAGATCTTCTCGTCCAACATCAGATGGACGTTCCAGTTGTGGTTGGTCGTGACCCTCGCATTCGTCCGAAGCCTTCTGGTGACGGACTTCGTCGTGCTCTTGAGCTACTCGAGAAACCTGCTAACGACGCGGTCATGATCGGGGATAGCACGTGGGATGCGGCGGCAGCGGCTGATGCAGGGATTAAATTCATCGGCGTGCACAGTCCATTACGTGAGTTCTCAGAACAGTTTCCCGACGTCACCGTCCATGATTCACTTGCCGAGGTTTTCGTCGCGCTCTATCGCCCCTGATTCCGGTGAAACGTTTGATTAGCGTTCTTCGGGATCTGAAATGTCAGCGACTGTTGCGTTGATCGCGTCAAAAAGCAGCAGTGGTGCGACGCCGATCGCCACGTCATGTGTGCCGCTGCCCAGCGTGATTTCGATACGGTTAGCGAGGCGCTCATCGGCGATCACGGGCCATAGACGTGAGGTGCCGATCGGCGTAATCGTTCCCCTCCTGAAACCCGTGGCCTGGAACGCTTCATCGGCTGGTGGCATCGACATCCGTGAAACCCCAAGTACCGAGCGAAGTTTGGGCCATGAAAGCGAACGCCCGCCGGGGATCAACGCAATCACATAATCGTCGTCACCTCGCCGAACCACGAGTGACTTCACCACGTCGATGATGTCGACACCTCGAGCAGTCGCTGCCTCAGCAAGTGAGGTAACCGGCTCGTGATGCACGATGACTCGGTGCTCAAGACCGTACTCATTGAGCGCTGCGGTTACGTCCGGATGCGGTTGGGTCATAACTAGATCCAAGCATGCGCGTTCGTCGCGCGGAACTTTGTCCCAAGTCGCTCGCTGTGTTGTGCGCAACGAAACGGACAAAAATCACAATTACCAAAGAACGTCGTGCGTCATTGAGCCGGGCGGGTGCACTTCCGGCCAATTCTGATGTGATTGAACAGTTCGTGACGACAACGGTTGTGAATCAGTCGTACTTGTTCGGAGGAACAATGAAACTCAACGCCGGCCTCGTTGCCTTCTCGGCGCTCGCACTTACTGCGCTGAGCATCAACGCCTCAGCAGGGACGGCCGCTGCGTCGTCTCGTCACAGTTGTCATGGTCAGCG
>JBAXUN010000083.1:0-10326 GCA_037129655.1 Actinomycetes bacterium
GGCCGTCCGGCCGATTCCAGGCCCTGATCGCGCAAACGCGCGGCGACGGCAGAGAGCGCTTCGAGGTCTTCGTCCCGGGCACTGAGAAGTTCTGCAACCTCATGGACGTCGAGAGTCTTGCCAGACTCAGCACGAGCCAGCGCCCTGCGCATACCGGACGTTGTCATCCTCTAACCGCCTTCATGATGTGCGTGTACTGATCGGGATCGATTCGAGCATCGATAAGCAATGGTCCGTCACCCATCGATTCAAGAGCGATAGTAACCTCCTCAACCGTTGTTGCGCCTACAGATCGAATGCCCATTGCGCGCGCAATTCCGGCGAAATCCACGCGGGCGTAGTCGACCGCATCAGCCCCGCCTTGATCAGCCTCTTGCTTCAACTTGATCAGGGTCAGGGTTGCGTCGTTGAAGACCACGACGGTGATAGGGAGATTTGCTCGCGAGAGAACTTCCAATTCGGCAAGTACCATTCCTATTCCGCCATCCCCCGTGAACGCAATCACTCGTTCTCCTGGATGCGCGTATGCGGTGCCGATCGCAGCAGGAAGTGCAAATCCCATCGTCGCTAAACCGTTAGAAATCAGTACTCGATTCGGTTCATCCGCCGGCCACAACGGCATGACAGCCAGCATGTGCGCACCGGCATCGACGGTAACGCGTGCATCCGGCGCGTGGTTGCGCACCGCCAAGACCAGGTTCTGCGGTGTCAGGCTCGGATCATCGGTAACGAGCCCCCCAACCCGTCCAGCCCACCAATCCGAACCAGCAGTGGACGACCATGCCGTGTCATATGAGGCGTCACGTGGCGGCAGGATTTGCGCATAGGAACCAAAGACCAGCTGTGCACCGCTGAAGTAACCGACATCCGCCTGAGTGGAATGAAGTATCACGACAGGTGCCTGAGACGGCCAGGCCCCGGGCATCGGTTCGATCGAATCAAGGCCGATACCAACAATCAGATCTGCCTCTTCCAAGAGTGGTGCGTCAGCCTTCACTCCGGTGTAGAGCCCTGCGTTGGATTGCCAGTCAGATGGAATCACCCCCAACGCCTGGTACGTCGACATGATTGGGGCTTGCACTCCAGAAAGGGCCTGTCGCACAGCGTCGCAATGGTGCACCGCATCTTCACCCACGATGAACAAGGGTTTTCGCGCGGACGCAATGAGTTCGTGGACATGCAAAATCTCATCGCTGGGTGAATCCATCGGTTGATCGCTGGCGACGGCCACGGTGCCCGTTGCCGTCGCATCAAACGCCACGTGCACTCCTCCAGCCGGGGCTGTCCGTGCTACCTCAATGGCGGCACGAACTGTGGCCGCCGGCTCGTTAGCACCAAGAGTTCCACTCCACTTGGCAATCGCATCAGCCGCAGCAACCTGATCCAGACGCTGATGGCCTACCCGTGGGGCAGCCGCTTGCGACACGGTGTCGCTGACGAGCATCAGCGGGAATCTGTCGAGCGTCGCCTGGGCAAGCCCGTTGTACGCACTCGTGAAGCCGGGGCCACGTGTCACAACCGCCACTCCGAGAGTGTCCGTTAGCCGGCCGTAGGTGCCCGCCATGATGCAGGCAGCTGTTTCCCCGTGGGCCAGAGTGAATGCAATGTCATGTTCGGCTGCGGCACCGATCATGTCGAGGTTTGGCCCCCCGCCGGGAACACCGAAAATCCGCGTGACCCCCGCGTTAGCCAACTCTTGCGCCCACACGTGGGCTAGGTCGCGACTCATTCGTTCACTCCTTGATTGGCCGATGAACTGCTGCGATCCACGCGTGGCAACCATGCAACGTCCCGGGAATGTTCCCCCAGTAATGGGGCGCGCGTGAATGCACCACGCGTTGTCGAACTGAATTTAACGGGCGACCCAACGATCTGCATGTCCACGCCATCAGGGTGCTCGACAGTCACCACCATGTCCCTGACTGCGACATGAGGATCTCGGGTGATGTCTGAGGCCTTATTGACAGGTCCACACGGAATAACGCCGGCCAACGACTCGACCACACGGGCCGTGGTGAGAGATGCCGACCAAAATTCGACGAGGTCATAGGTCCGAGTTGAATTTGCCAACCGTTGATTATTCGTCGCAAAATCCGGGTGCTCACCAAACTCTGGCTTGCCCATAATGTCGGTGAGCAATCGCCAGTGATGATCTGACGGTGCAGCCAATGCGACGAATCCGTCAGCGGTCGCAACTACGCCATAGGGACACAGCAGTGGGTGGGTGTTGCCCTGAGGTTCGGGATCGTGTCCCGTCAGCGAGTACTGGTAGATGATTCTTTCAGTTAGTGAAAGAACAGCGTCGTACATACCGACGTCGACGAGTTGACCTTCACCTGTGTGCTCGGCGTGACGCACTGCGGCAAGGATGCCCGTCGCTGCCAAGGCTGCTGGGAAGATATCTCCAACCCCCGGCCCTACCTTGACGGGATGTTTGGCGTCACTTCCCGTGACACCAAGGATGCCGCCCATTGCCTGGGCGATGATGTCGAACGCTGGCCAGTCGTCATAGGGACTCTTTCCAGTGCGCGGATCACCAAAACCTCTTATGCAGGCGTAGACGATCGACGGGTAGCGCTCGTGGATCTTCTCGTAACTAAAACCGAACCGATCCATCACACCAGACCTGAAATTCTCAACCAGCACATCGGCTTTCGCGATCAGGTCCCACAACACCTGTTGGTCATCGGGATCTTTGAGATCAAGTGCGACACTGCGTTTGTTGCGGTTAATGCTGGCGAAGTAACCGCCATATTCACTGCTACCTGACGCCCCGTTTGGAAACGGTCCCCAGAGCCTGGCCACATCACCGGTTAGCGGTTCGACCTTGATGACATCAGCCCCCATGTCAGCCAGAAGCATGGTCGCGTAAGGACCCGACAACACCGCCGTCAGGTCGAGTACTCGCAGTCCATCAAGGGGGCCCGACACGGTTTATCCAAACTGTCAACACTTTGATTGGTATCGGTTACGCTACTGGTCACGACACGGGCACGCTAGATCTGGCGCGACCGTTGGAATGGGTTTAAAGTCCACGCAAATGTCTGCATTCGCAGATGACGTTGAATCGGGAGTTACGTATGGCAATTAAAGTAGCCAAATTCCGGGATGTGTCCCAGGGCACGCAGGCGGGGCAGTTCATGATTGGCGATCGTGAACAGCTGCAAAGCCTTGATGACCTGGACCCCACGTTCAAGATGCTGATTGACGACCCGGTCACGGCCGCCATCGGAGTTCTCAGCCCGAGCGGCCTGATCAACCTGACTCCAGTCTGGTTCTCTTACGAGGGCGACAAGGTGCTGCTGAACCTTGCCGAGCACCGCAAGAAGACCGATTGGATTCGTATCAACCCGAACGTTACGTACCTGCTGGTGAACCCAGCCAATGCGTACCACTGGTTGAGCCTCAAGTGCACCGTTGCACGGGAAATCCACGAGGATGACCCCGAAGAGGGCGCTCGCGTAACCGAGCACCTGAACAGCATCTGGCGCAAGTACATCGGTCAGGGCGATGAGTACCAACTTCGCGACCCAGGCATGGACGAGCGTCGCGTTTTGTTCGAGTTGGATGTCACGCAGATCGCCACGTTTGGTGTCCCGTAAATCGAGGGTTGATTTCGTTTAAAACCAGCTGAGGGGTCGCCCGTCGCCACGCGACAGGCGGCCCCTCACGCAGTACTACGTCAACCACGAGAGAGATGTGAGTAAGTGTGACGACCTGGCCGAAGGTGGCAATTGCGGGCGGAAGTATCGGTGGACTCACAACCGCGCTGCTACTGCGAGATCTTGGCTGCGATGTCGACGTTTATGAGCGCTCGGAGGCCGTCCTAACTGCGCCAGGAGCCGGTATAGCCGTCCTGCCTCAAACCTCTCGATATGCCGCAGAGCGCCTCGGGATGCCAGCGGATTCGTTCTGTTCAAGCACGAATAACATTACGTTTTTCAATGCTGATGGCACCGTGCAAAAAGTAATCCCCCATCGCTACTACTTCGCAGCGTGGAACACGATCTACCGTCTCTTGCATCGGGAGTTTGGCGACGACCGATACCGAATGGGTGTAGAGGTTGCCAGTTTCGAAAACGCGGCTGATGTAGTGACAGTGAATTTCTCCGACGGCACATCTCGATCCGCGGATCTACTCGTGTGCGCTGACGGCATCCGCTCGATGGCCCGCGCTTCGGTGCTACCTGACGTCAAACCCCACTATGCCGGCTACGTTGCGTGGCGTGGCACGGTTCCAGAGTCACAGTTGTCCGAGGCGACGTACGAGGCTCTGCGCGATTCGATCTCGTACCAGGTCATAGACCACGGACACATCCTGCTTTACCCGATCCCTGATGAGACAGGCGATATCCGCCCAGGGCACCGACTGATGAATATCGTCTGGTATTTCAACGCCGATGAACAGACGGAATTGCCGCGCCTGCTGACTGATCGCACCGGATTTCGGCAGGGGGTTTCCGTGCCACCGGGATTCCTCGATCCGGCGGTTGCCAATGAAATCAAGGACTACGCGCAATCAGTTCTCGCCCCACCACTGGCCGAGGTCGTCATGAGTATCGACGACATTTTCCTGCAAGTGGTGTTCGACATCGAGGTGCCACAGATGGCCTTTGGCCGCGCATGCATCCTGGGTGATGCAGGCTTCGCTGCCCGACCGCATGCGGCCGCAGGCACAGCCAAAGCAGCCGAGGACGCCTGGGTCCTAGCGGACGAACTAGCCCGCGCACATGGTGACGTACCAACTGCACTCAAGGCGTGGGAGTCACGCCAGTTGGAGATGGGTCGCAATCTTCTGGCCCGCACCAAGGCAACCGGTGAAGCGTCACAGGTACACGGTACGTTTGGCCCTGATTGGCCAGCCCTGATCTTCGGACTCTACGCACCGGGACAATAACGATGACTGACACGAGCTTCGATTACGCCTTCATCATTGACGGCGAAGACGTTACGTCGGCTGAATGGATCGACGTTCTCGACCCAGCGAGCGGAATCCCGTTCGCACGAGTGCCCGCAGGTACCACCGACGACATAGATGCCGCGGTGAAGGCTGCCCGAGCTGCATCGGCCGGATGGGCGGCCACACCTCCGGCCGTTCGAGGGCGACTTCTACGCGAGATGGCCCGACTCATTCTCGAGCGCCGTGAAGAGCTCGCAATCATGGAAAGTACCGACACCGGCAAGCCACTGCGTCAAGCGCGCGCCGATGTTGACGTAACAGCTCGATACTTCGAGTTCTACGCAGCTGCCGGAGAGACCCTCTTCGGCGACACGATGTCGATCAACCCCGACCACTTCGCCTACACGATTCGCCAGCCTTTCGGCGTGGCTGGGCATATCGTCCCGTGGAACTACCCGCTACAGATCAGTGCCAGAACAGTGGCACCAGCGCTTGCTGCTGGTAACACGTCCGTTCTCAAGCCGGCCGAAGAAGCCCCGATGGGTGCGATCATGCTGGCTCAGATAGCCCGAGATGCCGGTATTCCAGCGGGCGTGTTCAATGTAGTCACCGGCTACGGCCACCAAGCCGGTGCTGCCCTATCGGCGCACCCCGGCATCAATCACCTGTCGTTCACCGGATCAAATGAAGTTGGCGAGCTGGTCGCGATTGCCGCTGCGCACAATCACGTACCGGTCGTGATGGAGTTGGGTGGCAAGTCACCGAACATCCTGTTTGACGATGCGGACCTTGATGCCGCGGTTCCGATGATCGTGAACGCGATTGTGCAAAATGCGGGTCAAACCTGTTCGGCTGGGTCACGACTGCTCGTGCAGGAGTCCATCCATGCTGATGTGATCACTCGTTTGACGACGGCATTCACCAACATCAGCGTTGGCGTTGGACTCGACGATCCAGAGCTCGGCCCACTTATCTCAGCAAAGCAGCGAGACCGTGTGCTGTCACTCATTGGCGCTGCGGTCGATGGACATCAGGGCACCGTTCGCACCGGTGGTTCTGTACCAGCGCATTTGACCGATCAAGGCTATTTCGTCGAGCCCACCCTGATCGATAACGTCGACCCAACAGCTGAGATCGCTCAGGTAGAAGTGTTTGGCCCCGTGCTGGTGGTCACAACTTTCGCAGACGAAGCCGAAGCGCTAAAGCTAGCAAACTCAACTGATTACGGACTTATCGCCGGAGTCTGGACGCGCGATGTGGGCCGCGCACATCGCATGGCCCGCGGTATCGAAGCCGGCCAGGTTTTCGTCAATACCTACGGCGCCGGTGGTGGAGTAGAACTACCGTTTGGTGGGGTTAAGAAATCTGGTCATGGCCGTGAAAAGGGTGTTGAAGCGATCATCGGATACACCCAGGTCAAGTCCGTCGTGGTGCGAATGTAACCGCCATGGCTGCCACACATCCCGCGACACGCGCTGATAACGACTCAACGCCTGACAACTCCCCCGAAGCAATCTATGAAGCCTTGCGCAGCAGGATTCTCTCCGGCCACATTGCCGCCGGATCTGTCTTGGTGCAGGCAAAGATTGCAGTTGAGTTTGGTGTTAGCCGCGGCCCCGTCCGTGAGGCATTTCGCCTCCTCCAGCGCGAGGGTCTGATTGTCTCGGAGGTTAATCTGCGAGCTCGGGTTGCCGAGTTGTCCGCAGCCGAGGTCGATCATCTCTATGCATTACGCGTCGTAAACGAGGCCCTTGCGCTCAGCGTAAGCGTGCCGCGCTTCACTGCCGACGAACTAACAAGTCTTGCCAAACTGGCTACTGATATTGCCGGATCAGAGCCGGAAAACTTCAACGAGTGGGAAGCTCTACACGAACAGTTTCACAATCTGTTGATCAGTCACTGCGGCGCCAGTTTGCAGGCGTCGCTGCGCCAATGGTCCGATTACACCGAGCGCTATCGACGGGTCTACGTCTCTGACAGATCTGGTGGTTGGATGCTGGGATCTCGCGAGCATCGCTCATTGGCCACGGCATGCAGCTCTCGAGATGTCACAGCAGCCGTCGGAATCCTGGTCGAGCATCTCGGTCGAGCCGGGCTTACACTCATAGCAATGATTGATCCTCGTTACGAACCTGTCCTTGTTCGCGCCGCGATGCAGCAAGTTTCGAACGCGCCGCCCACATCGAATCGCAAGCGTAAATGAGTTGTGGGGCCGGAAGATAACCTCCGACCCCACAACTCATGACATTTACGTTCGACGAATTAGCCGTCCTCACCTGCGACCGCTGACGAATCAGCAAAAGCTCGGTGTTCCGGGGTCACCCGCTCGAGTGCTGCATAGACCGCAGGCGATACATCGCCGGGACCTGTCGACGCGTAGTCGATGATGTCTGCCTTCATGCTTGGCGTCCAGAACATCGTCAAGTGCGTGTAGACAGTTTCGACGGCAATCTCGAATGACTCTGACTCATTCTGAGTTACGATCTGATTCGCCATTCGGACGAGAGCCTCGACAGCATGTGCACGCGCCGAACCTTCGTGTAGTTCAAGGCCAAGATCTGCTGGCGAGGCAAGCCCACCTTCAGTTAGCGTTGGACGCACCTCAACAGCCGTCACCTTGTACTCAGGACAGTTCGTTGCCCAGTCTGAGTAGTCGGTAGTGATGACATTCGCACCTGACGTTGGGTAGTGGAAGGTTGTGTAGACCACACCTGGCGGTACTCGATCAGTCACCGTTGCACGCATGGCCGTCTTACCAACGCGGCTATTTAGCTCAACCCAAGAACCATTCGCGATTCCACGCATCTGGGCATCAGACTCGTGGATTTCCAACAGGTCTTCCCCGTGCCACTCAATGTTTGGCGTACGACGAGTCTGCGCACCAACGTTGTACTGGGACAAGATGCGGCCGGTCGTAAGCAGCAGCGGGAACTTGCGGTTGCTGCGCTCCATTGTCGGGACGTACTGGGTCTCCATGAAGCGACCTTTGCCGCGAACGAAGGCTTCCTTGTGCATGATTGGCGTTCCGCCATGCTCGACGTCTGTTACTGGCCACTGAAAACTGCCCGCTGCGTCGAGGCGTGAGAACGAGACGCCCTTGAAGGTCGGCGTCGAGGCAGCAATCTCATCCATGATCTGCGACGAGTGCTCGTAGGACATCGGGTAACCGACGGCCGTGGCCAGTGCGCAGGTAACTTCCCACTCGTGCATCCCTGTGCGCGGTGCCATCACGGGACGAACGCGGTTGATGCGACGCTCGGCGTTTGTGAAGGTGCCGTTCTTCTCCAGGAAAGATGTGCCCGGCAGGAACACGTGCGCGAAAGCCGCAGTCTCGTTCAAGAACAAGTCCTGCACGATCACCAAGTCCATTGCAGCCAGAGCGGCCATGACGTGCTTGGTGTTCGGGTCGGACTGGGCAATGTCCTCACCCTGAATGTAGATGCCGCGGAATTCACCAACAAGAGCCGCGTCCAACATGTTCGGAATACGAAGACCAGGGTCAGACTGCAGCGAAGTACCCCAGAGCTCTTCGAACTGCAGACGCACAGTGTCATCAGAAACGTGGCGGTAACCGCTGAACTCATGTGGGAAGGAACCCATGTCACATGCGCCCTGGACATTGTTCTGTCCGCGAAGCGGGTTGATACCCACACCTTCGCGGCCAATGTTGCCCGTGAGCATTGCAAGGTTGGCCATGCCCATAACCATGGTTGAACCCTGGCTGTGCTCGGTAACGCCAAGACCGTAGTAGATCGCGCCGTTCTTACCCGAGGCGAAGAGTCGCGCAGCAGCACGAATATCTTCCGCCGGAACACCCGAGGCGATCGACATTGCGTCTGGGCTGTTCTCCGGGCGCTTGATGAAATCAACCCACTCGCCAAACGAGTCCGTATCGCAACGCTCATCAATGAAGGCTTGATCTTGCAAGCCCTCGGTCACGATCACGTGAGCAAGAGCATTGATAACTGCAACGTTCGTACCCGGCTGCAACGGCAAATGGTAGTCGGCTTCAACGTGCGCTGACTTCACCAGATCAATGCGGCGTGGGTCGATAATGATCAAGCGTGCACCCTGACGAAGACGACGCTTCATCCGCGAGGCGAACACCGGGTGGGCATCGGTGGGATTCGCTCCGATGACCATGATGACGTCGCTCTTGGCAACAGACTTGAAGTCCTGTGTACCCGCAGAGGTACCAAAGGTCTGCTTGAGCCCGTAGCCGGTTGGTGAGTGACATACCCGCGCACACGTGTCGACGTTGTTGTTGCCGAAAGCAGCGCGAATCATCTTCTGAACAACGAAGACCTCTTCGTTTGTACAGCGTGACGAGGTGATGCCGCCGATGCTGTTCACGCCGTAGGTGTCCTGGATTTTGTTGAGGCCAGCAGCCGCGTACGCGATCGCTTCGTCCCATGAGACGACGCGCCAATCGTCGGTGATCTTCTCGCGAATCATCGGCTCAAGTTGACGATCATCGTGCGAGGCGTAGCCCCATGCGAAGCGGCCCTTGACGCATGAGTGACCCTCGTTAGCCCCACCCTTCTTGGACGGAACCATGCGCACGACCTCGTCGCCGCGCATCTCGGCGCGGAACGAACAGCCAACACCACAGTAGGCACAGGTCGTTTCAACCGAACGCGTTGGCGTGCCAAGCTCGATGACGTTCTTTTCCTGCAACGTCGACGTCGGACATGCCTGCACACAAGCACCACAGGAGACGCACTCACTGTTCATGAACAGGTTGCCACCTGGGCTGACCTTGGAGTCGAATCCGCGGCCTTCGATCGTGAGGGCGAATGTTCCCTGAACCTCACTACAGGCGCGAACACAACGGCTACACGCGATGCACTTGGACTCATCGAACGAGAAGTACGGGTTGCTATCGTCCGTCGGTGCGTCAAGGTGATTCTTACCTTCGTACCCATAACGAACGTCGCGCAGACCGACAACGCCGGCCATGTCTTGGAGCTCACAGTCGCCATTCGCTGGACACGTGAGGCAGTCGAGCGGGTGATCGGAGATGTACAGCTCCATGACACCCTTGCGAAGCTTGTCCAACTTCGCTGTCTGGGTGTGAACAACCATGCCTGGCTCACACGGCGTAGTACAAGACGCTGGGGTACCCCGGCGGCCATCAACCTCAACTAGGCACAGTCGGCAGGAGCCGAATGCCGCCAGAGAGTCGGTGGCGCACAACTTCGGCACCGGGAGGCCAACCTCGGCGGCAGCACGCATGATCGACGTGCCCGCCGGCACCTCGACGGGATGCCCGTCGATGGTGACGCTGACCGTCTCGCTCGCGTTCGACGCTGGTGTTCCGTAATCACTATCACGCATGAGTGTCATCGCTGAAAATCCTCCGGAAAGTGCCGCAGGGCGCTTTGAACGGGCATTGGAGTAAGCCCACCCATCGCGCAAAGCGAACC
>JBAXUN010000084.1:0-10118 GCA_037129655.1 Actinomycetes bacterium
GTGAGTTCCCTGCTTATGACTGGCGGGACGGATCGTTTTGGGACGAAGTGGCTATTGGAGATTCCCGGTGATTCGTTGACTTACCCGCTGGTCCCGTTTGCGAATGTTGTTCGTTCCGCCGTTGCCCTGGCGCTCAAGGAGTAACGCGCGCCAATCGACGGTTGTCCGAGTGCCTTGCACGGCGCTAAGCGATCGTGGCGATTGTTTCGTCTTCGGCGGCCTGCGTATCGTTCGGAAACACCCACTTGCGATACGACCAGAAGCGGAAGATGGTTCCGAGGCCGAGCCCGATCACATTTGCGCTGATGTTGTCGGCGACGGGTCCGGTCAGATCCAGCAAATAGTGCGACACCCATAGGCACGTGATGGCGATCAACATGCCCACGCCGTTGAGGGCGAAGAACAGAACGTATTCACGGCCAAAACTTGTGCGACCTCGATCGCGGAAGGTCCAGAATCTGTTTCCGATGTAGGCGACCGTTGTTGCCACTGCGACGCTAATGATCTTCGCCGTAATCGGCTTGTCGTACATCGGTCCGTGCCCGCCGTAGAACCTCAGCAGATTAAAGATGCCGATATCGAAGACCAGCGCGATGAGCCCGACAATTCCGAACTTCGCCAACTCGTGAACTAGATGCTCGATGCGTGTGTATCCAGCGCGCCACAGTGACTGCTGCGCAACTGGTTCGCTCACGGAATCGGACATAGAACGATCCTACCTACTGGCTACCGGTGGTAAGCACTAGTCTTTCGTCGTGACCAGCAGCGATCGAGCCCATGTGGCCCCCGGTTTTCCGACCGTCGGCGTTATTGGCGGTGGGCAACTCGCCCGCATGATGCAGCAGCCAGCTATCGCGATGGGGATCGGACTTCGCGTATTGGCCACGTCTATGCAGGAGAGTGCGGCTCAAGTTGTCCGCGATGTTCGCCTTGGCCGTCACGACAACCTCGAGGACGTACTGGCTTTTGCGGCAGGCTGCGACGTAATCACCTTTGATCACGAGCATGTTCCCGTCGAGGTTTTACATGCACTCGAAGACGCCGGTTTCGCAGTTCGTCCGAGTTCGGCAGCGCTCGCACATGCGCAAGATAAAATCGTGATGCGCGAGGCACTCACCGAAGCCGGCATGCCCTGCCCGCAGTGGACCGTTGCGGCGTCAGCCAGCGATGCCGTTGCTTTTGGGGATTTGGCCGGCTGGCCCATCGTCGCCAAGACGTCACGTGGTGGCTATGACGGTCGTGGCGTGTGGGTATTGAAGGACGCCGCTGAGGTCGCTGAGCTTTTTACTTCAACACAGTTGGCCGATGGTGTCCGCTGGCTCATCGAAGAGCGCGTGGATTTCACGTGTGAACTCTCCGCGCAGGTCGCCCGCAGCCCTCATGGGCAGGCTGTGGCTTATCCCGTTGTTCGTACGGTTCAGACCGATGGGATTTGTACGGAGGTTGTTGCACCGGCTCCAGGTTTGACCGATGAGCAAGCGGTTGAAGCCCAATCCGTGGCACTTAGCGTGGCCGGCGCGCTCGACGTAGTGGGCATGTTGGCTGTTGAAATGTTCCAAACGCGCGATGGACGAATCGTCATTAATGAGTTGGCAATGCGGCCGCACAACTCGGGCCACTGGTCGATCGATGGAGCGGTCACTTCTCAGTTTGAGAACCACTTGCGAGCAGTGCTTGATCTTCCGCTTGGTGATCCGTCGCTCACCGCGCAGCATGCAGTGATGGTGAACGTGCTCGGCGGAGATAAGCCGGACATGTACCACCCGTATCTGCACACCATGGCGCGTGACCCGAAACTGCACGTGCATATGTATGGTAAAGAGGTTCGTCCGGGCCGTAAGAATGGTCATGTGACGGCGGTTGGTGACGACCTTGACGATTTATCTGTCCGCGCTCACCATGCGGCTGACTACTTCACGGGAGTAATCGATGAGTGATCGAGTCGCTGGATCGCCGAACCCGCTAGTGGGCATTGTGATGGGATCGGATTCGGACTGGCCCACTATGGAGGCTGCCGGCAAGGCGCTGGACGAATTCGGCGTCGCTTACGAAGCCGGTGTTGTCTCTGCACATCGGATGCCTGACGAAATGGTTGAGTACGGTCGCACCGCAGTGGATCGTGGGCTCAGGGTCATCATCGCTGGCGCGGGCGGTGCCGCGCATCTGCCGGGGATGCTGGCTTCGTTAACGCCACTGCCCGTTATCGGCGTTCCCGTTCCACTCACGCATTTAGATGGTCTTGATTCGCTGTTATCGATCGCGCAGATGCCAGCAGGTGTGCCGGTTGCCTGTGTGGCCGTTGGAAATGCGCGCAATGCTGGATTACTCGCGGTGCGCATTCTCTCGGCTGGCGATGACGAGCGAGGAGCGGACCTCCGTCGTCAGATGGCGGAGTTCCAGGTAGCACTTAATCAGATGGCCCGGGACAAGGGCGATTCACTCAAGGATCGAATCGAAAGTGGCGACTAGGTAGTCGCGCTCGCTACCCGATGAGTCGTGGCCACTCGATGGCCGGACAGTGGTTCATCACCGTTTCGAGTCCGGCCGCGCGCGCCCGCTTGGCAGCGTGTTCGTCAATCACTCCGAGCTGCATCCAGACTGCGCCGGCACCGATCGCGATCGCCTCGTCAACGACTGCACCGGCAATGCTCGAGTTGACGAAAATGTCGACCACGTCGATTGGTCCGATTTCGAAGAGCGCATCAGAGAGCGTGGGGTAGCCGCGCTCTCCGTGAACTGTTGACGCTGAAGGATGGATTGGAACAATGCGCTTCCCATGCGCCTGAAGGAATCGCGACACTCCAAAGGCTGCCCGACTCGCGTTGTCTGATAGTCCGACCACGGCCCATACTTCGGTGTCACGCAGCAGATGAGTGCGGCAAGCTTCATCGCCGTAGAGATCTGCTGCGTCCGTCATAGTCAGACCATAGTGGTGATAGCAGTTAACGAGGGCTCGAGTTACCGAGTGAAGGTCGACCGAGTGCTCGAATATCCCACCCTGCGTCCTGCCAAAGCTTCGCGTCCAGAGCGTTTCGTCCGTCGAGAATGTTGCGATGTGCCACCAGCGACCCAATCTCCGCTGGGTCGAGATCTCGGTATTCGCGCCATTCGGTCAGGTGAAGAAGTACGTCAGCGCCTGCAACAGCCTCGCGAACATCTTCGATGTACGTCAGGCCGGGACGCGTTCGACGCGCGTTATCGAGAGCCTTCGGGTCGGTGACGACGACGTTGGCACCAATGTCATGAAGTGAGGTAGCGACGTCTAGAGCCGGTGAATCGCGAATATCGTCACTGTCAGGCTTGAATGCGGCTCCGAGGACGGTGATTTTTGCACCGTTCACTGATCCGCCAAGTAAATCGATTGCGACGTCCACCGCGCGACGTCGACGGCGCATATTGATGTCGTCAACATCGCGTAGGAACGCCAGTGCTTGATCCACCCCGAGCTCATCTGCTCTGGCCATGAAGCCGCGTAGATCCTTGGGTAGGCAGCCGCCACCGAATCCGACACCCGCCTGTAGGAACCGACGGCCAATACGTGCGTCATGCCCAATCGCGTCAGCGAGTGCTACGACGTCAGCACCCGTTGCCTCGCATAGCTCTGCCATCGCGTTGATGAAGGAAATCTTGGTTGCCAAGAAAGCGTTTGCGGCATTCTTGACGAGTTGAGCAGTTGCCAGATCGACCACCACCCACGGCATACCTTGGGCGCGGATGGGAGCGTAGAAATCGGCAAGTTCGGCCTCGTCGCTCTGTCGCTCGACGCCAATCACTAGTCGATCAGGGCTAAGTGTGTCCTGCACGGCAAAACCCTCGCGCAGAAACTCGGGGTTCCACGCGAGCCGGATGTCGTCGCCGGCCGGAGCTAGCCGGTGTAGCTCATCGCGGACCCATTCCGCGGTGCCCACCGGAACCGTTGACTTGCCAACCACCAGACTCGGTTTGGTCAGCAGTGGGGCCAAGGTTTGAATGGCACTTCGTACGTACACCAAGTCTGCAGCATGTGAACCCTTTTGCTGTGGCGTACCTACGCACAGGAAGTGCACATCGCCAAATGCCGCGGTTTCTTCGTATGAGGTCGTGAAGCGCAGGCGACCAGTAGCAAGGGCGCGCTCGAGTAGTTCGTCTAGGCCGGGCTCGTAGAAAGGAGTGTGGCCGGTGTTCAGGAGCGCGACTTTGTCTGCATCGACGTCAAAACCCAGGACGCTGTGGCCCATGTCTGCCATCGCGGCCGCGTGAACGGCTCCGAGGTAGCCACATCCAATGACGGTGATGTTGCGCGCAGTCAGATTGGTCGTCGCGTCGGAGCTCATTGGTCAAGAGTAAGGGACTGCCACCATTTAGTCCTTGAGGGCGCCGGCGGATAGACCGCTGATAAGGCGTCTTTGCACTATGACCGTGATGATCACAATGGGGATGATAGCTAGAGAACTCGCCGCCGCCATTGGGCCCCAGTCAAGGGTTCTTGCACTGATGAACCCGCTGATCAGTACCGGAAGTGTTTTGGTCTTCTCACTTCCGAGGACGACGGGGACCAGGAACTCATTCCACTCAAGTAGAGCCACGAAGATTGCCGTCGCCGCTAGCCCCGGCATTGCGAGCGGGAGGACAACCCGAGTGAAAATCTGGAACTTGTTGGCCCCATCGATCTGTGCGGACTCTTCTAATTCCATCGGGATGCTGACAAAGAACGGTGTCATGATCCAGATGGCGAAGGGGAGGGCAAAGACGGCATACACGATGACCAAAGTCGGCATTTTTCCGAGCAAACCAAGTTTGGATGCGAGTTCGTACAGCGGAACAATAAGCACAACAGCCGGCATCGCCCGAAGGAGAATGAGCGACACTTCGAGTGGGCGGCGGCCCGCGAAGCGTTGCGAACGAGCCAATGCATAAGCCGCGAAACTGCCAAGAATCACAACAAGAGCCGTGGATTGGACAGTGACCAGAATCGTGTTGGCATACACCCGCATGAAAGTCGGATCGGCAAAAAGTTTGGTGTAGTTGTCGAACGTCGCATCGAATCCGAAGAACTTTGGTGGCACCGCAAAACTGTCACGGCGCGTCTTCAATGACGTCAGGAAAGTCCAATACACGGGGAAGAGTGCGAAAAGAACACTGACAAGCAAGATGGCGTACGTTGCAATGTCGGCCAGAAACCCCCGCTTTTTCATTCCACACCTCGCGATGCTCGAACCCAAAGCCAGTAAACCGGAAGAGTAAGGATTGCCAGAACTGTGCCGATAGCGGCCGCGCGCGAACTAGCTAGGAATGTGAACGCAGTGTTGTAGTCGAGCATGCTCACGGTTTGGGTCGCCGTGCCCGGCCCACCCCGAGTCAGGATGAAGACAACGTCAAAGAGTTTGAAACCGTCGATAAGTCGAACCATCACTGTCACGAGAAGGACTGGCATCAACATCGGGAGGGTCACAAATCTGAAGGTCTGACGTGCGTTCGCACCGTCGACCCGTGCCGCTTCCGCTGGTGCTTGTGGCAGCGCCGACAGGCCGGCCAGTGTCATCAACATGATGAACGGAATTGCTTGCCACGAGTCCACAATCACGACTGCCAAAAGGGCTGGAATGCTTTGTCCCAACCAATCGATCTTTGGGATGCCGACGAGGCCAAGGGCCCAGTTGATGACACCCAGTTCACTGTTAAACATGAAACGCCACATCAGACCGACTGCTACGGGCGTGAGCAACATTGGCGTGATCAGTGATGAGCGAATCAGTCGGGAGGCTCTGATGCGGCGCTCTAGCAGTAGAGCCAGTGATACTCCCAACGGAATCTGGATTAACAAGCCGATAGCGACGATCGCAAGAGTGACGAGTAAGGCCTGGCCGAAGGTTGAGTTGAAAACATCGCTGCGGTAGTTATCAAAGCCCACAAAGGATGACGGCAACGGGGAAGCTAATGTGCTGTCGCGAAATGAGAGCCATACACCCATCCCGAGCGGTACCGCGGCTAGGGGAATGATGAGTAGCCATGCCGGTAAGGAGAACAGGAACGCGCTGCGTTGACTTCGCGTCAAGCGGGCTGATTGCTGGCTTGGCATCCCCGTCGTAGAAATGTCGACGTCCCCTGCCGGACCCGATGAAGGGTCGACAGGGGACGTCGATAGAGATGTCACGCTGGCGGCTCCTTGGCCAAAATTCCGGTGAGCTTGTCATTTAGCGCGTTCAGGCCATCTTGCACCGGAACCTTGCCGGCAACAATGTCTGCCAGAGCGTCAGCACAAGCCTTATCGAATTCGGGCCACACCACCAAGTGTGGGTAGGGATAGACCAGAAGGTCCGGCTTGTCGAGAGATAGCAAAGACAAGTACGGGTACTTGGCAATCATCGCGGGGTCGCTCGTCACGGACTTGCGTCCAATGGCCGCTGCACCGTACTCAAGCATCTTCTGTGCATTGGACTTTCCGAGAGCAAACTCCAAGAACTGCCAAGCGGCGTCCTTGTTGGGCGAATCTGAAGCAATGCCGATGTTCCAGCCCGCAAGTTCTACTGCGTCAACCTTTCCGGCCGGTACGGACACTGCCGCGATGTCATCGGGGAAGCTCGACGTCTTTGGGTCGTAGATGAGCGATGCATAGCCCGAGTACTGCACCATCTGAGCGATGTTCGTACTTGTGAACTGGCTTGTCACATCGTCACCGTTGAGGCCGAGGGCTCCCTTAGGCGCGTACTGCAGCATGTCCTTGTAGAACTCCGTGGCGGCGACAGCTTCGGGGGTGTTTACCGTCGGCTTGAGGGTGTCGTCGTAAAGCTTTCCTCCCCAACTCCACAGCATCTGCATCCACCACCAGTCGGTGTTTGGCCCGTAGCCCATGACCTGACCTGCAGTGCCATTTGCGTTGGTGGCAGCCGCGACGGTCTTGAATTCATCCCATGTCGTGGGTGGCTTAACCCCGGCCTTATCCAAAATCGATTGCCGGTACCAAAGCAGGAATGGCTCAGTGGAAAGAACAAGTCCGTACGACGTGCCCTTGTAGTCCCCGTAGTGCTGCAGGGCGTCGGAGAAGTCGGCGATGTCGTACTCAGATGATTTGGTCGTGTAGTCGTTGAGTGGCGCAAGTGCACCGGCATTAGCGAAGGCAGCCAGGAACGTGTTGTCGTACTGGACGACGTCGAAGGCACCCTGCTTAGCTTGAATTGACAGCAGAGCCTTCTGATGCGCTGTGCCGTACTCGGTTTCGGTGAAGTTCACCTTGATGCCTGTTTTTGCCGTGAATTCTGTTGCCAACTTTTCAAGTGCCGTCGCACTTGGACTTGGGATCAGGAACAGATTGATTTCCGAGGCGGTACTCGCACCAGCGGACCCGGAGGTTGTTGGCGCGACATCACCACCACCTGCGCTACACGCGGTCAGGGCTAGGGATATCGCCGCTGCTGCAGCAGTGGCTGCGGCCCATCGGCGTCGAGAAATACTCATGAACGTCCTCCTTGGTGAGCGTTCCGCGCCTAAGCGTCGGTTGGATTGTGCCGCCGTTCGTCACCAACAACCGTCTCGGTCCACCATGTGAGGCGTGTCGTCTCCGGCGAAAGTATTGACCGCGAGACCAATTTGTCAATAGCGTTGCGGAATTGCAATTTGAATGTTGTCAACGCATCTGGAGTCACTATCCACGTCCTTGAGCCGCATGACTTGACCTACCTCGACGGTCGGTCTGTCATGATCGTCGTCGCACATGCCGATGACGCTGCCCTCTTCTGCGGGGGCACGATCGCGGCGATGAGTCGGGCTGGCGCGCGAATGACGCTTGTTCGCGTGACGAATGACGACACCGATTCGGTGGGACTGTCGCCGACGGAGACCGTGGACAGGAATGCCCGCGAATTGGCATCGGCCGCGAGCATCTTGGGTATCGGGACGATCTGCGACTTTGGCTACCCGTCGGATCACATGTCTGACGTGCCAGAGGTTGAACTACGTGAGCGACTGATCCGTGTCATGCGTGAGATTAAGCCTTTTGCGGTGCTGACCTTTGACCCGCATGGTGGCGGTGGAGAGGACAATCAGGATCATCTTCGCGTTGCGCAGGCGATGGATGAGGCGTTTTGGACGTCGATGTTCGACAAGCATCATCCGGAACATTTCGACGTTGGCCTAGCTCCGCATGGCGTGGTGGAGCGTTGGTACTTTGCGCGTCCTCCGTCTCAGGTGAGTCATATCGTCGACACGTCCCAGGTTCTGGACGCGAAGTGCGATGCGGCCGCCCAGCACACAACGATGTTGGGGAATCTGGTTGAGCAGTTGCACCTCATGGCCAAGACTGAAGGGCGTGAACTGCCTCGCTTGGCAGATATCGGCGAAGACCTTCCGAACTTCATTCGCAGTCTTGTGCGAGCCGGCGCTGAGGCGACAGGTGCCAAGTACGAGGTACCCGCGGCTGAGGAATTTCGTCGCGTTCGGTATTCCGGTTTCGAGGATGTTGTCAACTACTTAGAACAGCACTATCTCAATCAGAAGGGCGATGGCTGACATGGGCGGATTCGTAGCAGAACATGGGGTTCCCGTGACGTACGGGCACGGCTTAGTTGATGGGCTTGGATCTCGGTTAGGCCGGACCGTCGTCGTCTCTCAGCCGGAGGTGTGGGATTTCATCGCGCCGACGCTTGGTGGTAGCCCGGAGCAGTTAATCATGGCGGATGAGCTGTCGCCGCAGATCCTGGACGATCTTGCTGCAAACATCCCTGCTGGAGTTGATTCCATTGTTGGGGTGGGCGGTGGCACCGCAATGGATGTTGCCAAGTGGATCGGCTGGCGAACTGGCGTTTCACTCCACTTGATTCCAACATTGCCAAGTGTGAATGCCTGCTTCACGAGAATGACGGCCTTGCGTGATGGTGGGCGGGTTCGTTACGAAGGCGACGCGGTGCCCACGATGGTCCATGTGGACCTCTCCGTTCTGCAGGCTGCCCCCCGAGCTTTCCTTAGCGCCGGAATCGGAGATGTCCTTTCGTGCCACACCGCTTTAGCTGACTGGCGCTATGCGGTCGCTCTCGGCCATACCCCAGAGTGGCAAGACGAAGGCGCGGGAGCGTCATTGCGGTATATCGATGGTCTTGCTGCGGCCGCTCCAGGGCTGAAGATCGCGTCAGATGAGGGGATTACCTCACTCATGGAACTGCACCGTGAGATCGGATGGCGATGCCATGAGTTGCAGCATGCGCGGTTCGAGGAAGGTAGTGAGCACTTCTTCGCTTACTGCTTTGAGGATGTGACGGGCAGAACGATTCTGCACGGTGAGCTTGTATCGGTTGGCGTTCTCATCATGTCCAGCCTGACGGGACACCAGCCTGAGAAGGCCCGATCGATCGTGCGGGATGCGGGGACGCGGCACCGTCCTGAGGAGCTTGGCATTACCTGGGATGAAATCGATCAGACCTTGCGCGCGCTGCCAGCGTTCGCCACTGATGGTGGCTACTGGTTCTCGTATGCCCAAACTCTGGAGATAACGCCGGAAACCTTCGTCACGGCCCGTGCTGCCCTGGATTTCTAGGCTGGTAAACCGCGATGGCGGATCGGGGTGTGTCGGCGGCAAAGTGCTGGCAGGATCTGCCTATGACTTCATCAGACGTACGTTCGCGTTTCCCAGGTCTGTCCGACGGTTGGGTTCGATTCGATGGACCGGCCGGCACGCTCCCGGTTGATACCTCGGTCAATGCGATTGCCGATTACATGCGTTCGCCGAAGCCGGCGAACCTTGGTGGTGAGTTCGCAGCGACCAAGGCCAGTGACGACGTGGTCGCGCAGGCGCGCTCGACCGTGGCCCGATTCGTCGGTGCCGAGGCCGATGAGGTGGTCTTTGGTCCGAGCACGACGAACCTGATGTTTGCCTTCACTCGTGCCTTGTCTCGGCACTGGGAGCCGGGTGATCGCATTGTGTGCACCCAACTCGATCACGACTCAAATGTGAGCCCGTGGCTATGGGCAGCCCGTGATGTAGGCGCCACTGTTGAATTCCTCGAAGTTGATCCGACCGATGGAACGCTCGATGTCGAACCACTCAAGGACTTGTGCGCTGACGGACGTACGCGCTGGGTTGCGATTTCTGGCGCATCGAACCTGACCGGCCACGCACCCGATCTTGCTCGCGCGACGGCAATCGCCCA
>JBAXUN010000085.1:0-10069 GCA_037129655.1 Actinomycetes bacterium
GTGCCTAGGGCGGTGCCGGTAGCTGCGATGACGCCGCTGTCGTCAACCTCGGTGATGAGCTGCATGGTGCCCTCGTCAAGGAAGGCAGGCATGCGCACCAAGGGGTGACGGGGATCGAGGTCTACGACCTGTACGTCATCGTTAGCCACCATGGACATCACACACTCCGGAAGATCAAAGCCACGTTGTGGCCGCCAAAGCCGAACGAGTTGTTCAGCACTACTGCGTCTCCGTCACGGAGTTTGCGTGGTTCGCCGCTGACGACATCAAGTCCGATTTCCGGATCAGGATTTTCGAGGTTGGCCGTGATCGGGGCGAGCCGGTTGTGTAGCGCCAAGATCGCGGCGACTGATTCCACTGCTCCCGCACCACCGAGAAGATGACCTGTCATCGACTTGGTACCGCTAACGGCCACATTGTCGACTGCTGATCCGAGCACTGACTTGATGGCTGTTGCCTCAGCGATATCGCCCTGTGGAGTTGAGGTTGCATGAGCGTTGATGTGGATGATGTCCGATGGTGTGGCACCAGCGGCCTCGAGTGCCAACCGCATGGCCCGTGCAGCCCCCGCCCCTTCGGGATCCGGCTGAGCAATGTGGTGAGCATCGGCCGTCATTCCGACAGACGCGACCTCGGCGTAAATGCGAGCACCGCGCGCCGCAGCGTGTTCGGCGGACTCTAAAACCAAGGCACCGGCGCCTTCACCCATTACAAAGCCGTCGCGGCCCAAGTCATAGGGACGCGATGCATGCGTTGGATCGTCGTTACGGGTAGATAGCGCTCGCATCGCTCCGAACGCAGCTACTGTGATGGGATGGATGCACGCCTCGGTGCCGCCAGCGACAACGACGTCAGCGCGACCGCTGCGAATCATCTCGAGTGCATACCCGATAGCTTCTGCTCCAGAAGCGCACGCGCTCACGGGGGTGTGGATGCCGGCCTTCGCGCCAAGATCTAGGCCGACCCACGCGGCTGCTCCGTTGGGCATGAGTTGGGGGACGGACATTGGGGACACGCGCGACCAGCCGCGCGAAAGCAGGATGTCGTAATTGTCGAGCAGGCTAACGATCCCACCGATTCCGGTGGCAAATGCGATGCCGAGGCGCTCGGGATCCATTTCGGGTTGAGCTGAGTCAGCCCACGCTTCGCGAGCCGCGATCAGCGCGAGCTGCTGGCAACGATCGAGTTTTCGTGCCTCGACGCGATCCATCACCTCAAGAGGTTCAACGGCGACTTGGCCGGCGAACCGTACGGGTAGTTCGGCGTAACGCTCGTCTTCGAGTAGGCGCACACCGGACCGACCGGTCAGCATTCCTTCCCAAGTGGTGGCAACATCGCCGCCCACCGGAGTGGTTGCGCCCAATCCGGTGACAACGACCCGACGGGTCGAATCAGTCATTACACAACTCCCTTGGGTGAATCAAATTGCGAGATGGGGTTGGGACGACGGGATTGCCCGCCGTCCCAACGCGATCAGGATTGCGCGTCGATGAAGGCGACGGCGTCGCCGACAGTACGAAGGTTCTTGACCTCGCCGTCGGGAATGCTGACGCCGAACTTGTCCTCACATGCCATAACAACTTCAACCATCGACAGCGAGTCGATGTCTAGGTCGTCGACGAAGGCCTTTTCGGCTGTGATGTCTTCGATCGGGGTTCCGGCGACCTCGTTGACGATTGCAGCGAGGCCCTCGAGTGTCTGGGACACAATTTCTCCTTGATTTGTGCGTGCGCTACGTCGGGTGACGAAGCGTGTTTTTAGTTCTGATCTTGTTTAGTGCTGATCGTGCGGTGATGCGGGAAGTTCTCGAGCAACCGTACCGGTCGCACGTGCTGCGGAGCCGGACTTTCGCTGGTGCCTAGGGAAGTTCAATTACCTGTGCTGCATACGCAAGGCCGGCTCCGAAGCCGATCAGAAGTGCGAGTCCACCACTGGGTAGTTTGTCGGCCTGACGAAGACGGTCAAGTGCTAGTGGAATCGAAGCGGCTGAGGTGTTTCCGGTTGTCTCGATATCGCGACCGATGACGACGTGCTCGGGAAGTTTGAGAGCACGCACGATCGAGTCGGTGATCCGCATGTTTGCTTGATGAGGAATGAACGCAGCCAGATCGTCGACGGTGATGCCGCTTGCTTCCAACGTTCGCATTGCGATCTCTGGTATGTCGCCGACAGCCCAGCGAAAAACTTGCTGGCCGGACATCTGAAGGTACGGAAACTCATCCCGTGGTTCGAGTCGGTACTCGGACCACGACTGAGACATCGTGATCAGATCCTTCTGCTCGCCATCGGCGCCCCATATCGTCGGGCCAATGCCGGTGTGATCACTTGGTCCGACCAGGACCGCGCCCGCACCATCGCCAAAAATGAAGGCAGTGCCGCGATCAGTTGGTGATACAAAATCGGTGAACTTCTCGACACCGATCACAAGTACGTACTCGGCGGTGCCAGCGCGGATCATTGAATCGGCCAAACCGAGGGAATAGCAGAATCCAGCACATGCGGCGCTGAGGTCGGTGGCTGCAGCGTCTATAGCGCCAAGCCGGAAGGCAACTTCGGGTGCCGCCGCGGGGGTTTGGTAGGGGTGAGTGACCGTCGCTACGAGAACCATCGAGATCTTGTCGGCACTGATTGCGGAGCCTGCGATGGCTTTGGCACCCGCTGCAACTGCCATATCCGTCAGGCTTTCACCGGGTGCACAGCGTCGACGTTCGATGATTCCGCTTCGCTCACGAATCCACTCATCGGATGAATCGATGAGTGCGGCTATCTCGTCGTTGGTGACAATCTGCTCGGGTCGGTATGAACCTGTGCTGATGACTCGACTGCCGACCCGGGTCGGAACGGGGGTAAGTAGTGGCACTAGTTTCCCGCAATCGGGTGTAGCCGAACAATGGGTTGGCCAGGGGAAACCGGGTCTCCATCTTCAACAAGCCATTCGACGATGGTGCCACCGTGTGGTGCCAAGATCTTCTGCTCGTCACGAAGATTCACCACCGATCCGATAGGCGCACCCGCTGTGAGGGCATCGCCGGATTCGGAATCAATAGCCAACTTGAACGTGCCCTTGCTAGGCGACACAAGTAGGCGCCATGTCGGTGATTGCGCGGTAGGGCTCATCGTTTTGTGGCGATCGATCAGATCCCAAGCCGCCTCTAAATCATCGGGGGTATTCAGCGCGAGGGTTTCGATACCTGGAAGTCCGCGCTTGGCAAGGCCTGTGAGAGTGCCGCCAGGGACGAGTTCGATGAGTGCAGTGACGCCCAATTCAGCCATTGTGTTCATGCACAGGTCCCAACGCACGGGGCTGCTCACCTGGGTAACGAGACGAGTCAGCACCTCGCGTCCGCTGTGGACTACAGCGCCGTCTGCATTACTCAGCAACCGCATCCGGGTGTCGTGAACGTAGATGGAGCGCGCGAGCCCGGCAAGTGTGTGAACGGCTGGGGCCATGTGCGAGGTGTGGAATGCGCCGGCTACTTGAAGCGGGCGAAGTCGGGCCTTCTCGGGCGGGTTTGCCGCAAACGACTCGAGTTGTTCGAGTGTTCCGGCCACAACGATCTGCCCGGCGCCGTTCTCGTTTGCCGCGGTGAGGCCCACTCGTTCGGCGGCGGCGACGACCTCGTCACGATCGCCCCCGAGCACTGCTGTCATACCGGTGGCCGCAACGGCAGATGCCGCCGCCATCGCATTGCCGCGTTCGCGGACAAAGACCATCGCCTGCTCAGCTGTCATGACGCCTGCGCCGACAGCCGCGGTGATCTCGCCGACGCTGTGGCCTGCACCAACCCCAACCTTGCCGTACGCCTCGCCTGGATGTGGGAAAAGGGACACCAATGTAACGAGACCGGCAGCAACCAGAAGGGGCTGAGCGATAGCGGTATCGCGGATAGTGTCCGCGTCACTTTCGGTTCCGTGCTGTACCAAGTCGATACCGGCAACCGTGGATAGCCAGCGCAACCGTTCCTGGTATCCGGGCGCTTCGAGCCATGGAGTTATGAAACCTGGGGTTTGGGATCCCTGTCCGGGAGCGACGACTGCAAGCACCCCTTTACCCTCTCCGTTCGATGGCGTGTGTGACGTTCACGACCCTACCAAGGTCGGACAACGAAATTTGTAGGAAACCTACAAAGCGGGTCCGTGGTTGCTAAGTCTGCCAAAGGTCATCGCCAACTGAAGAGTCCAGGCATCCCTCGGCAGGGTCGGGGTGTACCCGGTCAGATCGGCAACCCGACGTAGCCGGTAGCGCACCGTGTTTGGATGCACGAATAGGTCGCGGGCAGCGCCCTCGAGTGAACCGGCTCGTTCCAGATAGCACGACAGGGTTTCCAGCAGACTCGGATCTTCTGCGTCCAGAAGTGCGTAGACACTCTCGACCAATCGATTGATTGCCGTCTCATCGCCTGCCAATGCGCGCTCAGGTAGTAAGTCGTCAGCACTCACCGGACGTGGTGCATCGGGCCAGCCGCGGGCCGCTCGCAGCCCTGACATTGCTTCCTGGGCGCTGCGCGCTGCCTCGTGTAGCCCATCAACGCGACGACCGACGACGATTGGGCCGGGGCCAAATTGCGTTGCTAACGTCTTCGCAGCAGCCGCTTCATCCTTCACGTTGCCCGCCACAACAATCATTCCCGTGCCCTGCACGCGGGTGAGTGCATCGAGGCGGTTGTTGCGTGCGATCCGCTTGGTTGATTCGCTGATCGCGTCGGGGTCGCCTAGCGGTGCGGAACCGGCGATCACGCATACTCCGTTGACATTTCCCCAACCAAGTGCCGCGCCGCGCGAGAGCACTGCGTCGTCGACCTCACCTCGCAGAAGTGCGTCGAGTACGAGAGATTCGAGGCGTGCGTCCCAAGCACCTCGTGATTCAGCAGCTCGCGCGTACACCTGTGCAGCAGCGAAAGCGATTTCGCGTGAGTAGAGAAGGATGGCTTCACGGAACCACACCCGGTCGTCATCACCAACAAGGGCCGTCAGATGTTCTTCGACGACCGCGATCGTTGTGCGGACAAGGTCCACAGTTTGTTGCAGTGAGACCGCTCGGACGAGTTCACGTGGGGCAGTTGCGAAGACATCGGCAGTGATGGCATTTGCCGCCTGCGGATCGCGAACCCATTGGACGAAGGCAGCGATACCGGCCTGTGCGACGAGGTTCACCCATGATCGGTCGGCTGCTGACATTGCTGCGTACCAGGGAAGCTCAGCTTCCATCCGTACGGAAGCAGCAGTTGCTAGATCGCCCGTGGCTCGCTCAAGTCGACGTACCGTTGCTGTGCGCCGACGTGAGTTCACGGGTTAACGATAGTGCCGTCGTGGCAGGTTCTGGCAGTTTCGCGAGATGCGCGACTAGTGGAAACCCACAACAGTGGCCGAACATCTGACACCGTGCGTAGGCTAGGACTATGACGAGTTTGGCGCAGCCAGAGGTAGATATCCGACGTTCAGATAAACGCTTTGCGACCGATATCAACTGGCTCGACAGTCATCACTGCTTCTCCTTTGGCCGTCACTACGATCCGTCGAATACGCATTTCGGGTTGCTGCTGGTCTCGAATGACGACGTTGTCGCCCCGGGCGCTGGATTCGAGACCCATCCCCATCGAGACATGGAGATCGTGACGTGGGTCCTGGACGGTGAACTTGTTCATCAGGACAGTGAGGGGCACAACGGGATCATTCATCCTGGGCTGGCGCAACGCATGAGTGCGGGTACGGGGATTTTGCATTCAGAGAAGAACGATTCGTGGCGTGTACGTGGTGGTCCTGAACATCTCGACCCAGTGCACTTCATTCAGATGTGGGTTGTTCCCGATACTCCGGGTATTTCACCTGGGTATGAGCAGTTAGATATCTCTGACGAACTTGCACGCGGTGGGTTGGTTGTTGTGGCGTCAGGGATGGATAAGCATCGCGATCAGCGAGCGATTCACATCAATAACAAGTACGCGGCGCTGCAGGTTGCAAAGCTTGCGGCCATGGAAACCGTTGAGCTGCCACCGGCCCCATTCGTCCATGTGTTTGTGGCCCGAGGCGGGGTTGACCTTGAAGGGGTTGGCACACTCTCGACGGGGGATTCGGCACGAATCAGCGCATCAGACGGCCGACGCATCACCGCGATCGGGGCTTCCGCCGAAGTATTGATCTGGGAGATGCACGCGGCTCTGGGCTAATCGTCCACGTGCATCAGGCTGATTAGGATCAGCCAGATCCGTCAGTGTTGCCGGCATCGGCGGCCGATGGATCGTGAAGACGGTAGCGTTCAATTGCTTCAGCAACGCGTCCCTGATCGAATTCACCTCGGTCTGCGAGCGATGCCAGTGTGCGAACGGTGATGCTCTGTGCGTCAACAAGGAAGTGACGACGGAGGGCGCCGCGAGTGTCAGACATACCCCAACCATCCGTACCCAGGCTTGCGTAATCCGTTGGTACGTAGGGACGAATCATGTCTTGCAGCTCGCGCATGTAATCGCTCACCGCGACAACGGGGCCCGGTCGCCCCGAAAGTCGTTGGGTGACGTAAGGGACGCGACGTTCCGATGTTGGGTTGAGCAGGTTGTAGCGATCGGCGTCTAGGCCATCTCGACGTAGTTCGCCCCACGACGTGATCGACCATACGTCTGCGTGTACGCCCCAGTCGTCGCGCAATAGCCGCTGCGCGTCCAAAGCCCAATTGACTCCCACTCCTGACGCAAGAATCTGCGCGCGCGGCCCATCGCCTTCCTCACTGCGTGAGATGAGGTGCATTCCCCGCAAGATTCCGTCGACATCAACGTCGAGGGGCTCCTCTGGCTGAACATAGGGCTCGTTGTAGAGCGTCAAGTAGTAGAAGATGTTTTCGGGATCCTCGCCGTACATGCGACGAAGACCATCGCGCACGATGTGGCCGACCTCGTATCCGTAGGCAGGGTCGTAGGCGACCACTCCGGGATTTGTCGCAGCGAGAATCGGCGAGTGACCGTCCTCGTGTTGTAAACCCTCGCCGTTCAAGGTGGTGCGTCCTGCGGTGGCGCCGAGCACGAATCCGCGAGCCATCTGATCCATCGCTGCCCAGAACGAATCGCCGGTGCGCTGGAACCCGAACATTGAGTAGAAGATGTAGATCGGAATCATTGGTTCGCCGTGAGTGGCATATGACGATCCGACTGCGGTGAATGACGCTACTGATCCTGCTTCGTTGATTCCCTCGTGCAGCAACTGGCCCGTCTTAGATTCCTTGTAAGCCAAAACCAGATCACGGTCGACGGATAGATAGGTCTGTCCGTGGGGTGAGTAAATCTTGGCTGTGGGGAAGAGCGAATCCATCCCGAAGGTTCGCGCCTCGTCGGGAATGATCGGGACGATTCGGTGGCCGATCTTCTCATCGCGGATCAAGTCTTTGAGCAATCGGACGAATGCCATTGTTGTCGCGACTGCCTGCTTACCGCTGCCACGGCGCATCACGTCGTAGACGGATTCTCCCGGCAATTCCAACGGTTTTGCGCTGTGGCGACGCGTTGGGATGGATCCGCCGAGTGCGCGCCGCCGTTCCATCATGTACTGCATGTGCTCATGATCGGCGTCGGGACGGTAGTAGGGCGGAAGCTTTTCGTCGAGTTGTGAATCAGCGATAGGAATCTGCAGCCGATCACGGAATTCCTTGAGATCGTCGAGGGTCAACTTCTTCATTTGGTGCGTGGCATTGCGGCCTTCGAAGTGACTGCCTAGCGTCCAACCCTTGATGGTCTTGGCAAGGATGACCGTTGGTTGGCCTTTGTGCTCGGTGGCTGCTCGATACGCCGCGTACAACTTGCGGTAGTCGTGACCACCGCGGCTCAGCGACCAAATCTCGTCGTCGTTCCACGTCTCAACCATCTTGCGGGTGCGTGGATCACGCCCGAAGAAGTTTTCTCGAATGAAGCCACCGTTTTCGGTCTTGTACGTCTGGAAATCTCCATCGGGGGTGCGATTCATTAGGTTGACGAGGGCGCCGTCGTTGTCGAGGGCGAGCAGATCGTCCCATTTACGGCCCCACACAACTTTGATGACATTCCAGCCTGCGCCGCGGAAGAACGATTCCAGCTCTTGAATGATTTTGCCGTTACCGCGCACCGGACCATCGAGTCGCTGGAGGTTGCAGTTGACCACGAACGTGAGGTTGTCGAGTTCTTCGCGGGCCGCGAGTCCGAGTGCGCCTAGGCTCTCAACCTCGTCCATCTCGCCGTCGCCGAGGTACGCCCAGACTCGTTGCTGGCTGGTGTCCTTGATGCCTCGGTCGTTGAGGTAGCGGTTGAAGCGGGCCTGATAGATGGCGTTGAGCGGGCCGAGCCCCATCGAGACGGTCGGAAATTCCCAAAAGTCCGGCATGAGGCGGGGATGCGGATAGGACGAGAGTCCGCCGCCGGGATGTGACAGTTCCTGACGAAAGCCATCAAGTTGATGTTCGTCGAGCCGGCCTTCGAGATAGGCGCGCGCGTAAATGCCGGGGGAGCCGTGGCCCTGGAAGAAGATCTGATCACCGCCACCGGGGTGATCCTTGCCCCGGAAGAAGTGGTTAAAGCCCACTTCGTAGAGGGAGGCGGTTGATGCGTACGTCGAGATGTGACCGCCTACGCCGATTCCCGGACGCTGAGCGCGGTGCACCATGATCGCGGCGTTCCACCGTGCGTATGCGCGGATTCGACGTTCGAGGGCTTCATCACCGGGGAACCAAGGCTCGCGCTCGGGAGGGATCGTGTTGATGTAGTCAGTACTGCGCAGGCTTGGCACACCAACGTTTTGTTCGGCCGCTCGCCGAAGGAGCGAGAGCATGATGTAGCGGGCCCGGTATGCGCCGGCGTTAGCAACGAGGGCATCGAAGGAATCGAGCCATTCTGAGGTCTCACTTGGATCGACGTCGACGTACTGGGTGGGCAAGCCACCAGCAATCAGCGGATCACGATCACGTCCGATAGACACGTAAACCTCAACTCCTTCGCCGGTGGTTACCTGGCGTCATATGCGATGGAACTGCTGGCGCCTTGTGGGCATGCCAGCTGGGTCTGCATCGACTACTGCGTGCCTATCCTGCCGTGTTTGGGTTCGAGGTGTGCACTCGGGTGTCGGTGTGTTGACCGCGTTTACCCTTCCGAGTGCACATGACGTATCGGCAAGGGACGCCAATCCGTGGACTAAAAAGCTCTACTTCTTGAAGTCTGACGTCCGAAATTTTGGAAATCTCAACGAAACGCCACGTATCAGGATGGGCAAAATGCTTGCGCAGCGAGTTCTTGTCCGGTGGACTACGTACATGGTCCCTCTATTCGGCACTGTCGATACCCAGAAAACCGACAGCGCATGACGACAACAACGCGAACTGATCAGGTTTCTGACGGTGACGATCCAGCCCGCACCTTGGCATCGCGACTTGGCTTCACGGCTGGTCAAGTCGTTCAGGAAGTCGGATACGACGATGACTGCGACGACGAACTTCGCTCAAGCATCGAAGTCGTTACTGCAACGCAGCTTGTCGACTTGGAGTACGACGATGTCGTTGATGTTGTTTTGCTCTGGTGGCGAGATGAAGATGGCGACTTGGTCGACGTACTAGTTGACGCGCTTGAATTTCTGGCTGATCAAGGCGTGATCTGGTTGATGACCCCGAAGCCGGGACGCGATGGGCACGTTGAGGCGTCCGATATCTCAGATGCGGCTCCGACAGCAGGGTTGCAGTCCACCAGCACGATTTCCGCTTCGCGTGACTGGCAGGGCACTCGCCTTGTGGCCCCTAAAGCTGGTCGACGATAGGCCTGCCTTGATCGTGTGAGGCCGGTGGTGCGGGTTGGTTGAACCTATGTCACGATCTCGTTGTTTAGTCGTGTGTAGGTCCGCATCCAGAAAGGTTTGTCGTGTCACTTGAGGTTGGCCAAGAGGCCCCAGATTTTGAGTTGGAAAACCACTTCGGTGAGCAGGTCCGACTCTCCTCGTACCGTGGCGCCAAAAATGTTGTTCTGGTTTTTTATCCCTTGGCATTCACCAATATCTGCACCGGTGAACTGTGTGAGATCCGTGATCTTGGTTCAGTCTTCGAAAACGATGACACGGTTGTGTTGGGTGT
>JBAXUN010000086.1:0-9853 GCA_037129655.1 Actinomycetes bacterium
GCGGTGCCTTCAATGTAAAAGCGGTAGGTAGCTGCACCGCTTGCGTCGAGTGCGGCCAAGGCCAGCGTTGTCAGTCGCCCTTCACGAATGGGGAGAGTTTGTTTCACTCCATCTTCAACCAGCATTGCTGAAATCCGCTGGCCGAAAACATCATCCGAGATACCGCCTGCGAACGAAACGTCAGCGCCGAGCCGGCCCAGTGTGCGGGCAAAATTGAACGGGCCTCCACCGGGTACTGCAGCAGTCTCACCGTTTGGTTTTGCAATCAGATCGACGAGCGCCTCACCAACAACGAGAACGCTCACCAATTGATCCCTTCGTGGTTAGTAACGTCATATCACCTAGCGGCCGTGAAAACCTGTGTGTGCAATGTGCAACCGCAATTGTGCCTGCCGTAGGCTCACTTAGGAACAGGGAGGTACGGCTGTGTCAGTTGAAGCAATTGGTCTCGGAAAGTCGTACGGAAATACTCGTGCGGTAGATGATCTGACTTTCCGTTTAGAGCCGGGTGTTGTTACCGGGTTCCTCGGGCCAAACGGCGCCGGTAAATCCACGACCATGCGGCTGATGCTTGGCCTCGACAAGGGTGATGGCCAAACCCTCTGGGACGGTAAAAAGCTAACCGAGCACAAACCTGTCTCGAAGATTGTGGGCGCACATCTGGACGCTAAGTTCTTCCACCCCTCACGCAGTGCTCGCAATCACCTGAAAATGCTGGCGCAAGAGGCCTCGATCCCCTCGGCGCGGATCGATGAAGTGATCAACCTCGTAGGGCTGCAGGATGTTGCCAAAAAGGCACCTGGCGGTTTTTCACTCGGGATGGGTCAGCGACTTGGCTTGGCTGGGGCACTTCTGGCGCAGCCCAAGGTGATGCTCTTGGACGAACCGGCAAATGGCCTTGATCCGCAGTCAATTCAATGGCTACGCGACTTCCTTCGTCATTATGCAAGCCAGGGCAACGTCGTATTCGTCTCGAGTCACTTGCTCTCTGAAATACAATTAATGGCTGATCATCTGATCGTTATCGCCAAAGGCAAGATGGTTGCGAATGATTCACTGGCGGCCTTCGTCGCGAGGAGCTCGGGCAACGACATCCTCGTCCGTTGCAGTGATCCTGCGAAACTTGCCGCCGCCATGGCAAGCGTTGGTGTTCAGTCCGTCCCCGAGGGCGCTGATGGCCTGGCTGTCCAACTAGCCAACACCGACTGGATTGGTGACGCGGCCTTCAAATACGGCATCACCGTTTTTGAGTTAACCAAACGCACAGCCAGTTTGGAAGATGCCTTCCTGGAACTTACGTCCGGGGATCAGCAGTTTCAGGTGGGGTCGCAGGCACCCGAGGTGGCGTCATGATGGCTGCGTTGAAGTACGAGTGGACACGCTTGTGGACCGTTCGTTCTACCTACATCATGCTCGGGTTAGCGCTCATCCTTAGCGCGGCACTGTCGTTCCTAATCGTTCTGGCCACGCAGTCGCAGACGTCGGATCCAAATCAGGGTGGTCCGCCACCGGGCACTCTTGACTGGTTTACCTCATTCTCCGCGCCCATGACCTTTGCGGCGGTTCTTGCTTCCGTGCTGGGGGCGCAGGCGATCGGGCAGGAGTATCGCTTCGGATTGATCCGATTAACGCTGACCGAGTTCCCCAACCGCATCACCATTTTCCTCGCCAAGGCCGTGATGGTTGTCCTAGCCGCCGCGCTCATCGCTCTGGTGTCGTACCTCGGAAGCTGGATCGGGCTAGCTCTGCATGGGATGCCCACGCCACCAACGGGCGTGACGGTTCCCGATGCGACGTTCTTCGCTCGAGGCATCGTGTTCGTCGTCCTCTGGGCTCTTTCTTCCTTCGCGCTTGCTGGCATCACTCGCCAGACGGCCATTGGCATCGCCGTTCCGATTGTGTCGGGATTAATCGTTGAAAACATCTTGATTGGCTTCTTCTCGGAGAAGGCCACGTGGCTCGTAGAGCATCTGCCGTGGAGTTCGGCGAGTCGTTGGGCGGGAAGTAGCGACTTTGTTCAGGGTCCTAGTGGCTGGAGCGGCTTGGGAGTCTTTGCGGTCTGGGTGGCCGTGTTCTTCATCGTTGAACTTGTGCTCTTTATGCGCAGGGACGCGTAGCTCGTTCTTCGTCGAGTGACTGCTGATTTCGCTAGCCTCATCACGTGAGTTCACGCCCTCAACCCCCGCGGCCGGATGAGCTTGTCGCCGTGGCGGTAGGTGGCATTGTCGGCGCCCTGGCGCGGGCGGGAATCAGCGTCGCGTTGCCACACACGGATCTAGCAACGTGGCCGTCAGCCACGTTCCTGACGAACCTGCTCGGCTGTTTGATTCTCGGGCTGCTGTTGGCTTTCGTCGACGCACGCCATGCTCGCTGGACTGATGCCGCACCTCGTCGTGCCCGCTTGGCGAGACCGTTTCTGGCCACCGGTGTGCTTGGAGGGTTTACTACTTTCTCGACGTTTTCTGTCGAAGTGGTTCAGATGATCCGGGCAGGTTCCTCGGGACTAGCGACGGTATACCTGTGGTCGTCCGTGCTCCTTGGAATTACGTGTTTCGTCATTGGTCGTTCAGCAGGCTCTCGCTGGTTTGGTGCCTCCGCGATCGATCTGCAAGCGGACGAGGAACTATGACGTTCGCAACGGCTCTTCTTATCGCACTTGGCGCTGCCCTCGGAGCACCAACGCGGTTCGTCTTCGACCGGTATCTCAATGGGGCGTGGCCGCGGGGGACTCTTTTGGTGAACCTTGTGGGTTCCTTCATTCTCGGTGTGGCTGCTGGGTACGCCTTGAATGCATCCGAGACTCCAAAGCTCATGCTGGCGTTAGTTGGCGTGGGATTCTGTGGCTCTCTGACAACCTTCGGGGGATTCGCGGCGCAGACTGTCGACCTGTTTGCGCTGGCCCGTGCCAGCGATAGTGCATCGTCTCGTGGCGCGATTGGTTACGTCTTGGCATCCGCCATTGGTTGCATGATGGTGGCTTCGTTGGGCTTGGCATTTGCCCTGCAGATTTGGGCCGGTTCCTGACTCGGTTGGTCGTAGGCTGGCCACGTGCGCACCCTAAGGAACATGCTCATTGGCCTCGTTCTATTCGCCCTCGTCCTGCTAACTGCGGGTATCGGCTTTGGTGTCTGGACTGTCCGTCGGTCTTTCCCGCAGACCACAGGGGAGGTTTCCCTACCTGGCTTGTTCGCTCCCGTTGAGGTTGTTCGCAACGATCGTGGGATCCCAGATATCTACGCACAATCGCCGCAAGATCTGTTCTATGCGCAGGGTTTCGTCCACGCCCAGGACCGCTTCTGGGAGATGGACTTCCGTCGTCACATCACTGCGGGGCGCTTGTCGGAAATGTTTGGTTCGGGACAGGTCGAAACTGACAAGTTCTTGCGAGTCATGGGGTGGCGACGAGTTGCCCAACAGGAACTTCCTATGTTGTCCGCAACAACGCGCCGAAATCTCGAGGCCTACACGCGCGGGGTGAATGCGTATCTCGCTGATCACTCTGGCTCCGCGGTGTCGTTGGAGTATGCCGTTCTTGGATTGCAGAACTCGAGCTACACCATCGAGCCGTGGACACCCGTCGACTCAATCGCTTGGCTCAAGGCGATGGCGTGGGATCTGCGCGGGAACATGGTGGAAGAGATTCAGCGCTCCATCATTAGCGCCAAGGTCGGCGAGGTCCGCACAGGTCAGCTATACCCGCCCTACCCGTTCAACCGTCACCGACCGATCGTGACTCAGGGCGCGGTGACTGACGGCGTATGGGATCAGAATGCTTCGCCGAGTTCAGCTCAGGCGGCGTCGTCGGTTCCGCGGGTGCCAGCAGCGGCTATCCCGAGCCTAGGTTCGTTGAGCGCTGGCTTGGTGTCCCTCGACAAGGTACTGGGCCCGACCACGAGCGGGATCGGCTCGAATTCATGGGTTGTCAGTGGGGCCAAGACAATCACCGGGCAGCCTTTACTTGCCAATGACCCGCACCTGTCTCCCAGCATGCCGAGTATTTGGTACCAGATGGGCTTGCACTGTCGTGTTGTTTCGCAGGCCTGCCCGTACGACGTCTCCGGATTCACCTTCTCTGGGATGCCCGGGGTAGTGATCGGTCACAACGGTAAAATTGCGTGGGGCTTTACCAACCTTGGCCCGGATGTCACCGATCTGGTCTTGGAGAAAGTGACGGGTGATTCGTACGTCGTAGGCACTGCGACGCTGACACTGATCACGAGTAAGGAAACAATCAAGGTGGCCGGTGGTGATCCGGTTGAGATCACGGTGAGGCAGACGAAGGACGGGCCGCTTCTGTCCGATGCGTCCACCGAACTCACCACCGTCGGACAGGATGCGCCCAACGGCGCGATCGCACCTCCTCGCGGTGATGGCTACGGCGTCGCGCTGAAATGGACAGCGCTCACGCCCGGACGAACGATGGACGCGGTAGACCAGCTCAACTCTGCACAAAACTGGGATGAATTCCGTTCCGCCGCGTCCCTGTTCGAGGTGCCGGCGCAGAACCTGATTTTCGCATCCACGACAGGCGATATCGGCTACCAGACGCCAGGCAAGATTCCGATTCGTCAGGGTTACGACGGTAAGTATCCGGCCCTCGGATGGGATCCGGCAGAGTCTTGGTCGGGCTTCATTCCATTCTCAGCCTTGCCAAATGTGAAGAACCCGGACGACGGTTTCGTGGTCACGGCTAACCAAGCGTCGGTTTACAAGGACTATCCGTACTTCCTCACCGATGACTGGTCGTACGGTGCGCGAAGTCAGCGAATCGTCGACGAGGTCGTGAAGTTAACGTCGAACGGTAAGCGCATTTCGGCGGATCAGATTCGAACGCTGCTGTTTGACTCACGTAATGAAAATGCCTCGTTCCTAGTGCCTCGAATCAAAGATCTGGGCATCACTGGGACATCGGCAGACGCATTGAAGTTATTCGATGGGTGGGATTACACGCAGCCGGCGAACTCAGCAGCGGCCGCCTACTTCAACGCTTTCTGGCGACACCTGCTCGTCGATACCTTCGACGACGAACTGCCGACCGGCTACCAGCCTGATGGCGGTGACCGGTGGTTTGAAGTAATCCGAAACCTGTGGAGTACGCCCAATGATCCATGGTGGACAGACAAAAAAGCCGCCGGCTCATCTGGTGGTCGTGACGCCATCGTCAAGCGGGCGTTGGACGAAGCCACCGCTGAGTTGACCAGCGCCCAGGGCGGCGATCCCGCGAAGTGGACGTGGGGTCAGATGCACACGTTAACTGTTCGCAACCAAACCCTTGGCACGTCGGGGATTGGGCCCATCGAAGCCATCTTCAACCGCGGTCCCGTAGAGACATCAGGTGGTGAGTCGGTGGTCAACGCAACTGGTTGGGATGCGTCGTCGGGTAACTACGAGGTGACATGGGTGCCGGCGATGCGCATGGTGTTGGATCTCAGCCGTTTTGATGCCTCGACGTGGGTGCACCTAACGGGAAATAGCGGCCATACCTATTCGGCGAACTACGTCGACCAACTTGATGCGTGGCGCGATGGCACAACCTTCCCGTTCGCATTTACGAAGACTGGAGTTGCCGCTGCAGCCGTGGACACGTTGACTCTCAAGCCTCACGTGAACGGTATGTAGGTGCGACGGCCGGGGATGCGGATGATCTGAGTCGGTGTGATCACTGCGTCCACCGGATGGTCGTGGTCTTCGACGGGTAACTCGTCGAAGACCTCATCGTCGTGAACGACGGCGACCATGAGTGGACGTGCTTCGAGCGGTTCAAGTCCGAGTAGCAGCCGGTCGTAAAAGCCACCGCCTTTGCCCATGCGGTAACCGCGCGCGTCCACCGCGAGTGCGGGTACGAGAAGTACGCGGCAATGCAGTGACACGATCCCATCGGCGCCATGCGCCACGACGTCACCTGTCGGCTCGGGCACTCCTGCATAGTTGCGTCCGGGTGCAACGAGTTCCGAATCCCACGCCCAGTCCAGTGCGAAGTCCGGACGAATGATCGGCAGAGCACATCCAATTCCATTGTCCGCAACGAATGCGCGAATGTCGGTCGTTCTGGGTTCCCCGGCGTACGAGACGTAAGCGCCGATCGATCCGACGGCTGGCAGGGCCATGATCTCAGCGAACTCGGGTAGGAGTTTGAGTTGCTCGAGTAGTTGTTTCGAAACGACCTCGCGCTCGGCCTCGCTGCGAGCCCTGCGGGTGGCACCGAGATCACGCCGAAGTTCGCGCTTGCGGGCGAGTTCAGGGCTGACATCGTCAGGGTCAACGGGCAAGTTCACGTCTGTCATGAGGTCATCATGGCCTAGAAGCCGTAGGGTCTACATCGTGCGTACTGTTGAAGAGCATCTGCAGGCAGTTTTGGCCGGCGTCGTGCCACTGTCACCGATCGACGTTACCTTGCAAGACGCCCGCGGCTGCGTGCTGGCCGAGTCTGTCACAGCGCCGTGGCCACTGCCTCCATTCGATAACGCCTCGATGGACGGGTATGCAGTGCGAGTGGCCGATGTGATGGCAGCTAGCGATGGTAAGCCGGCCGTACTTGAGGTGATCGACGACGTTCCCGCTGGTTATCGAGCCACACATGAGCTTCGTGATGGAACTGCGATTCGCATCATGACGGGTGCGCCAATTCCGGAGGGAACGCAGGCTGTCATTCCGGTCGAGTGGACCGATGCGGGTACTGAGCGCGTCAGCATCACGCGTGCGGCTCAGCTTGGTGCCCATATTCGCCTGCGCGGTGACGATATTGCACTTGGTCAGATTGTTGGCACTGCGGGAACTGTTCTTGGTCCGCGTGAGATCGCGCCTCTGGCAGCCGTTGGCCGCGGAATGGTTGCAGTACATCCGCGTCCTCGCGTCGTTGTGCTTTCGACTGGCAGTGAACTCGTCGAGCCCGGTGGCACGTTGACGCCGGGGTTGATTGCTGATTCCAATGGCCCGACGATTGCAGCAGCTGTGGAAGAGGCAGGGGCGATCGCCTACCGCGTTGGTCCGATTCCCGATGACCCAGACGTCATGATGGCCGCACTGGAAGATCAGCTCGTGCGAGCGGATCTGATCATCACCACCGGCGGAGTTAGCGCTGGGGCGTACGACACTGTGAAGGCAGTTCTGTCGACGCTCGGGACTGTTGAATTCACCAAGGTCGCGATGCAGCCTGGAATGCCTCAGGGACACGGCACGCTTGGCGAAGATCGCACGCCCATCTTCACTCTGCCGGGTAATCCCGTGTCGGCCTACGTCTCATTTGAAGTCTTCGTGCGGCCGGTCCTTCGTCGCATGTTGGGCCACGCGCGGATCTATCGTCCGGTCGTGCGCGCTGTGCTCGCTGAGCCATTGAGTTCGCCAGCGGGTAAGCGACAATTCGCTCGAGCTGAACTGTCTGTTGAAGATGGACGTTACGTCGTGCGTCCCGCAGGTGGGCAGGGATCCCACATGCTTGGTGCGCTGTCGCAGTCGAACGCGCTTGTTGTCGTTCCCGAAGAGATCACCGAATTGCCAGCAGGCTCGGCCGTTGCAGTTCTCCGACTGGATGAGGGGTGAGCTGATGACGGAGCGTGGGTTCACTCATCTCAATGAGTCTGGTGGTGCGCGGATGGTTGACGTATCCGCGAAAGAGATAACCACCCGTACAGCCACTGCCACGGGACGCGTTCTTGTCTCTGACGAGGTCATCGGGCTTCTTCGAGGTGCGGGCGTACCCAAGGGTGATGCGATTGCCGTTGCGCGTATTGCCGGAATCCAAGCCGCCAAGCGCACGCCTGACTTAGTGCCGCTATGCCACCCGATCGCTGTTCACGGTGTCGACGTTGATCTCGATATTCACGACGATCACGTCGCTATTCGCGCGGTCGTTCGTACAGCTGATCGCACAGGGGTTGAGATGGAGGCACTGACCTGCGTTGCGGTGGCAGGTCTTGCGCTGATCGACATGGTCAAAGCGGTTGATCCGTCTGCAGAAATCACCGGTGTGCACGTGGACGAAAAAACCGGTGGCAAGACTGGGCTGTGGCAGCGCGAGGGGCACCAGTGATGCGTGGACTTGCTGTGTCGATTTCAACGCGTGCTGCGCATGGGGTTTACCAAGACAGCACTGGTCCGATGATTGTTGCGATGCTCGAGAGCTTGGGGTTTGAGGTCAGCGGCCCCACCATCATTCCCGATGGTCCAGAAATCGAAAGCGTGCTGCTCGGCGGTGTTCACGATGGCTATGACGTGATCATCACGACGGGTGGTACTGGACTTTCGCCAAACGATGTAACCCCCGAGCACACCCGTGAAGTGATCACTCGCGAAATTCCGGGCATCGCTGAAGCCATTCGCGCCGTTGGCCGTGCAGCGGGCATCGAAACGGCGGCGCTCTCGCGCGGAGTCGCAGGGATGGCCGGCCACACGATCATCATCAATCTGCCGGGATCGCCCGGTGGGGTGAAGGATGGCTTGTCTGTCATCGCACCGCTGATCGTTCATGCTGTTGAGCAGGCACGCGGTGGTGGCGATCATCCGAGGGTTCTGTGACGATCGGATGGCCGGTCGAACTGAAGTTCAGTGATATCGGTCTTCGTCCCATCAAGCAGCGAGACGCACGTGAGTGGCGAGCTGTGCGAGCCCGCAACGCTGACTGGCTGCGTCCATGGGAAGCGACAACTCCCGATCCGAGTCGAGATGTTCCACCCACCTATGGGGTGATGGTTCGTCGATTACGTGCTGAGGCGTCGCAGGGCCGGGTGATGCCCTTCGTCATTACCTATCGCGATCGCCTCGTCGGGCAGTTGACCGTTGGCAGCATTACGTGGGGTTCACTCCGAGGTGCGCACATTGGCTACTGGATCGATCGCGAGTTTGCAGGACGAGGTATTACTCCAACCGCGGTTGCGCTGGCGACTGATCACTGTTTCTCGATCGGACTTCATCGCATCGAGGTGAACATTCGTCCGGAGAACGTGGCGTCCCGCCGTGTTGCAGAGAAATTGGGATTCAGACCAGAGGGTCTGCGTCCGTCCTATTTGCATATCGACGGTGATTGGCGTGATCACTTGGCATTTGCCCTTACGGGAGAAGAGATTCCCGGTGGTGTGTTGAATCGTTGGATTGCTGAACCTGCCGCACCTATGTAACGAAGGTCGTGACTGACGTCGTACGTTCGGCTGACATTTAACGAAATGTTGATGCGCGTTTGTTCATGGGCTTCTTGTCGATGCAAAGCTCGTACATTCAACGTAAATGCGACACGAAATTAATGTGACTGCTGTGGTGCGTGATCACAGCGGGTTCTACGCATAGCCTTCGTAACGTGAGTGGTTCCGGAGTCATCGTCGCTGTCCTAGTGGGCATGTGGGCGTTGGTGCTCGTGCCGATGTGGCTACGCCGACACGATCAAGCCCAAGAAGTTAAGTCAGTGAACCGCTTCTCTGTGGCCATGGGTTCCCTGCGCGGCAGTGCGGACCTCGGCCGATTAACTCGTCGCGATGTCGTTATGCCGGGACGCAGTGAAGAAGAGCGTTCGCAGCAAGTCATGGTCAGCGGGGGTTCAGAGACGAGTTCCTCGGCCGCTGCAGCCCGTCGTAAGCGAACGCTAATGGTGTTGGGTGTGCTGCTCGCTTTGACGGTTGTCCTGCGCGTGATGAATCTGGTGCCCACATGGGCACTGTTGATTCCAGTGCTTCTCATGGTCGGTTTTGTGGTGATGGCGCGCCGTCAGATAGCGGCTGCGGCTGAGGCCAAGCGCCGTCGCGATATTCGTAGCAATCGTTCGGAAGCTGCTCGCGCCTCGGAAGCTCGGTACGAGCGTGCGTCACAGGAGTCTCGACGTGGCGGTCGGTTGGTTGATCCAGCGCCGCAGTACCTCAATGACACG
>JBAXUN010000087.1:0-9552 GCA_037129655.1 Actinomycetes bacterium
GGTTGACCTGAGTGTCGAACCATCGCCAATAGGCCCGTTGAAGCACCGCTGTTGCCGGCCCGATGCCTTTGACCGTCGCCCGAGCTTCGAGCCGGATAAGCCCCTCGACAGTAAACAGTGTCATCTGCGTGTCGTCGGTGATCAGCCCCGTACCCGAGATTCCGTCAAAGGACACCGGGAGGTAATCGCGAACACCGCGCTCGCCCACAAGCGCCGTAATCTCCCGAAGCGACTTGAACTCAACGGGTGCCCCAAGGGCATCACCAACCGCTCCGCCGATCAAGCATCCGCGAATCCGATCCAACAGCACAGCGTCAAAACGTAAACTCATAATGGGCCACCTCTTCTTTCAACATTCGACTTTCCATTAGCAACTACACCAGAGACCGCTGACATCACCAGCGCGAACGGCGGCGGCGAGCGTCGCGAACCAACGTCGAGATTTCGAGGACGGGAGTAACGTGGCGGTGTGACTGAATTTGGTGAACTCAATGTCCTCGGTGGTCCACTAGGCGAATGCGGCACGGACCCGATGACCGGCTTCTACCGCGATGGTTGTTGCTCAACCGGGCCGCAGGATGTCGGTAGCCACACGATCTGCGCCGTGGTCACAGCCGAGTTCCTCGAGCATCAAGCTCAGATCGGAAACGACCTCTCCACTCCAGCACCCCAGTACCGCTTCCCCGGCCTTGTGCCGGGTGATCGCTGGTGTGTCACGGCACATAACTGGTTGCGAGCTCACATGGATGGGGCCGCTGCGTTCGTCGTCCTGGAATCGACACATCAACGAGCCCTCGACATCGTGCCCCTTGATGTCCTCAAAGAGCATGCGGTGGATGTTCCATCAACCTTGGATGGATTCGAGTAGTCAGCTGCCTGCACCTTCACCCCATGCTCTTGGGCGAGTAACCTGCAGGTTCGAGTTAGGCACGTTCCAAGGAGGCTGGGTCGATGTTCGTTCCGTTAACCGTGAATGACTTCCTCAAACGAGCAGAGACGGTGTACGCAGATCGCATCGCAGTCATCGACGAACCTGATCAGCCAGCCGCTCCCTTTGGCCCCCTGACGTACCGGGAACTCGCTGCGGCCGCCCGCGCGATGGCTGCAGCCCTTGACGATCTGGGCGTTCCTGTCGGCGGTCGCGTAGCTATCGCATCACAAAACTCAGCCCGACTGCTCACTAGTTTCTACGGCGTATCCGGCTATGGCCGCGTCCTGGTTCCTATCAACTTTCGACTGGCCGAACCAGAGGTTCGCTACATCGTCGAGCACTCCGGTGCGCAGGTCCTACTCGTAGATCCAGAACTCGACGGCCCACTGTCCACCGTCACGGCGAAACACCGATTCGTCTTGGGCGAAAGCGACGACATCATCTTCCCCAAGGGACGAGTCGGCAATGAGTGGACGCCCGACGAAAACGCAACTGCCACAATTAATTACACCTCGGGCACAACAGCCCGACCCAAGGGTGTGCAGTTAACCCACCGCAATGTGTGGATGAATGCAACGACGTTTGCCCTCCACGTCACGATGAGCGATCGCGACGTTCTTCTTCACACACTTCCCATGTTCCACGCGAACGGGTGGGGTACCCCGTATGCCATCACCGGAGTTGGTGGAAAGCACATCGTCCTGCGCAAGGTAGATGGCGCCGAGATCTTGCGTCGAGTCGAGGAACATGGCGTGACCTTCATGTGCGGCGCCCCGGCCGTTTGGGCCTCAGTCCTCGATGCCGCAGCAACGTGGGATGGTCCGATCCCAGGCCGCGACCGCGTGCGCATCGTCGTTGCCGGCGCTCCCCCGCCGACGCGAACAATCGAACGCATCGAAACCGAACTTGGCTGGGAATTCATTCAGATCTACGGGCTCACCGAGACTGCGCCATTGCTAACGGTGAATCGCACTCGAAGTGAATGGGACGAGCTCACACCGCATGAGCGCGCGAAAATGCTTGGTAGGGCTGGGGTTCCCGCACTTGGTGTCGATCTTGACGTGGACTCAAGTGGTGAAATCCTGGCCCGCGGAAACGTCGTTCTCGAGTCCTACTGGGATCAACCCGAGCAGAGCGCTGAAGCATTGGCAGGTGGCTGGTTCCATACGGGTGATGGCGGCACCTACGACGACGGCTATCTGACGATTAGTGACCGCAAGAAGGACGTCATCGTCACCGGTGGCGAGAACGTGTCATCAATCGAGGTGGAAGACGTGATCGCAAGCCACCCGAATGTTCGCGAAGTCGCCGTCGTTGGCACTCCGGACGAACGTTGGGGTGAAGCGGTGACCGCTCTCATCGTCACCGACGGAGCCGCCCTAACCGCTGACGACATAATCGCCCATTGCCGAGCAAGTTTGGCTGGCTACAAATGCCCTAAGCGGGTCGAATTCCGTGAAGTTCTGCCACGCACGTCGACGGGCAAACTTCAGAAATTCCTTTTGCGCCAAGACTTCTGGGCCGGGCAGGAACGAAGCATCAAGGGCTGAGCGTCCGACTGCCCGATCACTTCTGGCAGCCAGGACACCAAAATAGATTGCGACCATAGAACTCTTGCGCGGCGATTGACTCACCACACCGTAAACATGGTCGACCAGTTCGCTGGTAGACGTAGACACCGGTTGCTCGCCGCGCTCTTCGTCGCGCTGGAGTGTCCTCACCGCCATCTAGCTCCCTGTCGTCCGGTGCTCGACGGTCAGAGTCGAGGTCAGCCAGGGCACGCATATCAGACTTGTCGACAGTGACGATGCGTCCGCGCTTCACGCCGTCCTTCATCAAGATGACCAAGTCATTCCAGATGTCATCAAATTGCTCCGGCGCCAGCGATCGCCCCTCACGAAACGGCGAAATCCCTTGCCGATAAAGGACTTCCGCACGGTAGATATTGCCTGCTCCACCGATCACACTTTGATCCATCAGCAGTGCACCGACCGGAGCCTTGCTCTTACTAATACGCGTCCATGCTCGTTCTGGATCGGCCTTCTTGTGCAGCGGATCAGGGCCAATCCGTTTGAAAAGTGCCGCAACCTGATCATCGTCAAGTAACTCGCAAGCCGTCGGCCCACGCAGATCCGCGTAGCTCTCGTCCCCCACAATCCGCAGTCGAAGTGCACCAACGGGGGTTGGCTCCGGCAGCCGGCGGGCCACGAAAGTGCCATACAGCCCGAGATGAACATGCAGACGCAAGGGTGCATCAAAACTCACCAGTAAGTGCTTTCCGACGGCCTCCGCGTGCGTCAAAACCAACCCATCAAGAAGCTGCGCACCACTTTCAAATCGTCCCTGCGGACTTGAGGTCTGCACGTGCTGATCAGCAAAGGTCTTCGTCAGTGAGCCGGCAAGTCGATGAAGGGTATGCCCTTCAGGCATTTCACCCTCCTTGTCATGACGAGCAATTTCGCCGCAAAACCCGTACCGTTCAGAACATGGCCAAGTCTGCTGCCCGTCATCGAAAACAGCATCCTCAGGATGGCAACGCAGAAAAGCGCGAGCCTAAGACGGCCGGAAACCGTAGCGAACGCAATCAAGATCGCGCACTCGAGCGGCTGGTAGATAGATCACCATCGCGCGTCAGTGTCGAGGCCGCAATGCGCATCCGTGACGTGTCGAGGCCGCGCTAAGACCGCAGTGGTGCTCAGACCTAAAACGAACCCGTTTGCTCAAAACGACTCAGTAGGTCGATTCGGCGCTGGTGGCGCTCATCACCACTAAATGGGGTGGCAAGAAAAGCGTCCACGATCGCGAAAGCATCTTCCGTGGAATGCATTCGAGCACCGAGCCCAATGACATTGGCATTGTTGTGCTGACGGGCCAATGACGCAGTTTCTACGGACCACGCCAACGCCGCCCGCACACCAGCCACCTTGTTGGCGGCAATCTGCTCACCGTTGCCAGAACCACCCATCACGACGCCAAGACTTCCGTCGTCCGCGACAACGGCTTGGGCAGCAGCGACGCAGAATGGCGGGTAGTCGTCCAGCGCGTCGTATTCATGAGCACCGTGATCAACGACCTCATGGCCGTTGGCTAATAGGTGCTCAGCGAGAAGATTCTTGAATTCGAACCCGGCATGGTCACACCCCAGATGTACACGCATGTCACTACTCTCCGAAATCAGTCAACAGGTCAACGACAACGACAACGACGCCTAAGCGCCACAGGACAACCTAGTCAAACATCGGGCGTTCGGTACGGCTGCGCTTGATTTCAAAGAAGCCAGGCGTAGAAGCAACCAGCACAGTGCCATCCCAGAGCCGACCGGCAACCTCCCCGGTGACCAAGCGAGTGATGACCGGGCCGAAGAAGGCCACCGTTTCACCGTCCGCGCCCGGCACGTGGATGACGGGGGTGCCGACGTCCATGCCAACGAGGTCCATGCCGCGGTGATGGCTAGCGCGCACCTCGTCGTCAAACTCGGTGGAATCAGCGGCAGCGGCAAGTTCTGCTGGCAGGCCTGCCTCGGCAAGCGCGTTAGCGATCACAACGTCGTAATCCTCAACCGTGCCGACATGAATCTGCGTGGCCATCGACAGGTAAAGCGGCCACATCACATCCTGACCGTGTGCCAGCCGCGCCGCGGTAAGCACCCGAACCGGACGCCACGCTTTCACAAGCCACTCGGCCCACTCTGGGTCCATATCGGGCTTACCGCCATTGAGTTCCGCCAGCGACATAACGTTGCAGGTCGTCGAGATGTCGCGAACCTTGGCTACCTCGAGTACCCAGCGGGCAGTCTGAAAAGCGAAAGGGCATGCCGGATCGACATAAATCGCTACGGGCACCGACGCGGAGGCAGATGATGATGTCATTCGTCCACGCTATCGCCGTCATGATCGCATTGCATGTGCAGGGGCCGCCGCGCCACTCACCCAGCCGTGACAGACTGACAGCCAAACTCGCGGCGTAGCCGTACACACATTCTTGGCAACAAGGGAGTCGTCAAACGTGACCAGCCTCAGTACCGTTCCTAGCGATCAGGTCGACACTACGAACCTCACCCGCGCGGAGGCTGCCGAACGAAGTGCGACGGTACAAACGCAGCGATTCGACGTGCAGCTCGATCTGAGTGGGGCGGGCGATCACGACACGTTCACCAGCACCACGACGGCCACGTTCACCGCCACACCTGGTGCATCTACGTGGATTGACATCATCGCCCCAAGCATCGTCTCGGCGACCCTCAACGGCACTGACGTTGACACATCCGGCTTCACTGGAACTCGACTCCCGATCCACGGTCTAGCCGCCGACAACACCCTCGTGATCGTGGCCAACTGCGAATATATGCGCACCGGCGAAGGCCTGCACCGCTTCATAGACCCGGTCGACAAGGCCGTCTACCTGTACACGCAGTTTGAAATCGCTGACGCTCGCCGCGTATACGCATGTTTCGATCAGCCAGATCTCAAGGCCGAGTTCCAGCTCAACGTGATTGCGCCCGACTACTGGCAGGTCGTGTCGAACTCACCGACACCTGATCCCACGAAGCGCGATCTTGGGCAGGCGGAGTGGAACTTCGAGGCCACCCCGCGCATCCCGACGTACATCACCGCGATCTGCGCCGGCCCCTACCACGTGGTTTCCGACGCATACTCCGGCCCGCATGGCACCTACCCGATGAGCATCTTCTGTCGACAGAGCTTGGCTGAATTCCTCGACGAAGATGATGTCTTCACCGTGACCAAGCAGGGCTTTGAGTTCTTCGAAACGCAGTTCGGTGTGCCCTACCCGTTCAAGAAGTACGACCAACTGTTCGTCCCCGAATTCAATGCTGGCGCAATGGAAAATGCCGGTTGCGTGACGATTTTGGAAGACCTAATTTTCCGTTCGCGCGTCACCGATACCTACTACGAGGCACGTGCCAACACGATTCTCCACGAACTCGCACACATGTGGTTCGGAGACCTCGTCACGATGGTGTGGTGGGACGACCTCTGGCTGAACGAGTCGTTCGCAGAATGGGCTGCCCACTGGGCCAACGAACGCGCGACCCGCTACACCGATGCTTGGACAACCTTCCTGAGTCAGCGCAAGAATTGGGCTTACCGACAGGATCAACTTCCCTCGACGCACCCAATCGCAGCTGACATGGTCGATCTGGAAACCGTTGAAGTGAACTTCGATGGCATCACGTACGCAAAGGGTGCTTCCGCGCTGCGTCAATTGGTCGCATGGGTCGGTGAAGAGCAATTCCTTGCCGGTATCAAGGCTTACTTCGTCAAGCACGCGTGGGGTAACACCCGCCTTGTGGACCTACTTTCCGAACTCGAAGCTTCAAGTGGCCGCGAGCTGATGAGCTGGTCCGCGCAGTGGCTAGAGACCAGTGGCGTCAACCTTCTGAGGGCTGAACTCGACGTCGCAGAAGATGGCACCTTCACTTCAGTCGCGGTGATCCAGGAGCCGCCAACAGTTCCGGCAGGCATAGAACCCATCTTGCGTTCACATCGAATCGCGATTGGCTTGTACTCAACCAAGGACGGCGTACTTGAACGAGTCGGCCGCATTGAGACCGATGTTGTCGGTGGACGTACGAATGTGCCCGAGCTTGTCGGCGTGGCCCAACCAGATCTGCTCTTGCTCAACGACGAGGATCTGACCTTCGCAAAGATCCGGCTTGATGAGCGCAGCCTTCGTACAGCCGTTGCATCCCTCGGAACAATCCGCAGCACGATCGCTCGCACTCTGGTGTGGACTGCAGCATGGGATATGACGCGTGATGCTGAAATCTCAACCGGTGACTACCTTTCCTTGATCGAGGAAAACATCGGAACAGAATCCGATATCGGAGTTGTACAGGTCCTTCTCAGCCAAGCGAAGTTGTCGATCGAGAACTATGCGGCACCAGATCACCGAGCCGAGTACCGGGATCGCCTCGCCGCACTCACCGCTCGACTATGTGATTCATCAGCCCCCGGAAGCGATCACCAACTCGCATTCGCCCGCAGCTTTGCAGGCGCTGCACGTACGGCTGACCAGGCCGCAGTGATACGTCAGTGGCTATCAGGTGACGCACCGCAGGGGTTGGCTATCGACACAGATCTGCGTTGGACACTTCTTCAGCGACTGATCGCACTCGGTGCTGCGACCCCTGACGAGATCGACCTCGAACTCGAGCGCGATGACACTGCGACAGGTCGTCGACAGGCAGCAACAGCACGGGCGGGTATTCCTACCTCGGAGGCCAAAGAACGCGCCTGGGCCGACGCGGTTGATGGCGACGAACTTCCCAACGCAATGCTGAGCGCCACCGTTGGTGGCTTCATTCAACCTGACCAGCGCGAGTTACTCGCACCGTTCGTCGCCCGCTACTTCGATGCGATCCCGCGGGTGTGGCAGGAGCGAACCAATGAGATTGCACAGACCATCACACTCGGGCTTTACCCGGCGTTGCTCGCATCCGAGGCGACCATCGCCGCTACGAACGAGTTCCTTGAGCGCGACGATGTTCCCTCAGGTGCGCGCCGCCTAATCGGCGAAGGACGTGACGGCGTTCAGCGAGCACTGCGTGCACAGGAACGTGACGCCCGCTAACTAAATCGTGTCGAGGTGACGACGTTCGGGTAGGCGGGCGTGCTCTGCCATGAGGTTGATCCCATTGCGGATTCCACCAATCAATTCGCCCGCTTGAAACGACGACGTCATCGCTAGGGCAGCAAGTGCACAGGTTCGATCATCAACGACTTTCGCAGCACGCGACCCAGTGACAATTTCGAGTGCCCGCGATGTCGGGTCAATCGCAGTCAATACCGTGCGGGACGCATCGCCTGACGAGTTGTGGAGCAACGCTTCCGCGCCTTCACGTCGGTCGTCAAGTTTCCCGACGTAGACCTTGAATGACAGTCCACACAGGCTCTCGGCCGCAGTGACGATCTCTTCGATGGCTAGGCGCTGTTGCGCGGTAACGCCATCACCAGCGGGCACTCGTGCCCCCTGGCGGTACGTCGATGCCGCGAGCGATATCCATCGGCGGCTTGGTCGAACCAAAGTCCCCACCACCGACAGCCATGTCAGCATCGGAGCCCACGACGAGTGCATCGCCGGTGAACGCCTCAGAGTCGGACGTACGTCCCTTACGAGTCCACGATGGAGCGGACACGAGCAACCAGATCAAAGCCGCGACCGCCAGGGGGATGCCAGCGAAGATGAGAACAGCCGTTCCAGGACTCAACAGACCAGTCGGATCATTGTCCGCAACGCCACCTTGAGCGAACGCAGGTGCGGCCGACAGAACGCTGGCTGCGGCTACGACGCCTGCGCCTACCAGAGAACGGCGGATGAATCGACGTGAGGGCTCGAAAGTCATGTCCTGATCCTAGCGCGGGTGCTCATCCGTCCACACGTACAGGCGTGATCGAACGGATGATCCTGGCTGCCAGTTCACTCTCGGCAAGCTGCTCGACCAAGACCGCATTACCGTCGGCATCACACAAAGGGATGCGCCAGTTCGGATACTCCTGATCGGTACCCGGCTGGTTCTGCGCTCGTCGATCACCCACCGCATCCACCAAGGCCACGGCAAGCAGGCGGGCTGGCGACTGCGCTGCACGGGCGTGAAGGGCGACAACTATGTCGTCGGTCGAATACGGCTCTTTCAATAAGCCTTCAGAGAGCAGGGCTGCAACCCACAGTTCACGTGATCGCTCGTAACTGGTCCATTCATGATCGAAAGACTCGGTCAGCAGGCCCAGTTCGTTGCGCAGACGAACATGCTCACCAGCCAAGTAGCCAGCCGAGGGCGGAAGGTCGTGCACCGTCACACTCGCCAGTGACAGCTCTCGCCACTGACGTGGATCGCGCGGCCGTCCGTCATGTTCGGTCTCGAACCACTCAACAGTTGTTCCGAGGAAACCGCGCTCCCGCAGCGCATCTTGAACCCATGGCTCAAGGGTGCCCAAATCCTCGCCAATCACGACCGCATTCGCCAACGTCGCTTCCAAGGCCAGGATGCCCAATAGCGCTTCGTGGTCGTAACGAACATAGGTGCCCTTGTCGGCGGACGTACCCTTCGGGATCCACCAGAGGCGGAACAATCCGAGTACATGGTCAACTCGAATTCCACCGGAATGACGAAGGATCGTGCGCAGCATGTCCCTGAACGGGATGTACGCACTGTCGACCAGCGCATCCGGGCGCCATGGCGGCTGAGACCAGTTCTGCCCGATCTGGTTGTACATGTCCGGCGGCGCACCGACCTCGATGTCACGAGCGAGAACAGCGCTCAGCGCCCATGCATCAGAGCCTTCGGGATGAACACCGACTGCGAGGTCATGCAGGATGCCTAGCGCCATACCGCTGTCGACAGCTCGAGCCTGGGCTGATTCAAACTGCTCATCCAGAATCCACTGGCACCACATGTGAAATTCGATCAGCGGGCCCAACTGCACGCGGGCCGCGGATACTGCCGTACTGGTGACGTCAGCAATCTCGTCCGGCCAGCCGAGCGGATCTCCGCGTGTATCAACGAGCGCACACCACAGCGCAAAGTCGTTGAGCCCCATGCCTTCGCGCTGCTGAAACTGCTCGAATTCGCGGGCGCGATCCGTTGTTCGAGTAACACCTGC
>JBAXUN010000088.1:0-9438 GCA_037129655.1 Actinomycetes bacterium
TGGGACGCAGTGTTTGCCGAGGGGGAGAAGTACCGCATCGCGCCAATCGGTCTCGACGCACTCGACATGCTGCGCATTGAAGCCGGCCTGATCTTCGCTGGCTACGAGTTCGACGATCAGATCGATCCATTCGAAGCTGGCATCGGTTTTGCTGTTGGTCTCAAGACAACCGATGAGGACTTCATTGGCCGTGCGGCTGTCGAGCGTCGTCGAGCCAATCCAAGCCGCGTTCTTGTTGGCCTTGAACTCGAAGGTAACGAGACTGCTGGTCACGGAGACAGCGTTCACATGGGGCGCCCACACATCGGTGTAGTCACCTCCGGTACGCGATCACCGCTGCTGCGTAAGAACGTTGCACTTGCTCGGGTGGCAGTTGAGTACTCAGAAATCGGCACCCAACTCGAAGTTGGCAAGTTGGACGGGCTCCAAAAGCGCATCCCTGCAACGGTTGTACGCTTCCCGTTCTACGATCCGGACAAGGAACGTCCTCGCTCGTAATAGACCTGAGCTACGTGGCCGACTCGCGCTTCGCGCGATAGTCGGCCGCACTCATGTCAAAGATGAATTCGAGGCCGTCGTCGGGATCATCTTGTTCACCAACGTGCTCAAAGCCGGCAGATTCGATGATGGCCAACGACGGGACGTTGTTTGGGCTAACGCTCGCTCGCAATATCTGGACGTCAGGATGTTCCGCTGCGAAGTCCCACATGATCTGCGCCATCTCGCGCCCAAAGCCATTGCGGCGAAATCGATCAGTGACTCGGTAGCCGATTTCGACAACCCCATCCTCGTCAGGGCGGTCATGAAAGTTGGTGAGGCCGATTATCGTGCTCGTCTCGCGGTCGACAGCGAGACGGATCAACCAGGGGTTCACCGACGGGTCGGCCTGCACCTGCGGGATCCGGTAAGCCAGGGGAGAGTTCTCCGGACTCAGCACATCGTCGGGATCGTCGAACGCGATCGCGAGCGGCTCGTGCCGACCATCTCGCGAGAGCACTTGCTCGACGGTTACAAGATGTAGATCCAGACGAGGGCCCGACAGCACGGCGGGCGGTTCGATAGTCACGGGACAGTTTTACCGCATCTTGGGCCAGTACCCTGAGATAGTGACGCGAGAACGGCGATTGTGGATTGTGCTGTGGCTGAACATAGCCCTGCTTGGATTGTTAGTTGTGGTGGGTTTGCGGGCGGGATCGCTGGGTCTGCTGGCAGCCACGGGTGATTACATAGCGGACATCGGTGCGATTGCCCTGGCCCTTTTAGCCATCTGGTTCAAGTCCAATAATGCGCACGACGCGCGCTATGCACGAGCGCCGAGCTACGCGGCTTTGATTAACGTCGTGCTACTTCTCGTCGTTGTTATGGCTGTATTGGTTGAAGCTGCCCATCGATTGTTGACGCGGGACTTTGATCTGCACCCGGTTCCGGTGATCTGGACAGCGCTGATCGCTGCGGCCTTCATGACAGTAGGTGCGTTCATCTTAGGTGGCGATACGCACGATGCCGACGACACGACGTCAGACAAACTAAATATGCGTGCCGTGCTGCTCGACACAATCGCAGATGCGGTGTCAGCGGCTGCCGTGGCAATAACCGGTCTCATCGTGTTGGTGACGGGTCGGTTCATGTGGCTCGACTCAGTCGTCGCGGCCGTTATCGCCGTCGTTGTCGGTTATCACGCGCTCGAACTTCTGGTCGATGTCCGCCGAGACCTAAAAAGCACGGGCGACTAAAGATTCCAGTCGCCCGTGCTCATACGGGTTGATCGGCTATCTAGCGGCCGTCACGGCGTGCTTGGGTGCGGGACTGGTTTGACCTCGAAACAGAAGAACGCACCTTCGAAGTGGCACTCTTTGATTTCGGTGCCGGACCCTTGGTGGCACGTGCACTCGATGCCGGTACGGCCTTCTTAGCAACCGGGGTTGCGGCCGTCTTCGCGGCAGGAGCGGCAGCCTTCTTCGCTGGGGCCTTCTTGGCCGGAGCCTTCTTTGCGCGCGCGCGTGGGGGTACTGGAGGTGCTGGCTTGGCAGCCTCTGCTGTTGCCGCAGCCTCAATTAGGCGTGCCTTCTTCAGATCACCGGCATTCTGCTTGGCCAACTCCGCCTCGCGCTTACTCACCCGTCCTAGCGCCTCTTCGTAGATTTCGTACTTCGAAGCGCTACCTATGTTCTTGTTGGCGCCCGTACCGCGGGCGTGATCCTTACCGACTTGGCTGCTTGCCTGACGACGGTGCAAGCCGCGGTACTTATCGCGTCCCTTGCGAACTCGGTCGTAGATTGCGCCGACCTCGTCGAGATTCCTCTTGTCGAGTGCGGCAACACTCGTCTGCTCGATGAGCTTGGCTTCATCGGCGGTCAGTAATCGGCGAGTTGCTGCATCAAGCACGGGAAGGCCTCTCATTACGGTGAAAGTGAACTCCCGAAGACTATCGCGTCCGGTAGTAAAACTTCTCTTACCGCGATGGTCTACTTCGGTGGTTCAGCGTTACGTCTGCGAAGATAGCGCTCGAACTCGCGTGCAATCGCATCCCCTGATGCCTCGGGAAGTTCGGCAGTATCCACGGCTTCTTCAAGTTGACGTACATAGGCTGCGACCTCGTCATCTTCTGCCGCAAGTTCATCAACACCTACTTGCCAGGCCATTGCCTCTTCGGTGAGGTCGTCTAGTGGCACAGGAACATCGAGGAGGTCTTCGATGCGGGCAAGGATGGCAAGAGTGGCCTTTGGACACGGTGGCGCCGAAACGTAATGGGGAATTGCCGCCCACAGTGACACTGACGAGATACCGGCGTTGAAGCAGGCATGCTGAAGGACGCCAACGATTCCTGTTGGTCCTTCATACAGTGACGGCTCGTATCCCATTCGGTCTGCGATGTCTGTGTTACTCGATGAGCCGCTGACGGGAACGGGCCGAGTATGTGGGGTGTCAGCCAACAGCGATCCGAGGGTAATGACCATTTCAACGCGCAACTTCTGTGCGAGATTAACCAGTTCATTGCTGAACGTTCGCCATCGCATTGATGGTTCGATTCCGTGAACGAGAATCACGTCGCGCATTGCTAGTGGAATGCGGGCAACAGAAAGCCTCGTGGTGGGCCAGGTGATCGAACGGACACCATCATCGATAGCGACCTCTGGACGATTGACCTGAAAGTCGTAGTAATCCTCAGGATCAAACGCGCCGATCTGCACAGCCGACCAGACGTCCTCAAGATGCAAGATTGCGCCGCTGGCTGCGTCGCCTGCGTCGTTCCAACCCTCGAAAGCGCACAGCATCACGGGGTTGAGAAGTTCGGGCAGGTCAGCGGGGGATCCCTCGAACTCAATCACCAACTGCCTCCACACGTGTTTTGTGTTGCCAAGCGCCCGTCGTCGGACATGGTTCCACCGTACGCCAGAACATCGCACGACAGGGTAACGCTACCCAACATCACGCCGAGCACTAGTCTTATCTAGCGATGTCAAACATGAATCCAGATCCCCACGATATTGGTTTGGGCTCCGTACTGTTACCTGCCGCCGTCCTTTTCGATATGGATGGGTTGCTCGTTGAGACCGAAGAACTCTGGTACGAGGCAGAACGAACACTGATGTCCGAAATCGGCGCTGAGTGGGGCCCTGAGCACCAGGAAGTGCTGGTTGGTGGGCCGTTGGAGTTCGCCGTGGCCTACATGCTTGAGGTGGCAGGCGGAGACCACGATCACGAGTTGATGCTGAACAAGTTGATGATCGAGATGGAGCGAGTTCTAAGATCCGAGCCCGTGCACTGGCGTCCAGGGGCTAAGAATCTGGTTGCTGCATGCGAGGCGCGTGGTGTTCCGATGGCGCTGGTTTCTGCGTCATGGCGTTCCCTGATCTCTGCGGTTCATGATTCGGTGTTGCACGAACTTGGACACGAGGTTTTCGTAACGACGGTCGCCGGTGACGAAGTCGAGCGGACCAAGCCATTTCCAGACCCATATCTGCTCGCCGCTGAGCGAATCGGTGTTCGGCCTGAGCACTGTGTGGTCTTGGAAGATTCACACACGGGATCCCAAGCTGGGGTGGCCTCCGGTGCCCTCGTCGTTGCGGTTCCTTCGTACGTCGTCATAGAACCCGGGCCAGGCCTGCGAGTTGTGACGTCCCTTGAAGAGCTCACACCTGAACTGCTCGGTGTGTGGTCACATGAGTGGGCGCCGCGAACATAGTTGAGCGGTCGACTCCGAGATCAGTTACCGCTTTAGTCCGCTGCGATCGCCTTGAGAACGTCGAGGCGACTAGCTGTGAAAGCCGGCCACAGCGCCGCGATCACTCCGCCAATGACCGACAGTGCCACGAACCAGAGCAACTGCGCCGTCGGGATCGCGAGTTTGCTGATGCCAGCTGATTCCAAGACCTTACGGAACAAGATGCCGTAGACGAGTCCAAGAACAATTCCAACTGATGCACCGAACAGAGCGATCAAGATGGATTCGATCACGACCATTCGCCGGATCTGAGATCGACTCGTTCCTACTGCGCGCAGAAGACCGACTTCGCGTCGTCGTTCGAACACTGATAGCGCCAAGGTATTGATGATGCCGAGGAAGGCGACGATCACCGCTAGGGCAAGAAGTGCGTAGATAAAGCCAAAGACGCGATCGAACTGCTGATTGATTTGATCCTTCAAGCTCGATTGGTCTTGCAGTTTCACTGCCGGGAACGCAGCTAGCTCTTTATCTAACGAGCTTCGTACTGCCGCGCTATCGGCATCGGGAGCTGAACGGATGTAGATGGCTGAGTCGAGTTCACGACCGCCCGCGTCCGTGAGGGTTTGAACATCGGAAATCCATCCCGTGATTGGCCCGGCAGGTTTGTATGTGCCACGCAAAATGAGGAATCCAGGACCGGAAATGTAATCGACGGGCACGTTCTGGCCAAGTGTAAGACCGAGCTTCTTGGCGGTTTCAGAATCCACAATCGCGTCACCGGGTAGGAGATTTTCGGCAGATCCAGAATCCATTGTGAGATTGAAAACTTGCTGGAATTTGCCCGACTCGATGCCTGTCAAGACACCCTGCGCATCCCCGACGGACAACGGTAGTTGGCGGGTGAACGTCACCGTGGAGGTTCCTGGCGTGTCCTTGACTGCGGCGAACACATCGGGACGGAAGGGTTGGAAGCTCGCGCCCAGCACGATGTAGTCCGCGCCGATTGTGTCGTCTACAACGGATGCAACCGACTCTTTGGTTGAAGCGGCCAGCACTCCGATGGCGGTCATCAAGGCAAGCCCAATCGCCAAGGCCGTAGCGGTGGCTGCCGTTCGCCGAGGATTGCGTCGACCATTCTCGACGGCGAGATTGCCAATCGCGTTGCGACGCAGGGGAGCGCCAAAGAGGCCGATGAACCAGCGTCCGAGAATGGGCGCTAGTGCGATCACACCCGTGAGTGCGCAGATCGCGGACAATCCCACCAGTTGAGTCGCGAGCGTATTGTCGTCGAGGCGGCGAGTGGCCACCAGAGCAGTTGCCAAGGCAATGGCGATCAGGAGTGCGCCAATCGTGCCGCGAATCCGTAATGTTTTTGCCGGTAGTGCGACCTCGTCACGCATCGCCGCCACGGGTGGGACGCTGGCTGCTCGTCTAGCTGGAATGTAGGCCGAGATCAATGTGATTCCCACGCCAAGAATCAGCGAGACAATGATCGTTCGCGGTTGGATCACTAGAGGTGCGGCGGGTAAATCTGCGCCAATGACTTTCAACAGGAGACGTAGCCCCTGTGATACCGCGATACCGCCAAGCACTCCGACGGCAGCTGCGATGACGCCAAGCACGGCGGCCTCGGCGAGGACTGATTGTCGGACCTGTCCTCGGCTCGCACCCACAGCGCGGAGTAGGGCTAACTCACGAGTTCGCTGTGCCACGAGCATGGAGAACGTGTTGAAGATCAAGAAGATGGCCACGAATAGGGCGATGAGTGCAAAGGCCAACAGGAATGTGTTGATGAATCCGAACGCCGTCTGCAGTCGGTTGGCGATGTCAGCGCTGCGTTGGGCGCCCGTTTCTACCTTCGTGTTGTCGGGCAGCACGGTGGAAATTCGCTTTGCGAGGACGTCCTGGCTGACCCCTGTCGCCGCCTTCACTCCGATGCTGGTGAAGGTAGTGGTGTTCCCAAGCATTTGTTTTTGCGCCGTTGGCAAATCGAAGACGGTGAGTGTGCCTCCGTCGCTGCCGCCGATCCCTCGGCTGACAAGTCCGACCACCGTGGCACTGAGCCGCCCGCCCGGTGTTTCAAGTGCGACCGAATCGCCGACACTAACTCCGGCAAGTTTCGCAGTGGCTTCTAAGAGAGCAACCTGATTTGGTCCCTGCGGTGCCTGCCCCGAGGTCAATGAGATCGAGTTAATGCTCAGGTCTGGTAACCAGGAAACACCTCGTGCGGGCGGACCAGCTATGCCGACAGGCTTACCGTCCTTGCCGAGCACAAGCGCCCCCGTCGCTGTCACCACGCCATAGGCGGCTTCTACACCATCAACCGATGCGACAGTGGGCAGCAGCGAGGCGGGGATCGTCGGGATCTGCTCAGTGCCGGATCCCGGTCCACCGCCCTGGCCACCACTGGCAAATGCAGAGTCAGATGAAACCGTTACATCGGGTTGGGGTGCATCGAAAAGTGCATCGAAAGACTGTTTGAGTGAGTCGGTAAAAATGAATGTTCCAGCGACAAACGCAACACCGACGACGACAGCGAGCAGTGTAAGAAGCAGGCGGACCTTGTGCTGACCTAACGAGCGCAGCGCTGCGCGAAACATAGTTACGCCCGCTTGCTATCGAACGCCTTCATGCGTTCAAGTACTGATGCGGATGTTGGACTGAACATTTCGTCGACGACACGTCCGTCGGCGAGAAAAATGACCCTGTCCGCATAAGACGCCGCATTCGGATCGTGGGTCACCATCACTATGGTTTGCCCGAATTCGTCAACACTCCTGCGTAGGAATCCCAGTACTTCCGCACCAGACTTGGAATCGAGGTTTCCTGTTGGCTCATCGGCGAAAACGATGGTTGGACGTGAAGCCAGAGCTCTGGCACATGCCACTCGCTGTTGCTGTCCGCCGGACAATTCACTTGGTCGGTGTTTGAGCCGGTCACGTAGTCCGACCGTGTCGATCACCGTATCGAGCCACCCCTGGTCTGCCTTGCGACCGGCAATATCCAAAGGCAGTGTGATGTTTTCCATGGCAGTGAGTGTCGGTACCAAGTTGAACGCTTGGAAGACGAACCCGACGCTATCGCGACGCAGTCTGGTGAGTGCTTTGTCTGACAGCGACGAAAGCTCTGTATCGCCGATCCACACCTCGCCCGACGACACCGAGTCAAGACCAGCTAGGCAGTGCATCAACGTGCTTTTACCTGATCCGGATGGGCCCATAATCGCGGTGAACTGTTGCGCGGCTATCTCCACATCAACCGCATCAAGGGCAGTTACTTGAGTGTCTCCTTCGCCATAGACCTTGGTCAGCGATAGGGAGTGGGCAGCAATCGTCACTGGCCCACGTTAACCCGATACGTCGTCGGTTGTCTGGGCGGGTGGCGCAGATGTCGGCACGAGTCCAACTGGCAACTCTGGTGGTGTGCCACCGAACTCGGGACAGAACCGTTGAAAATCACACCAGTCACATAGGCGTGAACGATTAGGTCGCCAATCGCCGGTTTCATACGCAGCATTGATGGCGGACCACAGCGCCCGAATCTTTCGTTCGGTCGATTCGAGATCTACTGCATCTGGCTCATACCGAATCACGTGTCCGCTACCTAGGTAAAGCAACTGGAGTAAGCGCGGCATCACACCAGTCGATTTCCAAATCACCAGCGCATAGAAGCGCATCTGAAACAGCGCCTTTTGTTCGTAGCCGGCTCCGGGGGCTTTACCGGTTTTGTAGTCCACGATGCGCATGTCGCCGGCTGGAGTCTTGTCTAGACGGTCGACAAATCCGCGCAGCACCAGCCCGTCGTCGAGAGTGACCTCGACATGAAGTTCACGCTCGGCTGGCTCGAGCCGGGACGGGTCTTCCAGCGTGAAGTACGTTTCCAGCAATGGCAGGGCCGAATTGAGCCAGTCCTGAACATCGGCAGGCTCGGGAAACAGTGATTCGGCAAGGTCTGGCTCGTCTTGCTGCACCTTGTGCCAGGCCTCGGGAAGCATGGTCTGAGCCTGCTCGAGGGTTCGCGCATGTGCGGGGAGGTCGAACAGGTCCTCGAGCACCTGATGAACGACCGTGCCGCGAACCGCCGCGCGACTTGGCTTCTCCGGAATTCGATCGATCACCCGAAGTCGATACAGCAGCGGGCAAGTCATGAAGTCACCAGCGCGAGATGGTGACAGCGAACTACGTGGTGTGGCGGACTGGCCCGCGGCGGCAGGTTCGTTAGCGGGTGCACCCGTCGATGTCTCAGTCACACGGGTGACACTACTTGGCAGGTGTGACAGTGCGTGTCAGGTTGGCGCAATCGCGGCGCGTGAAACCGGGACGCCGGGCTGATGCGTCTAGGCTGGACGCAAGGCGGGCTAAGTCGTTGCAGAGGATGTGTCGGATCGTGAAGGTCTTGGTGGTGGGTGGGGCCGGGTACATCGGCAGCCATGCGGTTTACGAGATGATTCGGGCAGGCCATGAGGTTGTCGTCATGGACAACTTGTCGACAGGATCACGCGCGATGGTGCACCACGCTGCGACATTCTGGGCGGGAGATATCCGCGTTGCCGGAGACTTACGCCAGGTCTTCTCGTCTGAACAGCGAGACAGCTCGCCGCCCTTCGACGTGGTTTTGCATTTTGCGGCCAAACTAGTGGTGCCGGAAAGCATGACGCAGCCGCTCGAGTACTACCACAACAACGTCGAAGGCGTGCGAGTCATGCTGTCCGCGATGACTGACTTCAAAGTCCGGAATGTTGTGTTTTCGTCAACGGCTGCCGTGTACGGGAATCCGGAGGGCGACGGAACCTGTATTGAGGGAACCCCTACCAATCCGATCAATCCTTACGGCGCTTCGAAGTTGGCTGCGGAAGACTTGATCCGCTGGGTGTGCGCTGCGTACGAGATGAATTACTGCATCTTCCGCTACTTCAACGTTGCGGGCGCAGACGCCTCGCTTGAGATTGGCCTTCTCAAAGACAACCTGACGCATCTAATTCCGGTGGCACTACAGGCTGGGCTCGGGCTGCGTAAATCAATGACGGTGCTTGGCAGGGACTACCCAACTCCGGACGGGACGTGTATTCGCGACTACGTGCATGTGACCGATTTAGCCAGAGCCCATGTATTGGGTGCCCAGCACCTAGTTGACAGCGATGAATCGTTACTCGCGAATCTGGGATCTGGCAGTGGCTTCAGCGTGACGGAGGTGCTCGAGGAAGCCGAACGACACATTCATATTCCGCATACGTACGGTGATCGTCGGCCAGGTGATCCAGCGAAACTCAT
>JBAXUN010000089.1:0-9437 GCA_037129655.1 Actinomycetes bacterium
TTGCACTACTCGCCCTTGGTGAAGTACGTGGCTGGGCGCGTCGGAGTTGGGCTACCGCCGAACGTCGAGCAGGGTGATCTGGTCTCGTATGGAATCTTTGGCCTGATCGACGCCATCGAGAAGTTTGACCTCGACCGTGCCATCAAGTTCGAGACGTACGCCATCAACCGCATTCGCGGCGCCATCATCGACGAGTTGCGTTCGATCGACTGGATTCCGCGCTCGGTCCGCTCGAAGGCTCGTAATGTGGAACGTGCGTATCAGGCGCTCGAGGCAAAACTCCAGAGGACACCAACTGAGCCCGAGGTGGCTGAGGAAATGGGTGTCACACTCGATGAGTTACACGCGATCTTTAATCAGGTGTCTTTCGTCAATGTTGTTGCTCTCGACGAGTTGATGAACTCCAGCGCTGATCGCGGCGATAAGGGTACGTTGGGCGACACTCTGGAAGATAAGAACGCACCCGATCCCATGGGCGCGTTCGAGAGTGAAGAGACCAAAGTTATCCTCGCGCAGGCAATTCAGGGCCTGCCCGAGCGCGAGAAGATTGTCGTCACCCTCTACTACTACGAGGGGTTAACCCTGGCTGAAATCGGCCAAGTGCTGGGCGTGACGGAATCTCGAATCTGCCAGATGCACACTAAAGCGGTCCTGCAGTTGAGGGCTCGTTTAGCTGCGGCTGACTACTAGCCTTCACCCGGCTCGTCGGTGGGATTGTGCGCGAATCCTTGAGCGGGATTAATCGTGGTCGGCCGAGTTTAAGAAGTAGGGCTGGATTCAGGTACACGAATCCTCGTCGAAGGCCCCAGTGCAAACACCATGTGGGCCCGCCGCAGTGAGATTGGCCCGCTGATACGAATCCGATCGGGTAACCCGCCGTCACCACCTGGCCGACGGTGACTGCGGCGCGCACGGGCTCGTACGTTGTGCGAAGTCCGTTTAGGTGACCTATGACCACGACCCCGCGTCCAGCGATGGTGCCTGCCCACAGGATCCGGCCGGCTCCGGCGGCCTTGACCCGCTGACCCTGGACTGCGGACAGATCCACCCCGCGGTGACCGGGCAGCCAATTGTGGGTCGGACGGTCGAACATCCGCGTGATGCGGGTGGGCGGGCCCACTGGTGCAACCCATGCAGGAGCAGGGGGAGTGCTTAGTGCGACCGTCGCAACCAGCACGATCGACGTCATTGGCGCAATGAGCATCCCCGAAACATGTCAGGTGGGGTCCGACTGGAGGCCGAGACGTTGCCAGCGGTGTGGATGGCGCGCCGACTGGATGGCGCGCCAAGCCGATGGTGTGCCGAGCCGATGGTGTGCCGAGCCGATGGGTGGCGATTTCGGCTCAGGAGCACAAACCCGTAGACTGAGGCCTGCAGCCCTAGGGTTGACATCGCACGCCCGCACCCCACCGCGCTTAGGTGGCGGACGACTTCGGTCCGAGTTCACTCGGTCAGTCACTCCGGCGGGAGTCAGGCATCGGGCCAACCGGCTCGATGAACAACCGAGTGGGCGCTGCCGCGTCGGCTTAGCTTCGGCTTGCCGCGCCTCGGCGTCAGTTTAAGGAGCGACTTGGCCATGGCCGTCGTAACAATGAAGCAGCTGCTCGAAAGCGGCGTGCACTTTGGGCATCAGACCCGCCGTTGGAACCCGAAGATGAAGCGATTCATCTTCAACGAGCGCAACGGCATCTACATCATCGATCTTCAGCAGTCGCTGACGTTCATCGATCGTGCCTACGAATTCGTCAAGGAAACCGTTGCTCATGGCGGTTCGGTGATGTTCGTCGGCACCAAGAAGCAGGCTCAGGAGCCGATCGCAGAGCAGGCGACCCGCGTAGGTATGCCGTACGTCAACGAGCGTTGGCTCGGTGGCATGCTCACGAACTTCCAGACCGTTCACAAGCGGTTGCAGCGTATGAAGGAACTCGAGCTTATCGACTATGACGATGTAGCCGGTTCAGGCCTGACGAAGAAAGAGCTCCTCGTTCTCAAGCGTGAGAAGGACAAGCTCGTCAAGACCCTTGGTGGTATTCGTGAGATGTCGAAGCAGCCAAGTGCTGTGTGGATCGTCGACACCAAGAAGGAGCACATCGCTATCGCCGAGGCGCGCAAACTGCGAATCCCCGTGATCGCGATCCTTGATACGAACTGTGACCCAGACGAAGTCGACTTCCCGATTCCGGGTAACGACGATGCGATTCGCGCCGTTGCTCTTTTGACGCGCGTCATCGCTGATGCGGTAGCCGACGGTCTCATGACACGTGCAAGCCGCGCGAGCGGTGTGACCGCTGACGAGGGCCAGGTTGCCGTGGATGAGCCGCTAGCAGAGTGGGAAACCGCTTTGCTGACGGGTTCTGAGGTTGCTGTTGCGGCTGCTCCGGAAGCTGAAGCTGCTGTTGAAGCCGAAGCCGCTCCCGAAGCTGCCGAAGCAACAGAAGCTGTAGCGGCGCCGGAAGCTGTTGAGGCTGCTCCGGAAGCCGAAGCCGCTCCCGAAGCTGCCGAAGCAACAGAAGCTGTAGCGGCGCCGGAAGCTGTCGAGGCAGTCGAAGCCGCTGAAGCAACCCCCGCAGCGGAGTAATTCAGCACTTCTGTTCGATCCGCGGTTTACCGCACCAATCTGGGTGACTCAAGGGTCACGATGATGACGTCAGAATTGCGGCCTGGGTCCATGTGGAACCCGGGCCGCAATGACGATCAAGCACGAAACCGATCGACTCAGCACGAAACAACCCCCATCCGTAGAAGATGAAACATACGAGAGAGAGTCACGCCATGGCCGATATCACCGCCGCCGACGTGAAGAAGCTCCGCGACCTAACCGGCGCGGGCATGATGGAGTGCAAGAAGGCACTCGTAGAAAATGATGGCGATTTTGACGCCGCCATCGAAGCATTGCGTATCAGCGGTGCTGCCAAGGCCGCCAAGCGCGGTGCCGAGCGGGAAGCAACCAATGGTTTGGTTGTTGCCTCAGACGGCGCTCTCGTCGAGGTTCTTTGCGAGACCGACTTCGTAGCCAAGAACGCAGACTTCCTTACCTTGGCCAATCAGATTGTCACGGCTGCGGCCGCGGGCAAGGTTGGTAGCCGCGATGCACTGTTCGAGGTCTCCCTAGAAAGCGGTCGCACCGTTAAGGAAGAAATCGACGGTCTCTCGGCTGTTATCGGCGAGAAGCTTGAGCTTGGTCGCGTTGCACTCCTCGATGGTCCAGTTGCTGTCTATCTGCACAAGCGTGCCGCTGACCTCCCGGCTCAGGTGGGCGTTCTTGTTGCCTACGAAGGTTCCGAGGACACTGCTCGCTCTGTTGCAATGCAGATCGCGGCCATGCGTCCCTCATTCGTGTCGCGCGACGAGGTTCCGGCCGATGTCGTGGAGACCGAGCGTCGTGTCGCCGAGGCGACAGCCAAGGAAGAGGGCAAGCCAGAGGCGGCCCTTCCGAAGATCATCGAAGGTCGTGTGAATTCGTTCTTCAAGGACAACGTGCTCCTCGAGCAGTCCTCGGTATTGGACTCGAAGAAGACGGTTGAGGCTGTCCTAGCCGAGGCCGGCACCAAGGTTTCGAAGTTCGCGCGTTTCGAGATCGGTTCCTAATCACCTGACGGGCGAGTCTGTTTACCTGACAGACTCGCCCCCAGGACTTAGGTTCAATTGATCGACGATCTACGCCACATACGATCGGGAGGCTGCCGTGACCGTAACGCCAAGTGGATCCCCTGAATCAGTTGTTCAACCCGCGCTCGACGGAACGATCGATCTGTGGCCGGGTGTTCCCGAGGGCGGATTTGGTCGAGTCCTCCTGAAGCTTTCTGGCGAGGCATTCGCCGGCGGTGGTGGGCTAGGTGTTGATCCGGACATCGTCCAAGCTATCGCCCGACAAATCGCAGACGTCGTTGCACGTGGCACGGAAGTGGCCGTCGTCATCGGTGGCGGTAACTATTTTCGCGGGGCGCAACTGTCCGAACGCGGTATGGACCGCTCACGTGCCGATTACATGGGGATGCTCGGCACCGTCATGAACTGCTTGGCGCTTCAGGACTTCTGCGAAAATGAGGGTGTCGAAACCCGCGTCCAGACGGCGATCGCGATGGGTCAGGTTGCTGAGCCTTACATCCCGCGCCGAGCTATTCGTCACTTGGAAAAGGGACGCGTCGTCATCTTCGGTGCCGGCCTTGGTGCCCCCTTCTTCTCCACCGATACCACTGCAGCCCAGCGTGCACTTGAGATAGGTGCCGAGGTCGTTTTGATGGCTAAGGGTGTTGACGGTGTTTACGACTCAGATCCGAGACTGAACCCGAATGCGGTTAAGTTCGACACCCTTACTCACTCAGAGGTGCTCAACCGGGGTCTGAAGGTTGCAGATGCCACCGCGATCAGCCTGTGCCAGGACAACGATTTGCCCATCATGGTGTTTAACCTTCTGGTAGATGGCAACATCGCTCGGGCCGTCCGAGGTGAGAGAATCGGAACGCTGGTGGCGGCGAACGCAAGTTTGTAGGAGTTACCTACTTCGTATGGCATGCACGACCGCTCGAGACATTACGAAACGTACGCATTGACACGATGACGAGGAGATCCCGGTGATTGACGAAACGCTGCTCGAGGCCGAGGAAAAGATGGACAAGGCGATTAGCGTTGCCAAGGACGACTTTGCCGGCATTCGAACTGGACGCGCCAACACTGCGATGTTCAACAAGATCGTCGCGGACTACTACGGAACGATGACGCCGGTCACGCAGATGGCTGGCTTCGCGATCCCGGAGGCGCGCCTCGTTGTCATTACGCCCTACGACAAGAGCGCGATGAACACGATCGAGAAGGCCATCCGCGATTCTGATCTCGGCGTCAATCCGACAAACGATGGCAATGTCATTCGCATCAGCTTCCCTCAACTCACCGAGGAGCGCCGCAAGGAGTTCATCAAGGTTGCTCGAACGAAGGCCGAGGATGCGCGCATCTCGATGCGCAACATCCGCCGTCATGCGAAGGACGTTCTAGACAAACTCGTCAAAGATGGCGAGGTCGGTGAGGATGACGCACGTCGCGCAGAGAAGACCCTGGACGAACTGACGTCTAAGCATGTCTCTGGGATTGATGACCTACTCAAGCACAAGGAGGCCGAGCTGCTCGAGGTTTAACGACCTCGTGGCTCGACCACATGCCATGGCTGATGACAACGTCGTCGACGCACCTGCCGCCTCCGGTAGGGCAGGTCGCAACCTGTTTGCGGCGATTGGAGTTGGGCTCTTTCTAGGGGTCGGGCTCGTTCTAATTCCGGCGTTATTCGCCCCGGCCGTGTTTAGCATCATCGTCTCCATAGCGATGGTCATAAGTGTCTTCGAACTCCGCGGCGCAGCTGCGCAGCGAGGTATCAACCTCGTCGCTGTGCCTGCCGCCATCGGTGCCGCGGCAATGCCACAGGCTGCCTACTGGTTGGGTGCGGTGCCAATGCTGGCGGTGTTCGCCGTCACGGTGCTGGTAATCCTTGGTTACCGCCTCGTCGCCGGTGTTGACGGCTATCTGGTCGACGTATCGGTTTCAATCTTTGCCCTTGCGTACACGGGTTTGTTGGCAAGCTTCGTCAGCCTCATGCTCACGTCCTCACATGGTGCCCAGCGGGTTGTCACCGTCATCGTTTTGACAGTCGCAAGCGACATCGGTGGGTATGCGGCCGGGGTGCTAGCGGGGCGTCATCCAATGGCGCCGAACATTTCGCCAAAGAAGTCGTGGGAGGGATTTGCCGGCTCAATCATTCTGCAGAGCGTCGTCGGTATCGGACTCTTCGTATGGTGGTGGCATGCGCCATGGTGGCAGGGATTGATAACTGGCATCGTGATGACGATTACCGCGACGGCCGGTGACTTCATCGAATCAGCTATCAAGCGCGATCTCGGCGTGAAGGATATGAGCCATCTACTTCCCGGTCATGGTGGCCTGCTCGATCGGCTCGATTCAGTGTTGCCCAACGCTTTCACCGGTTGGCTACTTCTACGTACCTACCTAGGACCGTGATCAGCCGTGGCTGAAGATCTGGAAATGCCCGTCACCCTAAAGCCCGGCGAGTTGCTCTTTGACGCACCTGTGCGTCGCCGTAAGCCTCCGAGGCATCTCGCCGATCTGACAACGCTTGAACGGCGCGAACTTGTTCAGGAAATGGGTCTTCCGGCGTTTCGTGCCGATCAGGTATCGCGTCAGTACTTCACCCGGCTGGCCCGCGATCCCGCCGATTGGACCGACGTTCCCGCCGCGCAGCGAGAACAACTTGGCGAGGCGTTGACGCCGTCGATGATGACGCTTGTTCGTGAAGTCACCTGTGACAACGGCACCACACGCAAGACGTTGTGGCGCCTACATGATGGGGTTCTGGTGGAGAGCGTGCTGATGCGCTACCCAGAGCGCGTCACGATGTGTGTTTCCAGTCAGGTGGGCTGCGGCATGAACTGCCCCTTCTGCGCTACTGGGCAATCGGGCCTCACCCGCAATCTAAGCACTGCTGAGATTGTTGATCAGGTGGTTGCAGGTGCGGCCGAACTGAGCCGTGGGGAGGTGCCGGGCGGGGTTGGTCGGGTCTCGAACGTCGTCTTCATGGGGATGGGTGAACCCATGGCTAATTACGATGCGGTGATGCGTGCGGTTCGTCGCCTCACTGAAGCGAGTCCGGGTGGTCTGGGCATGTCGGCCCGTGGAATCACGGTGTCTACGGTTGGTTTAGTTCCGCGCATTCGTCAGCTTGCGACCGAAGGTATTCCCGTCACCCTGGCTGTGTCTCTGCATGCCCCCGATGACGAGCTGCGTGACACTCTCGTGCCGATCAACAATCGCTGGAACGTGTCTGAGGTGCTCGACGCAGCGTGGGAGTACGCGCGAGCGATGAACCGTCGGGTGTCGATTGAATACGCGCTGATCAAGGACATCAACGATCAGGCTTGGCGGGCAGATCTGTTGGCCAAGCGTTTACGCGGCAAACTCGTCCACGTCAATCTCATCCCGTTGAATCCGACACCGGGATCGAAATGGACGGCGTCACGTCCGGAAGATGAACGTGAGTTCGCAAGACGGCTTGAATTAGCCGGAATTGCTGTTACCGTTCGCGATACTCGCGGGCGCGAAATTGATGGGGCCTGTGGGCAACTGGCGGCCGCCGAGTATTAGGCGGTCATCGAGAAGGAGCGGCATGGGATCTGCAGGCGACTACACGGCCGCGTATGCGCGAAGTGTTAGTGATCCGGTTGCGTTCTGGGGTGAGGCAGCCCAACTCGTTGATTGGGTGGAACCCCCGACGACGGTTCTCGACGATTCAAATTCACCGTTCTATCGGTGGTTCAGCGATGGTCGCCTCAACACGTGCTTTAACGCAGTCGATCGGCATGTTGAAGCCGGCCATGGTGACCGCCCAGCTCTGATCTTTGACAGTGCGGTGGCCGAGGGGTCACGTTCGCTGACCTACCGTGAATTGCGAGACGAGGTTGCCTTGTTCGCTGGCGTCCTGGCCTCGCTTGGAGTGAGCGCGGGTGACCGGGTCATCATCTACATGCCAATGGTGCCCGAGGCACTTATTGCCATGCTGGCCACGGCTCGGCTAGGTGCGGTGCATTCGGTCGTCTTTGGCGGCTTTGCCCCGAACGAACTCGCAATTCGTATTGATGACGCGACTCCGACTGTGGTTGTTTCTGCGTCATGTGGAATCGAAGGCGCGCGGGTCATTGAATACAAGCCCATGCTTGATAAGGCGCTTGAGCTTGCTGGACACAAGCCAACCGCAACGGTGATTCTGCAGCGCCCCCAGGCACATGCAGAGTTGGGCCCCATCGATCACGATTGGGTTGAGTCGATGAGCGCAGCCACGCCTCATGACTGCGTGGCAGTTGCTGCCACCGATCCGCTCTACATCCTTTACACGTCAGGGACCACGGGTAAGCCGAAGGGAATCGTCCGCGACAACGGTGGTCATGCGGTTGCGTTGACGTGGAGCATGCCGAACATTTACGGCGTTAATGCCGGTGAAGTCTTTTGGGCCGCAAGTGATGTGGGATGGGTCGTTGGCCATTCATACATCGTCTACGCGCCACTTCTCGCTGGTGCCACAACGGTTCTCTATGAGGGCAAGCCCGTTGGAACGCCAGATGCCGGTGCGTTTTGGCGGGTTGTCGCCGAACATAAGGTGAATGCGCTCTTCACAGCGCCAACGGCATTCCGTGCCATCAAGAAAGAGGATCCCAATGCAGAACTCCTTGCTGGGCACGACATCTCATCGCTGCGGACTCTGTTCTTAGCGGGGGAGCGCCTCGATCCAGAGACCTATCACTGGGCGAGTCAGCACTTAGGTATACCGATCGTCGACAATTGGTGGCAGACCGAAACCGGGTGGCCGATCGCGGCAAGTCCACGTGGTTTTGATGAGCTACCGATCAAACCGGGCTCGCCGAGTTTGGCGATGCCTGGCTACATCGTTGACGTGCTTGACGAGACTGGCCAACTTCTCGATGCATCCGTCGATGGCAACATTGCCATCAAGTTGCCGTTGCCGCCGGGCACGTTGCCTACCCTGTGGAATGACGACCAGCGTTACATCGATTCGTACCTGTCAGTCTTCCCCGGCTACTACGCCACCGGTGATGGGGGCAATGTTGACGCGGACGGCTACATCTACGTCATGGGTCGCACGGACGATGTCATTAACGTTGCGGGCCATCGACTTTCGACCGGATCGATGGAGGCTGTCGTTGCCACGCACCCCGCTGTCGCTGAGTGCGCAGTTATTGGCGTGCTGGATGCGCTCAAAGGACAGGTGCCTCGAGCTTTCGTCGTGCTCAAGAGTGGGGTCGAGATTGATCCGTCAGTCCTTCAGTCCGAAGTGGTCGCCGCCATCCGTGATCAGATCGGTCCTGTTGCTGCGCTGAAGTCGGTTGTGGTCGTGCCAGCTCTGCCGAAAACGCGCTCGGGCAAGATCTTGCGTCGCACAATGCGGGGGATCGCCGACGGACGACCCGAGGCACCGCCGAGCACGATCGATGACATCAGCGTTTTGGATCGCATCAGGCCGCTGCTCGAACAATCAGGCGACTGACTTGTTTCGTGGTCGAAGTTTTCGTCGATCAGCTGGTGAGTGCGTTACTCACGGCTTCGACCGAATGTGCACGGTGTGAGGCTTGAGCCGCGATTGCAGCGCGCACATCACCGAGGCGAAGTGCTGCGATCAGTTCGTCATGTTCGTCATTGACGCGACTGCGGTTTGCCGGTGCGGCAAAGTACACAGACCGGTAGACGTCGGTGGCATCCCACAGCTGACGTAGCGTTCGCGAGAGTCGCGGCAGGCCGGCCGCGTCGAACAGCAGGAAGTGAAACGCTCGATTGGCGGTCGTGACGTCGGCTAGATCCGCGCGTAGGCCTGCGGCGGTCACGTCAGCCGCAGCGAGCTCGATCGCCTCGAGATCGGTTGGCGT
>JBAXUN010000009.1:0-33679 GCA_037129655.1 Actinomycetes bacterium
TGTGCAAGGTAGCCAAGTGATGAATAGCCCACTCCGAAATCGTCAATCGCGATCTTCAGGCCCAAGGCATGGATGCTCTCCAAGACCGTTGTGGCTTCCTGCACACTGGCAATCGACGACTCGGTCACTTCAACCGTGAGGTGTGAAGGTGGGGCGCCATGTTGATCGAGGGCAGCGCCGATATCGGTCAGCAACTCAGGAGTTAGCTGGTCTGCGGACACATTAAAACTCAGGTTGAACGTGTCGTCGTACGGGTGCTCTTTGGTGACCGCAGCCAAAGCCGCGACTGCACGATCCACTGCCAGGGCACGAAGCTCTCCGCCAAGTCCGAGATCGTCGATCTGCTCGATGAACTCATACGCCGAGAGCATCCCGCGTTCCGGATGGCGCCAACGCAGGAGCGCCTCTGCCCCGGTAATCCGACGTGAAGGTAGCCGCACAATCGGCTGGAAGTACATGACGAACTCATTGTTGACAAAAGCCTGCCGTAGTTCGTTTTCTACCTGGACCCTGCGCAAGAGGGCGTCATGCATGTGGTGCTCGAAGCGAAGAAGTTCAACGTGCGGACTTGAGCGCGAGCGCGATAGGGCGAGGTCTGCATTGCGCAGGAGCTCCTCGGCACCTTCATGTCCTCGGTCATTCACGCTGTAACCCGCACTAGCTGACAGCGGCACCACACTGCCGTCACTCAAAATCAGCCCTGCGATGAGCCGTTGAATTCGTTCAAAGATCAGCGCCGCTGATCGATCAATCTGATTGCCCACGACCAGAATGGCAAACTCATCACCACCAATGCGCGCAACGACATCCCATGGTCGAACACAGCGCACAAGACCGTCAGCCACTAGGGACAGAACCTCGTCACCCAATGCATGACCAAGTGAATCGTTAACCTTGCGGAAGCCGTTCAGATCGATCGCAATCACCGCGACGGTATCGGGCTCGGATTGAGTGAGGGCTCGCTTGATTTGCCGGCGCAACGCCGACAAATTCAACAAACCGGTTAGTCCATCTGAGTCGGCCTGAGCATCGAGCAGTTCGCGCATCCGACGAGTGTCAGTGATGTCTCGAGAGGTCACCACGAAACCGGACACGGGCCCCTTCGAATCAACAACGCAGGAGATCGTGGATTCGGTCAGGATGTATCCGCCGGCCCGCGACAGCAAACCGATTTCCAGGGTTAAAGGACGGGACTGATCTCGCCCGGCATTCACGAAGGCTGCCGACAGCGCATCTCGATTTTCGGCTGCAACCATCTCCATGAATGGGTGGCCCATCCAGGCAGTAGGCGGATGACCCAGAACCCTCGTAACCGACGGGGTCTGATAGCCAACATTGCCGCGCACGTCCACAAGAGTCACCACCTCGCTGGACTCGCTGACAAGCGACCTAAACCACTGCTGATCCGTGCTTTCGGTGAGATCACGATGCGCAGCCGCCTGTGCCAGTTCTTCCATCTCGCGACCGGTGAGCTCGCGGAGTGCCACCAGCAGCACCATAAGCAACAGCATCGCAGCGAAACCAACAATGATGGCAAAAGAGCCGATCTCGTTTCCCACCGCCTTCTCGAAGAGGAACAGGGCGACTGCTAGCAGAGGTGGCAGTAATGGAATGACGCGCGCCCATCGTTCACGGTAGCGAGCTTCATCAGCAGTCTCAGCATCATCGGACGGTCGGGCCGCGGCAGTGATCGCGCACCATCCCGCCACACAAGTGCCTATCACGCTGATTGCAAAAGCAGAGTCGAAATAGTCACCACCGTGTTCGGCTCCGATGAGGTCAAAGACGATGAACCCGATGACCCATAAGGCCAACAGCCACAGTTGCTTCGCAGGCAGGATGGGCACAAACCGATTTCTAGAGACCAACCAGATAACTCCGGCAGCAGCAATCGCTTGGGCAAGCATCACTGCTACGACGAGCCACGACTGATCAGTGTCAGTGAATTCGTCGTCGCGAATCTGCGCCATGATCGCTAGGAAAGCAAGCAACGCTACGAGCGAATCGATCATGGCGATTCTGCGCTCATGCTCGGTGATTACGACATTCGTCCGCAGTTGAACCAGGGCTAGGACGTAACACGGTGCTGCGGCGAACATACCGAACTGCAGAACCTCGTCACGAATGGCGATGCCCCGCAAAGCGGCGACCAAAAGACCTGCCGCGGGGATTCCATAGAGCAGTGCAAAAGCAGCGGCCAACCAGCGAAAGCCGCGCTTACGCGTGACAATCCATTCGCGGCGCGCCCGATCGGTTAGAGCAAGAACTCCGCAAACTGCCGTCAGCAAAACCACGACACCCAAGATGAGTTCGCCACGAAGGTTCGTCTGATCGCGCCAAATAATCCAAATGCAGGCAATCGAAAGCACAAGACTCGCAAAGCCAAGACCGGCCAAAGTCTTGCGGAGCTGTGGCGAAATCCATGTCGCCACCGACGCAGTCACGCGATGATCCTCCACCCTCGCAAAATGCATATCCGCGCGGCCCCCGCCTACCGCAGAAGGCTAGTGTGCCGTAATCGCATGCTCGGTTGCAGTTTTTAGCGCAGATCAGCCGGCGTTACACCGACAAGACCAGGGTCATCGAGCCGTAAGACCCTGAACTACTCGTGGACAGCCGAATCTGCGGTAACGGCAGCCTCGGTCAAATCCCTCGCTAGGCCCTCGCCAACGCGTCCCATGATCCGCGTTCCAGTTTCAATGTGTTCGACGACGTCGAGCTCACCTTCGCGATAAGCCCTAGCCACCAAATCACCTCGGTCGTAGGGAACGATGAGGTCCACCTGCATCGGGGCATGCGGAAGTTCGTCCTCGATGAGCGACAGGAGTTTGTCGATACCGTCCCCGGATCGAGCACTCACCGCGATCGAATGCGGCTCACGGCGCAGCAGCCGCGACAGGACGTCAGATTCAGCCGCATCGGACTTGTTCACGACAACAAGTTCCGGCACATCCTGCGCACCGATGTCTGCGAGAACCGCGCGCACAGCCGTCAATTGGGCCTCGGGCTCGTCATCGCTTCCGTCAACAACGTGAACGATCAGATCGGCATCGGCAACTTCTTCGAGGGTGGACCGAAACGCCTCCACCAACTGATGCGGCAGGTGACGAACAAAACCGACTGTGTCGGTGACCGTCATTTCGCGTCCACTCGGCGTGACCGCCTTACGTACGGTCGGATCAAGGGTGGCGAAGAGTGCGTCGTCGACCAGAACGCCAGCACCGGTGATCTGGTTGAGCAGACTGGACTTTCCAGCATTGGTGTATCCGGCAATCACCACGCTTGGCACACCATGTCGTTTTCGATCACGACGCTGGGTGTCACGCGCGGTTTTCATCTCTTTGATTTCACGACGAAGCTTGGCCATCGAGGCGTTGATACGTCGACGATCTGTCTCAATCTTGGTTTCACCGGGTCCACGTGTACCGACACCGCCGGTGCCACCACCGCCCATACCACCAGCCTGACGCGAGAGCGATTCACCCCAACCACGCAAGCGAGGAAGTAGGTATTGCATCTGAGCTAGAGATACCTGCGCCTTACCCTCGCGACTACGCGCATGTTGGGCGAAGATGTCGAGGATCAACCATGTGCGATCGACAACTTTGACCTTGACGACATCTTCGAGTTGACGGAGTTGGCCCGGCGAAAGTTCACCGTCACAGATGATCGTATCTGCGGCGTTGGCAACAACGATCGCGCGCAGTTCCTTGGCCTTACCCGAGCCAATGTACGTGGCAGGGTCGGGCCGATCACGGCGTTGCATGACCCCTTCTACGACGACCGATCCGGCCGTCTCGGCCAGGCGCGCCAACTCCGCCAGACTGCGTTCCGCGTCGTGAACTGTACCTTCGGTCCACACGCCAACCAGAACGACTCGTTCGAGTCGGATCTGGCGATACTCGACTTCGGTGACGTCGTCGAGTTCGGTGGAAAGCCCAGCTACACGCCGAAGGGCGGCGCGGTCAGACAGATCCATCGACCCGGTCGTCGGGTCGTTACCTACACCGACCGTTTCGTAGTACTGATCGTCACTGAAGTCGGCGAACTCGTCGGTCGCATCCACGTCGGGCTCATCGTGTGTCATATGACATTAAGACTGTCACGCAATATCGCGATTGACCACTCAATATGCGCTGAGTATGGCCACTACGTCCGCACTTGTCATCGTTCGGTTGAGCCCGAACCAAGGACAACCGACGCCACGAGCGCCACGGGGCCACGCAAATGTAGATCATGGTTCAGATCTCGACGCACTGTTACGGTGCCGCCAGGAGACCCCACCTGATAGGAAACATCAACAGGGGCGTCATCTCGCACAGCCGCAGCCCACATCGCGGCACATGATCCGGTGCCGCAGGCCATCGTCTCTCCGACCCCACGCTCATGAACACGAAGCATCAGGTGACGTTCACCGGTTCGGATAACGAACTCGACGTTGGCCGACTCAGGGAAAACGGCTGATGGTTCGATGTTCGGCTTGGTGGTCAGATCAAGGGTGGCTAGCGCCTGAGAGGCATTTTCAGTTTCGGCTAACCCGTCCTCAAGAAACACCACGCAGTGTGGGTTCGACGTCAGCACCGGTGATCCGTTCCACCCGCGATCTCCGACTGTCACTACTGGCATCACTCGAACAGCGGGTGCGGTCGCCTGCCCCATGTTGATTTCGACATCGCCATCGCCATGAAGTTCCACCGCACACGGCCCACGACGGGTGGCTATCGAAAACTGCGATGTCGTCTCTAGAAGAGCCACCTGCAGGTAACGCGCGAAGACACGAGCACCGTTGCCGCACATCTCAGCAAGGGACCCATCTGCGTTGCGATAGTCCATGAACCACGAAGCTTGGGACGCTTGGTCAGCTACCTCAGAAGCCAACGTCGTGGGCACCACGCGCAAAACTCCATCACCGCCCACACCACGATGACGATCGCATAGAGCCCGCACTTGTTCGGGCGTCAGGTCAAGAACACCCTCGAGATCTGGAACGATGACAAAGTCATTACCCGTTCCATGAGCTTTCACGACCCGTAAACCGCTCATGCTTACTAGCGCATCGTCGCGCACACTGTGGGAATCGGTCACGGCATTAGCCTATGCGAGTTCTACGGCGCGAGCGTAGGCCTGTTGCACCAGCTCAAGAACGTTCGGCCACGATTCACTCGGGTCGGTGTTGCGGTTGTGTTCAGCGATCTGGGCACGCAATGGATCGTCACTCGCCAATCGCACGAGGTTGGCCACCATCTCATCGTCGCTGCTGGCCAACAGCCCCTCGATTTCGTGATGCACAAATGAGGCAATTCCTGTCGAAGCGAATGCCAGCACCGGCAGTCCCGCAGTCCGCGCTTCGAGCGCGGCAATGCCAAAGGACTCCAAGAGGGCAGGAGCAATGAACGCGTCCGAATCTGCCAGCGTAGAGCGAACAGCATCAGCAGTGAGCCGTCCGACAAATTCCACTGTGCAGTTGGTTATCGACGTGTCGACGGCCCGCTTGGCCCGCGATTCCATCGGACCATTGCCAACGACCACGAGACGAAGACGTCGGCCACGAGGTAACTCACGCGCCGCTTTCTGCACCATGGTGACGAGCGGGACGGCGCGCTTGCGAGGCGCTAACCGCATCACCGCGACGATCCGCAATTCGTTGATATCCCCCGCTACGGGGGCCACCCGCCACTTATCAACATCGATGCCATTTGGCACCAACGTCACCGGCACACTCGGCCCAACGATGCGTCGAATCGGATCAGCGGCAGCGTCACTCACAGCGGTAAGCGCAACCCCCCACGATGTCCATGACGTGATCTGATCAGCAAACTTCGCAAGTGGTCGAAAAATGCCGCCCCAGACCCCATGGATCGTGATGACCGTCGGCAGGCCCAGGCTTCGCGCCACTTTGGCCCCCGGATACGCGAACGGCGATACAACCCCACCGTGTACATGAACTGCGTCTGCCCCGGCCGCCACGCCACCGGCACTCAAGGCGGCGCGAATCTCCTTGCGCACCCGTGGATGTACGGGCAAGTCCGCGGGCATCCGGGCCGTCACGCGATGAACGTTGACCCCGTCGAGTACTTCGCTGCCGTTTCGAACTGTGGGGCTGGGCGTCGCTGTGATGACGTGTACGTCATGGCCCTGTTCAGCCTGACGGATAGCCAGCGCTCGCACCTGCGTCTCGATACCACCGAGCCGCGGCGCGTAACAATCGCTGATGTGGACGATCCGCACGTCCTGACTGTATCCCCCGTCCCATGCTGCGGCCGACCTCGCAGGACTTCAACACGCTCAAAGCCATCGACACTCATGGCCAGGTGCGAGAATGCAGTATGCCTTTGTCGTCCGCCCGCACATTAGTGTTTTTTCACGCGCATCCGGACGACGAAGCCTTCTTGACCGCAGGCACGATGGCCCGTGCGACGAAAGAAGGGCAACGGGTCGTTCTTGTCGTAGCGACCGATGGCGCGGCAGGCTTGGCATCACAAAACTTGTCGGACAGTCTTGCATCAATTCGCGCAGCCGAGCTCGATGAGAGTGCATGCATTCTCGGTGTGCACCGAACGATTCGACTTGGCTTTGCCGACTCCGGCCTGCATGGCGATGAAGAACAGCAGGATGGTGGTGCAATGCCCCTGTGCCGCGCATCAATCGAAGAAGTCGCAGAGAAGCTGGCCGAGATTCTGCGTGAAGAAAACGCTGATGTACTCATCACCTACGACCCGAACGGTGGTTACGGTCATCCCGATCATGTTCGGGTTCACGACGTCTCGGTTAGGGCGGCCGAAATTGCGGACACCCCATATGTTTTCGAGGCAACCGCACCACGCGATCTCATCGTTAAGGCGTTGAAACTAGTTTCTACGGTTTACACATTTCCACCGGAGTTTGACCCCACCTCATTCGAGCGCGCATTCAGCGCAAGCGCGGAGATCACCCACCGGGTGAATGTGCGCGGCTACATCGACCAAAAGCGCGCATCGATGCGCGCACACTCGTCGCAGGCAACCGCAGATTCCGGTGACCGAACTTTGGCGGCTTTCTTACGCATCCCCAAACCGATCTTCCGGTATGTCTTCGGTACCGAGTATTACGTTTTGCGAACCACATCGAGTGCTCGTTCGAGCACATTCGGATCGTCATAGGGAATCCATTCGATACGAAGATCGCGTCGAAACCACGTGTCTTGGCGACGCGCAAACCGACGGGTCGTTCGTTTGGTGTGTTCGATTGCTTCGTCCTGCGTCCACTCACCGTCGAGAAACTTAAGCGCCTGCGCGTAGCCCAATGCGCGCCGAGCCGTTACGCCGTGCCGCAAGCCGAGTGCGTCTAGGCGAGAAACCTCGTCGATGAGTCCACCGGCCCACATCCGATCGACCCGCTGATCGATCCGCTCGTCAAGCTGGTCGCGCGGAACATCAAGACCAACCTGCACCGTGGGATACACATCGGCCGGCTCGGGCAAGGTTGCGACGAATTCCTGTCCGGTCACTTCGATAACTTCCAACGCCCGAACGATTCGACGTCCATTCATGGGCGAGATGGCAGCCGCTGAGACTGGGTCTTGTTGGACCAGACGCGCATGGAGCGCCTGCGGCCCCTCCGCCTCAAGCTCACCTTCCAGCCGGGCGCGAATCTGCGGATCAGTCCCAGGAAAGCTCAGGTCGTCCACAACGGCCCTTACGTAAAGACCAGACCCGCCAACCAAAATGGGAATACGCCCGCGCTGATGAGTATCGTCGACGGCAAGCCTTGCGAGCCGCTGATACTCCGCGACGTTGGCAGTTTGGGTCACCGGCCACAGATCCAACATGTGATGAGTGATACCGCGTCGCTCATTCGGCGGGAGTTTGGCGGTGCCAATATCCATGCCTTGATACACCTGCATTGAGTCCGCGTTGATCACCTCGCCATCGAGGGCGAGTGCAAGATCGAGTGCGAGATCCGACTTACCAGAAGCCGTCGGCCCGACGACCGCAATAACAAGGTTGCTGGTCAGAGTCATGCCGGACCCACAACTTCGTGCGGGGAAAACGTACGAGTGGGCAGGTTACTCATGATCCCCTAGGTTAGGTCATGACCTTCCCTTCGACATTGCACTAGGAGTACTTATGACAAGCATGGACGATGCCAAGGACGCCGTAAGCGGTCTGCTGAACAAGGCAAAGGCATTCATCGACGACGCACTCGACAGCGACGCAGGCGAGAAGGCCAAAGCTGCAGTTTCAGATCTTTCTGACAAGGCGAAGGCTGCCCTCGATGACGTGAGCAACAGCGACCTAGCCGAAAAGGCCAAGTCGACTACTTCAGACCTGCTCGACAAGGCCAAGGAAGCCGTCGACAACATCGGAGGCAGCGACACCGTTGACTCCGTCAAGTCCGCTGCAACCGACGCCGCAGATAAGGCATCGTCAGTCGCCACCGATGCTGTTGACGCAGCCAAGTCAGCTGCCGGAAGCGCCGCAGACGCAGCGTCGAAGGCTGCGACTAGTGCCGCCGACGCAGCGAAGTCCGCCGCCGGTAGTGCCGCAGACGCAGCAACGAAGGCCGCAAGCGATGCCGCCGAGGCCGCAAAGAACATCATCAAGTAGTTCTTCGACCACCAACGTGGGGTTCGTCATCTCAGGGTGACGGGCCCCACGTTCTTTTTGGGATGCTGCTCCCGAACCAACCAGAGGTCGGCCACCCGCTTACGAACACACCCATGACGCGACGAAATAGCCGACTCCGAAGGGCGCATCAGCGACGTCACAGCTCGCCTCGATCTCCCGACCTTGCATCGCGAGAGCAGCAACCTGCCAGGCCGGCCAGCCTGCGGCCATGACAGCCTGAGCCTGCGCGCGATCAAGATCAGCAAGAGCCTGCGCTCTACCGGAAGCCAAAGCCTGTTCGATGAGCACATCGAAGTGTGTCGCGTCGGGATGCAGGTAGCCCGGCGCCTTCTCGGTGCGTGCGGCCGATCCATCTGCCACGATCACAAGCGCAACTGAACTAGCCGATTCCGCCAGTTCTATCGCCAACTCAGCTAGCCGAGTTTGCGATTCGTCGGGGCCAATCTCGACAACGCTGCGCGCGCCGCTCCACTGGGTCTGATCCAAGAGCCACACGCCGATACTCGCCGCCACACCAATTTCGTCAACCTGCTCGCCGGCGTGTGCGCGCGCGTTGGGATCAATCGTCACCGTGAGCGGCACCCCGAACCCAGCGAAAGTTCCGACCCCGTTTTCGAATAGACGCGTGCGCGAACCAGCCCCGACAATCGCCACGTGATCTGCCGATGCGGCAGCGCGCTGGATCGATGCGATTGCCTTGGCACGGACATCGTTGAGTTCCTCTGCTGCGCCGCTGGCAACCTCCGGAATAAGAATCGGAGCACTCGGCACAAAGGCGGCGGCAACAATCACGATCGTCAGCCTCGCATCGTCGGCAAGCCGAGCAAGACTGGCGCACCCGCTGACTGTCCGTGCGTATGTTCGGTCTCACCCGACTCACGGGCTTGCCACGCATCACCAGATCGAGTCCGCCTGACTCCGGTGACGGGGATATCGGACACCAGATGATGGGGGGCGGCGTAGGTCACCTCGGCGACGACGACGTCGCCGGGCCGTGGAACCTCATTGCCCGGTGTGAAGTGAACGAGTCGGTTATCGCGCGCACGACCTGAAAGCCGAGCCGTAGCTTGATCTTTGCGACCCTCACCTTCGGCTACCAGCAGCTCAACCGAGGTGCCGATGAGGGCTTTGTTCTCATCCCATGCGATCTGCTCGACAACAGCTGAAAGTCGCTTGTAGCGATCGGCCATAACGTCAGGTGGCACCTGATCTTCCATCGTTGCCGCCGGCGTACCTGGACGCGGCGAGTATTGGAACGTGAAGGCTGAAGTGAAGCGGGCAGCCTTCACGACATCGATGGTTGCTTGGAAATCCTCTTCCGTCTCACCAGGGAAACCGATGATGATGTCCGTCGTGATGGACGCATGAGGCATCGCTTCGCGGACGCGATCGATGATGCCGAGGTAACGCTCGCTGCGATAAGACCGACGCATCTCACGCAGCACTCGATCAGAGCCCGACTGCAACGGCATGTGCAGAGATGGCATGACGTTGTGTGTCTCGGCCATTGCTGCGATGACATCATCGGTGAAATCTGCTGGGTGCGGTGAGGTGAAACGGACTCGCTCTAAGCCCTCAATGTCACCACACGCACGCAAGAGTTTCGCGAACGCCTGACGATCACCGAATTCAACTCCGTAGGCGTTGACGTTCTGACCAAGCAACGTCACCTCCATCACACCTTCAGCGACGAGTGCTTGAATCTCCGCGAGCACGTCACCCGAACGTCGATCTTTTTCCTTGCCACGAAGCGACGGCACAATGCAGAACGTGCACGTGTTATTACAACCAACACTGATCGCTACCCACGCTGCATATGCGGACTCACGACGCGTTGGCAGAGTTGACGGGAAAGTCTCGAGAGAGTCGAGGATCTCAACCTGCGCTTCGGCGTTTACGCGCGCACGCTCAAGAAGAACGGGAAGCGACCCAATGTTGTGGGTTCCGAACACAACATCCACCCATGGTGCTCGACGCAGGATCTCGCCCTTGTCTTTTTGAGCCATGCAACCACCGACAGCAATCTGCATATCGGGATTTGCATCCTTGAACGGCTTCAGGCGCCCCAGGTTTCCGTAAAGGCGATTATCGGCGTTCTCGCGTACTGCGCAGGTGTTGAAAACAACGACATCGGCGTCTTCGCCGGTTTCGACTCGTGAATAGCCCGCCTGTTCAAGCAGGCCTGACAACCGCTCAGAGTCGTGGACATTCATCTGGCACCCGTAGGTGCGCACTTCGTACGTACGCATGATGCCCCTAGCCTACGGGCATCCTCCTATCGCACCAACCACAAGACCGTTAGGGCATCGCCTGGACTGGTAAGTCTGACAGCAGCAGAATTCGGAGCGTTGTCTCGCCAGTGTTAACGATGCCTCGCGAGGTGTGGGGATTGATGAAGATGGCATCACCTGGCGCAAGATCCACTTCCTCATCTGCCAAGAGGAAACGGCCCTGCCCGTCGAGCACGATGTAACACTCGTCGATCATGACGTAACCGTCTGGATCCACTTCGTCGTGGACGTGGGCACCCTCGGTGGCACCGACGGGGATATCCCAAATCTCGAGTTCGAGCGGCCATTTGAACCCAAGCTCGAAGTAGCGGCGCATTGTGATGGGTCCAACGCCACCGTGGACTTCATCCATGACGAACATGTTGTCGTCGCGACGCTGAACACGTGACGGACGAGCTGCTTCGGCATTCCACTTTTCGGACACGGCACGAACGATACTGCGGCGCAGGCTTACGCACGTGCATTATTGGCCTATGGACAGCAATTCACGGTTGATAGCGATCGTCTGCGGATTGTGTGGCCCAGTCGGTGCCGTAGTGGCCGCCCTGGCTCTTTCCAAGGCGGCCGACCTCAACAATGGCGGCATGGCCGGCCTGGCAGGGCTTGTCAGCGGTCTCATGGTCGGTGGCCCGCTACTGGCCTTCCTAGCCTTCTGCCTGCTTATGGCGTTACCGCCAGGCCGGTCCGTCCACAAGAAGAGGTTAGCCATCGTAGCGATGTTGGCCGCAGCCCTAGTTGATCTGACGGTGACTGTCATCGGCATCGTTATCATGGCACGGTTCGGCGGCTCCCCCATCGCGCTGGCTGTCGTGGCTGTTGGGAGCATCGCCATTTTGGCCTATGGCGCGATCTTGGCTGTGCGCGCCGGTGGCATTAGACCACCCGACGCGTCAGCAGCTCATTAACGCGCTAGCCCCGTTGCACGTGATTCGCGAACCACGGTGACACGGATCTGACCTGGATACGTGAGCTCATGCTCGATTTCAGCAGCAATATCCCGCGCCAAGATTTGCATCCCGATGTCATCCACAACCTCGGGAACGACGACGACGCGCACCTCACGTCCGGCCTGCATGGCAAAGACCTTCTCAACCCCGGGATGCGCTGAGGCGATCTGCTCAAGCTTTTCAAGCCGTTCGACGTAGTGCTCAAGGGATTCGCGCCGCGCCCCCGGCCGTCCACCACTCATCGAGTCGGCCGTTTGCGTTAGAACAGCCTCGAGAGTGCGCACCTCGACCTCGTTGTGGTGTGCCTCGATGGCGTGGATGACATCTTCATCTTCCCCATAGCGACGCGCGACTTCGGCGCCAATCAACGCATGTGAGCCCTGAACTTCATGGGTCAGCGCCTTACCAATGTCGTGAAGGAGTGCACAGCGCTTGGCATGTTCGATCGGTAACTTCAATTCCGCGGCCATGATTCCCGCAAGGTGCGCACACTCCACCAAGTGGCCAAGGACGTTCTGCCCATATGAGGTGCGATAGCGCAGACGACCTAGCAGGGCGATCAGATCGGGGTGCATTTCGCCTAGGGCAAGATCCATGACGGCGTCCTCCCCAGCCCGAATGCAGCGGGCATCGACCTCAAGGCGGCTGCGCTCATACTCCTCTTCAATCCGCGACGGCTGAATCCGCCCATCAGCGATAAGGGCCTCGAGGGTTACCCGGGCGATTTCACGGCGCACGGGATCAAAGGACGACAGCAGCACCGCTTCCGGGGTGTCATCGATGAGCAGGTTCACACCGGTCACTGCCTCGAACGTACGAATGTTGCGACCCTCCCGCCCGATGATGCGCCCCTTCATGGAGTCATCGGGCAGGTGCAGGACGGACACTGTCGACTCAGCGGTCTGCTCGCTGGCGATCCGCTGTGCGGCCAGAGTCACGATGCGACGGGCTCGGGCCTCACCCTCGTCGCGCGCCTCGCGCTCGATTTCGCGGACGGTCAGGGCAGCCTCGCGCTTGGCTTGTGCATTGATGGTAGCGACGAGTTCAGCCTTGGCTTGATCGGTGGTCATCGACGCCACCTTTTCCAGCGCGGCGGCTAGATCTGCATCAAACGAGGCTTCTCGCGTAGACAAGGTCTCAAGTCGAGCCCCAAATTCGCGAGCTCTCGTCTCGAGTTCGGTGGCCCGCGACGCGAGGCTGGTCGCCTCACCGCTAATGAGGTTCTCGCGTTCGACGAGTCGATCTTCGCGTCGGCTCACCTCGTCGCGCATCCTGGTTACCTCGTCGCGCAGTCGTTCAATATCGGCCCGGACCGCAACGGTCTCAGTCTCAATGGCAGTCCGGCGCTCTTCTGCTCGACGCACGTCGTCAGCCGCCCGCACCCGAGACTGTTCTGCGGCGGCAAGTGCGGCTGCGGCTAGGGCTCTGGTGTGATCTGCCTCAGCTTGGGCGGTGGTGCGCAGCAGATCTACGCGGTCATCGATATCCCGTTGACGCTTGGTCAGTTCAGCATCAACGCCAGCAGCAACTTCCATCGCTCGATCCGTCGTTGCCTGCAGAAGCAAATGACGCTGTCGTACAAGGGCCGCAAAGAGGGCACCGGCTACAACTAGGCCGGCTACCAAAGTCACAACGGCGATGGGATCCACGTGAGCTCCCTGCTCGCACGCAGGTATGCAACCGAATTCAGTGCGCTATACAGCCGCCACCAAGAACGTAATCAAGCACATGCGTGCATATCAATAGTCAGAAGTTAAGAAAGTGTGATCGTGCGGTTCGGGTCGTGCAGTTTGAGTCGTGCAGTTTGAGTCGTGCAGAGTCAGGTTAAACGCACATGGCCCGCATCCGCGCGATGAAGCGCACATTCGGGCCATGTCTGAGCGTGGGTTGAGGTTAGACCATTACTGTCTCGGGCTTGAGGTCCGGATCGTCGGCGATCTCATCTTCGGCGCCCTCAACATCGAAGTGCGGAAGAATCTTGTCCAACCATCCAGGTAGCCACCAGTTGGCGTTGCCAAGAATGGACATGAAGGCTGGGACGAAGACCAGGCGAATCAAGAAGGCGTCGACAAGTACCGCCGAAGCAAGTGCGACGCCGAACAGCTTGATGGTGTTGTTCGGCGTCGGAATGAACGCCGCGAACACACTCGCCATAATGAGTGCTGCCATCAAGACCACGCGGCCAGAACCGGCCAGACCTCGACGAACCGAGGCCGCGTTGTCACCCGTACGCGACCATTCCTCCTGCATGCGACTTACCAAGAAGACGTGGTAATCCATCGACAGGCCGAACAGGATCGCGAAGACCATTACTGGAAGGAACGGGAAGATCGGCCCCGTTCCGGTGACGCCCAATAGGTCGTTGAGCCAACCCCACTGGAACACCGCCACCGTGATGCCGGTGGATGCGGCGAACGACAGCAAACTTGTCACGACGGCGGTCAGCGACACGACTGGTGCGCGGAACAGAATCATCAACATCAGGAAGCCGAGACCCACAACCACTGATAAGAACAGCGGCATCGCGTCCTTCATCACCGAACTGAAGTCTGCCGTGATAGCCGTGGCTCCGCCGACATACGCTTGCGCGCCGGTCTTCTGGTCCACTGCCGGCAGCGTTTCGGTTCGCAGACGATCAAGCAACTGTTGCGTGGCTTCGTCCTGCGGTCCGGTCGTTGGCTGCACCATAACTGCGGTGATGCTCTGGTCCTTGAGTGACGGCCCAACGAGCGGGAGCATCGCAACACTTGGCGACACAGATGCCACACCTTCGGTTTTGGTCAGCGCACCGATGATCTGACCAAGTCCTTCGACGTCACCATTCTTTGGCAGTTGGACCGCCACGAAGAAAGGTCCGTTAGCGCCTGGCCCGAAACCCTTTGACGTTAAGTCGTAGGCAATGCGGCTGATACTGCCCGGAGGTGTCCCCGAATCATCGGGGAAGCCCAGACGAAGCGAGAGCGCCGGTACGGCCAATGCCAGCACAGCACCGATGGCTAAAATCGCAGGAATCACGGGATGCTTTTGCAGCGCACGGGCGTAGCGCGCCCAGCCTGCACCCTCGGGAGCGTGGGCACCCTCAGCACGTGACTGGCGTGTGAGCTTGTAGAACCATGGGCCGACACCGGCCACGAGGGCAACCAATCCGATAACGGTTGCAAAACCCTTGGCTGCCGGGGCCAAGGCCGGCAACGCACTACCGCCGAGAAGGGCAAGACCAACTATCGTCGCGCCGATCTGAACGGGCACACCGTAACGACCGTTTTCAACAGCCTTTGCCGCAAAACGTGACACGGGTGAAACCGCACGATCGCCAAGGAGTGAAAGCATCGCAGGCAGCAGCCACACGGCCGCCAACATGACCATGATCACCGTGCCCGATGCCGCCAGAGCAAGTCCGTTGAAGAAACTAATGCGCATGATGAACAGGCCAAGTAGTGCGATGACTACCGTCGAGGCCGCGAACACCACGGCACGCCCTGAGGTGTTCACTGCCTCAGTAGCAGCGCGCTTGGAGTCGTGGCCGGCCAAGATGCCCTGACGGAATCGGTTGATGACGAACAACGAGTAGTCAATTCCGACGCCGAGACCAATCATTGCCGCCAGAGTTGGCGCGAAGGTGGCAACGTCAATGAACCGAGCAATGAACAGCAGCAAACTGCTACCGAGGGCCACACCGAAAACTGCGGTGACGAGTGGAAGCCCAGCAGCGAGTATCGATCCGAACGCAATGAGCAAGATAATGAGTGCGACCGTCAGGCCGATACCTTCACTGCTCGGCGGCTCTTGTCCGGCAAAGCTCAAAACTTGACCGTTGGCACCGACCTGCATTCCATTGACGCCATTGGCACCCTTGATGTCGGTGATGATGTCCTTTGCAGTCTGCGTGGGTACACCAGTGCCGTCGCCGGCACCCTCGAACGTCACCACTGACTTGGCGACCGTTCCGTCAGGACTGACGGGCGAATACGCCTTCGCTGCGGCAACGAGCGAAGCCTGGATGACGGCGGCCTGCGCTGCTGGCAGAGTGCTTGGATCGATCGGCGAGGTCTGCGGATTGGGGCAGGACGAGCCAAGTCCCTGGCCAGTCTTGTCGAAGGGGTTAGTCACACAGGCAACGCCCGGCAGCTTGGAGATACTCGTGAGCACCGGCACGATCGCCGCGGCACTTGCCGGATCAACCGCCAGGCCCTTTGCCGGCGACCACAAGATGTTTGCGGTGGCTGTTGTGGCAGCCGAAGCCTGACCACTTGGCATCTTGGCCAACAACTCGGTCGCCTTGAGCGACTCGGTATCTGGCAGAGAGAACGAGTCATTGAGCTTGCCGCCAAACTTGCCCCCCAGTGTGAAGACAATTGCGACCAACACAAACCATGCTGCAATCGCAGCCCACGGCTTACGAACAGCCCAGCGGGAAAGTCCACCCATGATTCACACACCCATTTCGACGATGTACCCCGACGTACCTGATGACAAATATGTGCGAGGCACATATTCTTCATGTACTCTAATTTACGTGCCTAGCACATGCAAGTTACATGCCCGACACACGTATCCTAGGAGGAGGTGACATGGCCCGCACGCCCAAACCAGTTGGCGGACACCTACCAAACGAACTCGTCGACACCGTGGATAAGACATTTAGACGATTGCGTAAGGCCACCGTCAAACCTCCCGCGGCCCAAATGTCGATGCCGTGTTTGGGTCATCCCCTCGACATGGCGAAGATAAATGCGTGCGACGCCGTCTCTGAGCTTGCTGATAGTGGCACCGCCGTCACAGTGAAGGATGTCGCCCTCGCACTGGACCTTGAGCATTCCACGGTGAGCCGCCTACTCGGCGAGTTACACGATGACGGACTGATTGTCCGCGGCATGGATCCGCAGGATCGACGCAGAACCACAGTGGAACTCACCGACTTAGGCCGAGAAGTCGTGGCAGAAGCCACGACACTTTCGCGCTTCTTCACCAGAATTCTGTTGGCGGAATGGACCCGTGACGAGGTCGATGAGTTAGCTCGAGTCATGGCACGCCTAGCCACAACGATCCATGAACGTCTGCCACAAGTACCTCACCTCGCAGCTCAGGAAGGTTGCGGAGATACCAAACTGGCTAGCATTCTCGCCTCAACCCAGAGCCCTGCCGGCATACACGTCAGCGCGGCTACTCCCCCACGCGGGCAGCATCGCTAAGTGCTACATCCATCGCGCTAAGTACCTGGCTCTCATGCAATGTGAGAGTTCTTTCGTCCGCGAGCGCCTCTCGGACAACGCGCATGGCCACGCCACCTGAATAGCCTTTACGACCGAGCATCGCGACCAATCGACGCATCCGAGTCTCGATTCCAAGGCTGCGTGTGGATGGCAACTTCTTGTCGACCAGTTTGCGCGCGGCGGTGTACTCGTCGTCAACACTAATGTCATCGAGGGCCTGTTCGACGTACGCCTCGGCCACACCCCGTTGGCGCAGCTCCTGACCTAGGGCTCGACGTGACAGGCCCCGTGAGGAATGCCGAGATCGCACCCACATCGCTGCGTACGTCTCATCGTCAATAAGACTGACGTCCTCGAGCCGATCAAGTACCTGTTCAGCAACTTTAGGATCGACATTGCGCTTAGCCAATGCAGCAGAGAGTTGATGGCGGGTACGGGGGCCCATTGCTAACTGGCGCAGGCAAATGGCACGGGCCACATCGACGGGATTCGCGTCTGGAACTGCATCTGCCGATGAGCCCGGGGTCGGTCCATCGGCAGATGACATAGTTTTCTTCGCCATCAGGCTTACAGATCGATCGGTGCGATCTCTGGGAGATCAACGATGATGTCATCAGCGGGCAGATCGAGGCGTGCTCCGATTCCGAGCTTGTCCTTGATGCGTTTTTCGAGCTCATCAGACAAGTCAGGATTATCGCGAAGGAACTGACGCGCATTTTCCTTACCTTGGCCAAGCTGGTCACCTTCGTAGGTGTACCAGGCACCGGCTTTACGCACGAAGCCCTCGTCGACGCCCATGTCGATCAGACCACCTTCGCGCGAAATGCCTTCTCCGTAGATCATGTCGAACTCGGCCTGCTTAAACGGTGGCGCAACCTTGTTCTTGACGACCTTTACCCTGGTCCGGTTTCCAACAGCCTCGGTACCATCCTTCAAGGTTTCGATGCGACGAACATCGAGGCGAACGGACGCGTAGAACTTCAACGCCTTACCACCGGTGGTGGTCTCAGGACTGCCGAACATGACGCCGATCTTCTCGCGAAGCTGGTTGATGAAAATTGCCGTAGTGCCCGAGTTGCTCAGAGCACCGGTGATCTTACGAAGGGCTTGCGACATCAAGCGCGCCTGCAGGCCGACGTGACTATCTCCCATTTCACCTTCGATTTCCGCCCGCGGCACGAGGGCAGCGACGGAGTCAATGACAATCAGGCTGACTGCACCGGAACGAATCAACATGTCGGTGATCTCAAGAGCCTGTTCACCATTGTCTGGCTGGCTAACAAGCAGTGCGTCAATGTCAACACCAAGTGCCTTTGCATACTCAGGATCGAGAGCATGCTCGGCATCGATGATTGCCGCGATGCCACCAGCCTTTTGCGCACTGGCAATTGCGTGCAGTGCGAGTGTGGTCTTACCTGAGGACTCGGGACCGTAGATCTCGATGATGCGTCCGCGTGGCAGACCACCAATTCCGAGTGCAACGTCCAGAGCAATCGAACCTGTGGGGATTACTTCAATCGGCGCGCGACCGTCCTGACCAAGTCGCATCACCGCGCCCTTACCAAACTGCCGCTCGATCTGTGCTAGTGCGGTATCGAGTGCCTTTTCGCGATCAGTTTCGCGTGACCCGCCCGGAGTCTTGGAGGCTGCCATTGTGGACCTACCTTCGTACGTTTCGGATATCGATGAAGTGGACGTTACGGAAAGGGTCCGACAACGACCGTTGCCCACCATCTGGCTGAGGACGACACTCCTGGAATTCGATCTGTGGACACGCGGAGAGTCGTCGACCAGTCATCGAGCGGCTGATGCGAGACACATTACGTCGAACGCGTGTTCGACTCGGTATCGACACGCCGGGTTAGTCGAACATATGTCTAAAAGTGTCAGCGGTCCGATGCCGGTAAGCGAAGTTCAGCATGAACCGCTCGCCAAATGTCGACGGTTTCGATGCCATCGTCGATCGATTGCAGCACTGTGCGTCCACCAAGATCAGCAATCACAAAATCCGACGCCCATGAACGGGCGTAGCCCGCCCCAAGCGCGGACTCAAGGCGCTGCCAGAAATCAGTTAACCGCACGAGGTGACAGGCTAGTCATCGTTGAACTCGCTGGCCAATGCGCCCGCGCACTAAGTGCGGACGTGCGCCAAAGTACCGGGACTAATCCGATGCTCAGACTGCGTCGAGTTTGGCACCAAGCTCAGCATCAGTTGGTTCAGCGAGATGGCTTCCATCGGCGAAAACGATCGTCGGGATCGGCCGGTTTCCTGCGTTGTACGACTTCACCGTTTCGTCATGCTCTGGGAAAGCCTCGAGATCGACGTAGGTGTAGGCCACCCCACGGCCGTCTAGATACGCCTTGCTGCGCACACAATCGGGGCACCAGTCAGCGCCGTACATCACGATCGACGAATTGGTGTCGGCCATCTCAGTGCACTCCTCGTTGTTTGCGCGAGTGCGAATGCGCCTCGCCGGTTGGCAAATGTATCGCGCGCATCATCGATCGACCTATACGCCAATGGGAACACGTAGGGCATGAAGCGTTTTTTCTTGTCAGGATCGCAACGTCCGACGTACGCGCTGTGCACAAAGATCCCGGGTCGCGATGAGAAGGAAGCGAGCACTCTAATGTCTGAGCCCAGAAGTCCACTGAGTCCAAACAACCTCCTTGCCGCGAGTTTTGAACCTGAGCCCGTCGTAGCGTGCCTGTCCGCGGCTCCTAACCGCGAAATTGCCGAAGCCCTTCGCGACCGCGACTGCATTCAAGGCGCAAACAACATCTTGATCTGCGAGGCCCTTTATCTCACTGGGACATCTCCCTGGGTGCCAGTAAGCGAAGTCAAGGTCGGGAAAATCCTGGACACTCTTCGACTTCTCGCAATCACCAATCGCGATCTGGCACTGGCGGCCACGACGGGGACGAGACGCGCTGGTCTTGAGTTCTACGTCCACGCTAGGGCGCAAGAAAACTGCCGCCGGTGTCGGGGGAAAATCGCAGCCGCGATGCAGGGCACCAAACCAAACGAACACATCACATACTTCTGCCCAACCTGCCAGCCCGGCGAGCATCCACCAATACTCGAGCGCGCCGCACGTCGGCCGGCAAGTAAAACCAGCCGATAACTCGATGCGACTACGAAACTGGCGTCGCGAAAGATGTCGTGCGAATCGCTAGCGGAAGTCCGGCGGCCATCACGCGCGCCTGCGCAGCGCGCGCAGTCGATGTACCGGGCGATGTCGCATGACTAGCCAACCACCGGCAAACCAGATCAACACAATCATCACTCGATGAAACATCGGCTGCATCGAGGACGAGCGCAACCTGCGCACGAATCGTCGTCCACGTTGTTCCTTCACCCGGGCTGGCCGCGGCGAGAAGTGCCGTTGGCTCCACCTTGCGCAGTCCTACTAACACGGGATGTTGTGAAACCGCATCAGCAGCCCGGGTCAAGGCGGTCGCGAGATCGTCTCGAGCCAGGTCGCAACAGTCCGACGTCAACTCAGTAACGTCGTCGGCAACGAGCCCGGCTATCAAGCCGTCCTTGGTGCGAAAGTGGTTGTACAACGTCGCTTTAGCAAGGCCACCACGAACAGCCACGTCACCCATGCTCGCTTTGCGAATGCCGTTTTCGGCGAACACCCGCCGAGCACCTTCAAGTGCCGCCGCTCGACTGCGCCCCATGGCGTTGCCACCACGAGATCGCGGTGAGCGCGCGGGTGTCAGTGCAGGGGTGTTAGAGGAGAGGTCAACAACGTCGCTCTCAGCCGGACGAACGTCAGACACGTTAGGCGGCGGCAATTACCGAGGCGTCAGAAACTGGCAGATCGGTGACGGGCGCCACGCCTTCAAGCACTGCAACCTCGTGGCTCACTGAGCGCATGACCGTTGAGATGGGTACGTCAAGGGCGGTGCAGATTGAAGCCAGAAGTTCGCTAGACGCTTCCTTCTGTCCGCGCTCAACCTCAGATAGGTAGCCGAGCGAAACTCGGGCCGCGGAGGAAACCTCACGAAGGGTACGACCCTGATCTTGACGGCGGCGACGAAGTTCATCACCGATGACACGACGCAAAATGATCACTGCGGTACCTCCCTTCTGCGGATCCCGACGCTGCCCTGCAACGTCTTGTTGACTACTACGGTACCCGGCGAGACCGTCGGACGCAGGCAGAGTGCCCCATTCGGATCGGGCGAGTCGCGAACTTTCAGCCATCTGGGTAGACACCAGTTACCTCATCTCGTTGACAATCCCGAGCCTCATGCGAGCAATTGAGCCGACATGACGCAGTTACTAGACATTCAACGTTCCGCGGTTTGCAGAATGTTCCCGGCCAGTGGGTTCAATCCGATGGAGGTTGAATCTGTAGCGAGACCAACATCATTCGCCCTGATCGGAAGACGTATATGACGCGAGCACCTCAGCGATCAGCGAAAGGGCCGCATCAACAGTTGCCGCCCTTATGCCAGTGCGACCAAGTTCTGGATCCAAACTCAGCGATCGCAGGTGGACATCCATGCCGGTGGAAACTGCGATGTGAACTTCGCCCACCGGTTTGCCGTCCTGCGGTTCTGGCCCCGCAACACCAGTTGTTGCGACCCCGATGTCGGCACCCAAACGGATCCGAACACCGCGCGCCATTTGGGCAGCTACGTTCGGGTGAACCGCACCTTCACGGGCGAGCAGATCGGCATCGACGTTTAACAGGTCGGATTTGAGTTCGGTGGCATAGGCCACCACAGAACCGCGGACAACCGAGGATGCGCCCGGCACTGATGTCAACGCTGCGCAGACCAAACCACCCGTAAGTGACTCGGCCACCGCGATCGTTGCGGCATGACCGATCAGGGCGTGAACGGCGCTGGCGGCCGATGTGGAAGCACTCTCCGTCACGTCACTCACCCTTCCTTAAACGCATTGCGCGCATCACGTAGTCGACACCCGTTACGACCGTCAAAGCAAGTGCGATACCCATCACGACCATTTGCACCGCATCGAAGGTGGACGGTAATGGCAGCAGATACAAGATAATCGCCGTCATTTGCATCGCGGTCTTCCATTTCCCACCACGGCTAGCCGGAATGATGCCGTCTCGGATAACCCAAAAGCGCAACAGGGTCACACCAATCTCGCGAACAAGAATGACGATCGTGATCCACCAGGGCAGTTCGCCCAACAGGGACAACCCGATCAGCGCCGCGCCCGTAAGTGCTTTATCCGCAATCGGATCGGCGACTTTGCCAAACGATGTTACTTGCCCATTACGCCGAGCCAATTCTCCATCGACGAAATCGGTGAGTGATGCAACGAGAAAAACCGCAGCCGCCCAGAGCCGCGAGACAGTGTCCGCTCCGTCCTGTCGCAACAGGAGCCATAGGAACAGCGGCACCATGAACAATCGGATTACGGTTAATCCGTTCGGCACATTCCATGACGAAGGTTCAGCGACATGAACGTCCGCTGGTTCGTCGCGTTCGTCGCGCTCGGTCATGACCGAGTGAGTCTACGATCAATCACGCTGGCAATGAGGTCAACGCCAGCTGAGCGCTCAACCAACGCCGTGATGATGTCGCCGATCCTGACGTCCACCAGACGTAAGTTCGCCAGTGGGTCATCAATGAGAATCGTGATGCCATCAACCTCAGGTGCCTGATGAGCTGAGCGACCTTCAACCACATCACCCTCGATCGACTCGACGAGGACCTTCACGGTCTCACCGATTCGATCCTCGGCACGTTGGGCGGTGAGTTCTTCGGCAAGTGAAGTGATGCGCTCGAGGCGAGCAGCGATGACATCGGCGGGGATTTTGTCCTCGTGGTTGAACGCTTCCGTTCCATCCTCGTCGGAATAGCCGAAGACGCCGATCGCATCAAGGCGAGCTGCGGTGAGGAAACGCTCTAACTCCTCGACGTCCTGCTCGGTCTCGCCGGGGAAGCCGACGATCACATTGCTACGCGCACCGGCCTCCGGGGATAGAGCACGTGCACTCGACAGCAGCTCTAGGAACGAGTCCGTGCCACCGAATCGCCGCATCCGACGGAGGACTGTTGGTGACGAGTGTTGGAACGATAAGTCGAAGTACGGAACCACACCGGGAGTTTCAGCGATCGCCTGCAGCAGGGACGGACGTGTCTCTGCCGGTTGCAGATACGACACGCGAACCCAGTCAATGCCATCAATCGCAGCGATTTCCGGCAGCAGAGTTTCAAGCAGTCGCAGGTCGCCGAGATCCTTGCCATACGAGGTTGAGTTCTCACTCACGAGTACAACTTCGCGTACCCCTTGGGATGCGAGCCAACGGGCCTCGTCCAGAACTTCGGTTGGTCGACGAGAAACGAACGATCCACGGAACGCCGGAATCGCGCAGAAGGCACAGCGTCGATCACAACCGGATGCGAGCTTCAGCGGCGCGCTAGGTCCGCCTCCAAGGCGTCGTCGCACAACACGGGGACCGCTGGCTGGTGCTAGACCTTCCGGCAGGTCAGGCTCGTCGCCCTGAGCATGCCCGGGAAGTGCGACCGAGGATGCTGTGCGATCAACCGGACTGATCGGAAGCAGTGAGCGGCGGTCACGGGGGGCATGTGGAACATGTTGCTCACCGGCAACCACTCGTCGCAGACGACCAGCAATATCAACGTAGTCATCAAAGCCAAACACAGCATCAGCCTCAGGTAGAGACTCAGCCAGCTGTTCGCCGTACCGCTCAGCCATGCAACCAATTGCAACGACAGCCTGGGCGCGACCGCTGGTCTTGAGATCCACAGCTTCCAAGAGTGCGTCGACAGAGTCCTTCTTCGCAGCCTCGACGAACGTGCACGTGTTCACCAACACCGCATCGGCATCCGCCGCATCGTCTACGAGCTCCCAGCCGTCGGCTTCAAGTCGGCCCGCCAGTTCCTCGGAATCGACGTCGTTGCGCGCGCAGCCCAAGGTCACAAGCGCTACCCGCAGGGGGGCTGATTGCTCAACGGTCATGGTGAAACCCTAGTGCGTGCGACGAATGATCCTCGCCATGTGGTGGGCAGCGTCAGGAATTGCGCTGTGGCGGCCTCGGGGTTGAGAAATCTCATTGGCTACTGGTTTGGATTACCGGGGCCGTATTCCGTGCGGACGACCTGCCCGGCCGTCCCCGCCACACCGAGGTCATATCCGTTCACCTTCAATGTCACTGCTCCCGCGTCACCAACAACCAGGTAGACGGTGGTATCCGACATGAACACTTTCGTATCCCCCGAGGTCAGTAAACCTTCGAAGATCTTCTCCCCGCCCTTGCCCTTAGCCGCGCTCACCCAAGCCGCTGCACCAGTCACGGTCACCTGCACGCTAGTTCCCGACGTTGGCACAACTGGCGCAGAGGTTGACGCGTCCGGAGTTCCCGAATCGGTAACGAGGACGTTGGACGATGGTGACTCAGACGGGGGCATCGTCGAGGGCGATTCAGAAGGCGTGGGCGTTGGCGAGTTAGACAGGGTGGGTGCAGGGCTGCTCGTTGAGCCGGTCACCGACGAGGGCGTCGTACTCGGCAATGCAGCCGGACTGCTAGAACTTCGGTGAGTGAAGAAGAAGAACAGTCCGACACCTGCGAGGACGATTCCGAGAATCGCCAGAAGTGGCAGCCAGATCCGGCCGCCTCGCGCATCTTGGATACCTAGTGATCCGGCAAGTTGACGCAGCCCGTCTGACCGATTTGCTGATTCCATGATTCGCGTGGGTTGCTCGATCGGTGCCACCGTGGCGGAAACGTGGGCCGGAGTTCCGCCCTGTGCACCGAATTGGTCAAGTAAGTCAGCAGCCTCGAGTCCAAGCGCTGTCGCGATACTGCGGATGTGTCCGCGAGCGTACGTATCCCCGCCACAGGCCGCGAAATCGTTCGCTTCGATTGACGAAAGCAGCGCTGGACGGATTCGCGTCTTCTCGCTCAGGTCGTCGATCGACAGGCCCTGTGCCTCACGGGCAGCACCGATCGTCTGACCGATCGTCATAGCGCTGCTCACCACACAAACCTTTCATCGCACAAACGTTGTGCGAAACCGCAGTTCCCTGCGCGATCAATCGTACGCCTCAAACGACCGAAGACGGACAGCTCACAGCAACGCACATCGCGCTACTCGCCTAACGTTGCCAGGATGTCTTCGAGTTCCTCAGAGGTCACGAGAACTTCACGCGCTTTGCTTCCCTCAGACGGCCCAACGATCCCCCGTGTTTCCATGAGGTCCATGAGTCGACCGGCCTTGGCGAAGCCAACACGCAGCTTGCGCTGAAGCATCGAGGTTGAACCAAACTGCGAGGTCACTACCAATTCGACGGCCTGACGCAAGATGTCGAGATCGTCACCGATCTCTTCGTCCACGTCCTTTTTCGCAGCGGCAGGAGCCGCGATGTCTTCGCGATATGCGGGAGTCATCTGTGTCTTGCAATGAGCCACGATGCTGCGAATCTCGTTCTCGCTCACCCACGAGCCTTGAATACGAATGGCCTTGTTTGCACCCATTGGCAAGAAGAGCGCATCACCTTGGCCAACGAGTTTTTCCGCACCCGTCTGATCAAGAATGACTCGACTGTCAGCCAGACTCGATGTCGCGAACGCTAGCCGGCTCGGGACATTAGCCTTGATCAATCCGGTGACAACATCCACGCTCGGACGCTGCGTGGCAAGGACGAGGTGGATACCTGCGGCACGGGCGAGCTGCGTGATACGAACGATCGAGTCTTCAACATCACGTGGCGCGACCATCATCAGGTCGGCCAACTCGTCAACAACCACAAGCAGATACGGGTACGGAGTGATGACCCGTTCACTTCCCGGCAGTGGCTTTACCTGGCCGGCACGAACAGCCTTATTGAAGTCGTCGATGTGGCGATAACCGAAGTGCGCGAGGTCGTCGTAACGCATATCCATTTCACGAACAACCCACTGCAACGCTTCCGCAGCCTTCTTCGGGTTCGTGATGATTGGCGTGATGAGGTGTGGAACGCCCTCGTAGGCAGTGAGTTCGACGCGCTTGGGATCGATCAAGACCATGCGGACTTCGTCAGGTGTTGAACGCATCAGCACACTCGTGATGAGCGTATTCATGCATCCAGACTTACCAGCGCCGGTGGCACCGGCCACGAGAATGTGCGGCATCTTCGCAAGGTTGGCGCAGACGAATCCACCCTCAACATCTTTACCAAGACCAACCAACATCGGATGGTGATCACCCGATGCGGTTTTACTGCGAAGAACATCGCCAAGGCTAACAAGTTCGCGATCAGTGTTCGGGATCTCAATACCGATCGCAGACTTACCGGGAATAGGAGACAGGATGCGCACGTCAGCACTTGCGACGGCGTATGAAATGTTCTTACTCAGGGCTGTGACGCGTTCAACCTTGACGGCCGGACCAAGCTCAACCTCGTAGCGTGTGACGGTCGGCCCGCGCATGTAGCCGGTGACCTGTGCGTCGATTCCGAACTGGTCGAGTACACCCGTCAACGATGCAACAACGGCGTCGGATGCCTTACTCGTTACCTTCGGCGCTGCACCTGGTTTCAACAGCTGGGTGTCAGGAAGCTGGTAGACCACGTCACCGGAAAGTGGCAATTGTTCAATAACGTCAGGGTTTTCCGGGAGTTGCTTTGCAGCACGACGCTTCGGCTTAACAACCTCGCCCGTCGTCAGATCAACGATCACGGTCGAGATATCGTCAGGATCTAGATCAATCTCGTCCTGCTCATCTACCGCATCCGTTACGTCGATCTTGATTGATTCGGTGAGCTGCTCATCAGGGGCAATGTCATCAGGTGACCCGTGACGGAACCAGCGACCGCGACGCTTCGTCGGTTCAGCCAGTAGCGGTGTCTCGAAAGCTTCATCCCCTGCGAGTGCGCCAAGGTCGACAGCAACGGACGAACGTCCGCGTCTCCAGGTAGCGGCCGTATCGAGATTGTCTACACCCTGGCCACCATCGGGAGTGCCGAAGACACGAGCGTTGATCGACCGTACGCGTTCTGGGATGGCTGAAACCGGGGTCGCCGTCACAACCAGGATGCCGAAGAAGGCAAGCAAGATAAGGAACAGTGCGGCAACGATCGGGTGTGTGGCGGAAACCATGGGTGCCGATGCCAGCCAGCCAATCCATCCACCGCCGGAAGCCATCGCCTCGGCACCATCAGCCGGCACCGGTGTGCCATGAATGATGTGCACGAGTCCACACGCAGCGAGTACGAGAGCTCCGCCACCGATCGTCACGCGACCGGTCGTTGCACTTTCGTCCGGGTGACGCAGTACTCGCCACGCAAGCCCGAGCAGCAGGAACGGAAGCACCCAATCGAGGCTTCCCATCGCGCCGGTCACCAAGAAACTGGTGATGCCACCGAGGCCGGCCGAGATGTTCCACCACGTCGCGAACGCCACCAGGATCGCCAGCGCAATAAACATTAGGCCGAGCCCGTCACGACGATGGGCCGGGTCAAGCTCACGGGCACCGTGGCCAAGCTTGCGCGCACCGCCACCTACGACATGGGCGATACCCACCCAGATCGCAGCCAAGATCCGGGCCATAGTCGTGCCGATACGGCTAAGCAGCGACGGGCCCGACTTCGCCGGAGCGGGTCGGCTGGCCGTGCGCGGCGCAGCCGCCGAACGCGGTTTTGATGTCGCCTTCGGCTTAGCACCGGACTGACCAGCACTGGAACGGGACGTGCTTGATGAAGCGCGCGTCGAGGTTGACCGTGAAGCAGTCTTACTCGAGCGGGCCGCAGGGGAAGATCCACGAACCTCAACCTCAGGTTCAGCCTGAGCTGAACGAGACTGGGGCGCCGTGGAGGTACGGGTCGCCATAAAACGCCACGTTACCTAAGGGAGCCCCAATGATCACGCACGCCACACCGGTAACACCAGCAACAGCGATTGACCATGAATCTCAGCAGGGAGCAATGTTGCAGCGGACAGGTCGATCGAGAGGCGAGCGATTAAACCTCGACGACGACGGGAACGATCATCGGGCGACGGCGATGCTGATCGTTTACCCAGCGGCCAAGGGTGCGACGAACGACCTGCTGCAGGGCGTACTGATCGGTTGTGCCTTCACGAAGTGCGTCCTCAACTGCCTGGCGAATCTTGGCAACGACGGGGTCGAACGCTGCGTCATCTTCCACGAAACCGCGCGCCTGAATCTCCGGCCCGGCGGTGACCTTGCCTTCGACGGAATCAATGACAACGAAGCACGTAATGATGCCCTCGGTTCCCAGGACGCGGCGATCTTTAAGCGACGACTCAGTTAGATCACCGACGCTAGCGCCGTCGACGTAGACGAAGCCGCAGGGCACCGCGCCAACCACACTGGCCTTCCCGTCAATGAGATCGACGACTCCCCCGTCAAGGGTCAGGATGATCCGCTCAGCCGGGATGCCCGTGGCCAGTGCCAACTCTGCATTGGCCTTGAGGTGGCGCGGCTCGCCGTGCACGGGCATGACATTTCGCGGCTGCACGATGTTGTAGCAGTAAAGGAGTTCACCAGCGGCTGCGTGACCGCTGACGTGAACCATCGCGTTGCCCTTGTGAACCACCTTGGCGCCAAGGCGAGTCAACCCGTTGATCACGCGGCTGACGGCGTTCTCATTGCCGGGGATCAATGATGACGCCAAAATGACGGTGTCGCCCGGGCCAATCTTGATTTGATGATCGTTGTTCGCAATGCGTGATAGCGCGGCCATCGGCTCGCCCTGGGAACCCGTGCATATGAGGACAACCTGATCATCGGGCAGTTCACTCAACTGATCACTCGCAACGAGCAAGTTGCCCGGAATCGTCAGGTAGCCAAGATCTCGAGCAACACCCATGTTGCGAACCATTGAGCGACCAAAGAAGGCCACCTTGCGATTGTGTCGATGAGCCACATCAATCATCTGCTGCACGCGATGAACATGGGATGCGAACGAGGCGATGACGATTCGTCCCTTGGCAGAAGCGAATACGCGCTCGAGTGCTGGTTCAATCTCACGTTCACTGGGCACGAAGCCAGGCACCTCGGCATTGGTGGAGTCGACGAGGAACATGTCCACGCCGCGTTCCCCGAGCCGAGCGAAGGCGCGCAGATCCGTTGTGCGTCCATCGAGCGGAAGCTGATCCATCTTGAAGTCACCGGTGTGCAGCACCGTGCCGGCGGCGGTCTCGATGAACACAGCAAGCGCGTCTGGGATCGAGTGGTTCACTGCAACGAACTCGAGGGTGAACGGGCCGGCCTTGGAGATTTGGCCCTCAACGACCTCAATCGTCGAAGCCTTGATGCGGTGTTCCTTCAACTTTGCCTCGAGCATGGCCAAGGTCAACTGCGATCCGTAGATCGGGATGTCTTGACGTTCACGGAGTAGGTACGGAACCGCGCCGATGTGGTCCTCATGTGCGTGGGTCAACACCATGCCGTCGATCAGGTGTAGCCGGTCGCGAATGAAATCGAAGTCGGGCAGGATCAAGTCAACGCCCGGCTGTGAATCCTCTGGGAAAAGAACACCGCAGTCGACGATAAGCAGCCTGCCCGCGTGCTCGAACACGGTCATATTGCGACCGATCTCTCCCAAACCTCCGAGCGGAACTACGCGCAAGCCATTAGCTGGCAACTCCGGCGGCAGACCGAGTTCTGGATGCGCATGAGTCATGATGAAGCAAACCCCACAACTCCGCCGTCAGCCAGGCCCTCAAAAAGGCCCAGCTTGTCTTCGGCGGAAATAGAAAGAAGTGGTAGCCGGAGCGGCCCACCACCAGGACGGCCGAGATGCGTGAGCGCAGCCTTGACCGCAATCACCCCTTGCGTTATTCCCATAACTGCCTCAGTCACAGGAACAAGTTCATCGTTGAGTTCACGTGCGAGTTCGACGTCGCCTGATTCAAACGCAAGGATCATCGCTGAAATCCGGTCAGCCACAAGGTGTCCGGTCACACTGACTGCACCCACAGCACCAACCGCGAGTAGTGGCAGATTCATCGCGTCATCACCTGAGTAATAAACAAGTTCACATCGCGACATGACCTGCTGTGCGCCGAACAGATCACCCTTGGCATCTTTGTTCGCAATGATTTGCGGGTGTTCGGCAAGACGCAGCAATGTCGAGGTGGCGATCGGGACCCCCGTCCGACCGGGAATGTCGTACAGCATTACTGGCAGACCCGTCGAATCAGCCACCGCCGTGAAGTGCGCGTACAGAGAATCCTGCGGGGGCTTGTTGTAGTACGGGGTCACCACAAGTAGGCCGTGGGCGCCAGATTTTTCAGCTGCCTTACTTAGTTCAATGGTGTGACGAGTGTCGTTCGTTCCGACCCCCGCAATCACATGTGCCCGGCTGCCCACAGCTTCAACGACAACGCGTAGAAGACGATCCTTCTCTTCATCAGACGTAGTTGGCGATTCACCCGTGGTGCCGTTGACGATCAGCCCATCGTTACCGAGATCAACCAGATCGACGGCCAACGCGGCAGCCGCTTTCTCGTCAAGTGATCCATCTTTGGTGAACGGGGTAACCATGGCGGTGAGCATGCGACCGAAGGGTCGCTGCGAGGTTGAAATGCGGGCCACGGGATTAGCCTATCGGTCGCGAGCGTGGTGGTCTGTGACTAGGGCGCGACGCGTCCGTTAGCCACAAATGCCGCATGTGTCATCGGCATGATGGCCGCCCAGGCGTCTTCGTACTTCTCGGCAACCATTTCTATTTCGCGCTGGGGGTACGACGGGAAATGTGCATCCTCGCTTCGCTTACGAAGCGATAAGAAGTTCATCAACGCACGCGAATTCATGGTGACGTAAGCCGAGGAATACGTGTTCACCGGGAGTACCGCGCGGGCAACTTCGCGCGCAACACCAGCGTCCAACATGCGCTGATACTGGGCATAAGACTCACGGCACGCGGTCTTAATGGCATCGACGGTGAGTTCATACTGTTCGGGGGTTCCAGGAACGAAGTCATAGGCGCCCGCCTTACCGATCTGGATGAGATTTCGCTCTGGAGCGGGTACGTAGAACAGTGGCTCGAGGACCCGATAACGGCCACTTTCTTCGTTGTAGGACGCCATGCGGTGACGCATGTGTTCACGCCAGACGAAGATCGGCGCCTGAACGTAGAAGGTCATGACGGAGTGCTCGAATGGGCTGCCATGACGCTCACGCATCAGGAAGCGAATCAGCCCTTCAGCACCGGAAGTATCCGCCTCGACGGAGTCAAGTGAGCGTTCACCTTGGGTGGAAACCCGTGCGGCGAATAGCACGTCAGCATCGGAGGCGGCATGTTTGACGAGCTCAACCGTGACATCGCTTCGGAAGGTGAGTTCACTCTGCTCGGACATGCATGACTCCTACGACGAACTGGTGTGGCTAACTCTGGCCTGACACGACCCTAACTCCCCAAGGTCCGTGGACCGGGGACCACCCCGCCGCCATTCGCAAATCTGGCGATCCCGAAGGTGGCAACGTCAGCATCGGGCGCATTGCCCTCGGCCAGATCGGCCAAGATCAGGCCCATCAGTGCGGAGAATTTGAAGCCTTCACCTGAATCACCCGCAGCCACAACAACCCGGCCATCGAGCACGGTGTCGATCACGAAGCGCCCGTCCGGCGAATCTGTCCACGAGCAGACTTGGGCGTCAAAGACGGTCGGATCGAGGCTGGTGAAGTTGCGCACTACCCGCTCGGAAATCATCGACGATACGTGAGTGGACGGCACGCGATCGAGATCGTTCTCAGTCCAGTCTCGAATCGAGTAATCGACGCCGAGTTTGTAGCCTCGCCCGGGTGTGGCCATTCCGTACATGCCCGGCTCGTCCCCCATCGGTCCATCGTAAAGGCATGGCAGATAGTCCGTTGCCGGCGCTTGGCCCACATGGCAAACCTGCTCGAGAACGGGCGCAAACTGAACATCGAGATCCAAGGCTTCAAACAGTGCTCCGGCGCCGGGGCCTGGGGCAATGACGGCCATGTCGGCTTCGAAGATCCGTCCGTCCTCAGCCGTTAGTCGCACCCCATCGGCGGTCGCTTCGATACTGCGAATGTTCGGGCCGACCTCAAGCCGTCCACCGGCCATTGCGAACAGGCCAACCTGTGCGTCGAGGGCCGACGACGCAAGCACGGGCCCGGCGGTTTCTTGCCACACGCCGATCCGGCCGTCGGGCCGCAATCCGGGAAACACCTTCGTAACGTCATCAGGGTCGTAGACCTCGAATGGGACATTCTCTGCGGCAAGTGCAGCCATCACGCGAGGCGCTGAATTCTCATCGCGCCAAAGGATTCCGCGACGCAAGATTGCTTGGATCCCCGTCAATGACTCGAGCCGTTCCCACGCACCGACGGCCCGCAAAGCAAGCCTTACTCGCAGCTGATCGGGATGCGAGAGCCGCCAGATCCGAGTCGGTCCTGATGACGAGCCGAGTGTGTGGGCTGGTCCGTGTCGGTCGATCAAGGTGACGTCATGTCCGCGACGGGCCAACTCAGCCGCGGCGGGTAAACCCCAGCAGCCTGCTCCGACAACGACGATGCGCACGGAACGCAGGTTACCTGACGAGAACAGATAGCGTCGGTAGGGACGGCACAATCTGGCAACTGTTCCGGCGGATATGAAGGCCAGCCCCTAGGCTCGCGGTGTGGCAAAATTCTCTGGAATCCCGGTGGCGGCTGTCGAGTTCTACGAGCAGTTGGCTGTTAACAACAGCAAGGTGTGGTGGGCCGAGCACAAGGACGTCTACGAGACGAATGTCCGCACTCCGCTCGAAGAACTTTTGGCCGAGCTGGAATCCGAGTTTGGTGTCGCACATATCTACCGTCCGTATCGCGATGTGCGGTTTAGCAAAGAGAAGACTCCTTACAAGGACCATCAGGGTGCGCTGATCGGCGTCGAGGATTCGATCGGCTACTACGTGCAGATCTCTGCGCAAGGTTTGTACGTCGGCGGCGGTTGGTATGCCGCGTCGTCATTGCAAACACAGCGGTACCGGGAGGCAATTGACTCCCCCATCGTTGCCACGTTCGAGCCTGCGCTTAAGAAGGCGCTCAAGGCTGGATTAGAACTCGGCGACGATCTGATGAAGACCAAGCCGCGCGGCGTTGCCGATGACCACCCGCATCTTGCACTTCTGCGACGCAAGAACGTATTACTGAGTCACCAGTTCGGCACACCCACCTGGCTCGATACTCGCACGACGCTGACAAAGGTACGTTCGACGTGGCGCGCACTGACACCGTTGGTCGAATGGTTGGCCGATCACGTTGGCCCAGCCGATAGCGGTATTCCCACGGAGCCCGAGTGATCCACGAGTGGCATATCCGTCGACGCACAATTCTGCTCAATGCCCTTAGCGTCGGATTGGCAACGGGCGCATACGGAATCTCATTCGGCGCGATCTCCGTATTGGGTGGCTTGACGGTTCTACAGACTCAGACGCTATCGGTGTTGATGTTTACCGGCGGCTCGCAGTTTGCGTTGGTGGGCGTTCTCGCCGCCGGCGGCGGAGCGGCTTCAGCGGTGGCGACCAGCGTGCTGCTCGGACTTCGTAACGCGTTCTACGGAGTAACGATGGCACCGATGCTGAACGTGTCTGGCCCAACTCGCCTAGTAGCAGCGCAATTGACGATCGATGAATCCACAGCGATGGGTGTGGCTC
>JBAXUN010000090.1:0-9379 GCA_037129655.1 Actinomycetes bacterium
TCATCGTGGGTACGTTGAGTTTCCTTGATGCGGCGGCGTTTCCACGTGCGACGGTGTGGTCGCACTTCGGGGAGGGGTATGGATTCATCCCCTTGATCTTGCCGATTGTTGGCTTGTTCTATCTACGCCGAACAATGGATCGCCCGGCGACAGAAAAAGACGCCGGCTAGAACAGGTTTGCGGTAAGTGCGCTCGTCATACGTAGGCGCAGGGGGTCAAGCCGCATGAGGCCCGGATTTTCACCCACGAGTTCGGGTAGCTCGCTCATGAGCCATTGGAACAGTGGTGCATCACGATGCTCGGCCAGTGCGGCCTCGTCGCGGAACCATTCGTAAAGCCAGACGACATCCTCATCTTGTGGATCCACGCACACCATGAAAGCTTCAGTGCCGGGTTCACTATCAAGATCATCCACGTAACGATTGAGAACATCCAGAGCGGCGGCGCGCAGTCCAGGTAAGACGGGGATCCGGACGAGAATGCCGATGCGTCCCGGAAGTACTGCGTCCACGACGGGATCGACATGCTCGCTCACGTTCTCAGTGTCACCCATGAAGTGCGATTCTGACCAGTCGATCCCACAGTTAGAGACTCGTGGCGCAGTGATAGCCCGCCATGTTGAGGATGAACGTGGCAATCTGAACCTATGCCGGAACTTCCCGAGGTCGAATCTTTGGTGTTGTTTCTTCGCGAGCGCATTGTTGATCGTCGCGTTTCTCAGGTGGCGCTTGCATCGATTAGTGCACTGAAGACGTTTAACCCGCCAGTTACAGAGCTTGTCAATTCTCAGGTGCTCGCCATTTCGCGCCGCGGCAAGTTCATTGACGTAGCGATGGTGGATGCCAATGGTGAGCCAATCCACCTCGTCACGCACCTAGCGCGCGCGGGCTGGTTGCAATGGCGAGATGAACTCCCGACAACAGTGCCCAAGCCAGGTAAAGGTCCACTGGCCTTTCGGATCGGGTTCGTCGATGACGATGGTGCGCTAGCTGGCGGATTTGATCTGACGGAAGCTGGCACGCAAAAGAAGTTGACGATCCACGTCGTACGCGATCTCGATGACATTGAGCGAGTTCACCAACTCGGGCCCGAGCCGTTGGACGAAGACTTCACCGTTGAGGTCTTCAGTGCCCTGCTAAGCGCTGCTGGCCGACGACAACTCAAGGGACTGCTTAGGGATCAGACCACCATCGCGGGGATTGGCAATGCGTACAGCGATGACATTTTGCATACTGCAAAACTCAGCCCGTTCTTGCCCGCAGATTCCCTTGACCCTGACGTTGTCTCACGCCTCTACGACAGTCTCCGCGCGACGTTGAACGATGCGATGTCACGATCGGCGGGGCTGGCAGCAGGTGACCTGAAGTCCGAGAAGAAGTTGGGTATGCGTGTGCACGGGCGCACAGGTCAGCAGTGTCCTGAATGTGGGGACGTCATCCGCGAGGTGTCGTTCGCCGATTCCTCCCTTCAGTACTGCGCCACCTGCCAAACCGGTGGAACCCCTCTTGCTGACCGTCGCACGTCAAAGTTCTTGAAGTAGTCGGCGATGTAAATACGCCGACGTGCGCCGACCTAGTTAATGCACCTTTCGTCAGTCACAATGTCTGTGTGTCTGCTGCGACGTCCGAGCCAACGGCCCCTCTGCCGATAGCCGTGCTTGAGGCCCTCGTTGCCATCGTCGGTCGTGAACACGTGCTGATCGATCCCGACATCACAAGGTCCTACTCACACGACTGGTCGGGCAGATACTCCGGCACTGTGTACGGAGTTGTTCGTCCCGGATCCACTGACGAGGTCGCCGAGGTCGTCAAGATCTGCGCCCAACATCGCATCCCGGTGCTCCCGCAAGGTGGCAACACCGGTCTAGTCGGAGGATCTGTTCCCGGCTCGGACGACCCCCCGATGCTGATCTTGTCGACGCGCAGGCTGAACCGGCTCGATCCCGTTGATGAACTAACCGGGCAGGTGACTGCCGGTTCTGGCGTCACGCTCGGCGACCTGCACGCACACGCAAATGCAGCTGGTTGGAACTACGGGGTGGATCTGGCCTCGCGTGAAAGCTGCACAGTGGGCGGCAACATCGGCACCAACGCTGGCGGTATCCGCGTGTGCTGTTACGGAATGACTCGTAAGCAGATTGTGGGCATTGAGGTCGTTCTTCCTGATGGATCGGTGATGTCGCACTTATCCGGTCTGGTGAAGGACAACACGGGCTACAACTTCCCTAGCCTGTTCACGGGTAGTGAAGGCACACTCGGGGTGATCACGGCTGCGCGGTTAGCTCTTGTTCGCCCACCGCGTGCGTCGGCGGTTGCGCTTATCGGTGTGGCCAATGCTGAGCACGCGTTGTCCATTGTTGATTCCGCCGTTCCGGCTGGCTCGCGGCTGCTGGCTGCGGAAATCCTTGACGCGCCGATCCTAAAACTCATCGCTGACAGGGTTTCTCTACCGATGCCATTGTCGTCGCCGGCAGCGCATCTACTTCTTCTCGAAACTGAATCGAACGCTCCGGGCGAGGTCTCGATGGATCTCCCCGACGATGTTGAAGCGGTCGTCGCAACTGATGCGCAGGCTAAGGCGCGCTTCTGGCAATACCGCGAATTGGCTGGCGAAACAGTGGGACACCTCGGCATCACTCATCGGTTTGATGTGTCAGTGCCACGTCATCGTTGGGACGAATTCTCCGAAGCGGTGCGCGATTCCGTGACACGACTTCCCGAGGTCGAGCACTACTTCAGTTTCGGACATCTCGCTGATGGCAACCTGCATCTTGAGGTGGTCGGCCCGTCAGCCGACGACAACCGAGCCGATGACACTGTGCTGCATCTCGTGGCGGACTTCGGTGGGTCCATCTCAGCTGAGCATGGCATCGGAAGGCAAAAGGCTAAGTACCTGCACCTGTCGCGAAGCGCTGCTGAGATCAGCGCAATGCGTGCATTGAAAAGCGCGTTCGATCCCTACGGGCTATTCAATCCGGGCGCGCTGCTGCTTGTGGAGTCCAACTGATGGGGTTACCCAAGATCGTCGCCCATCGCGGGGCGAGTGCATACGAACCCGAGCACACGATGGCTGCATTTAGACGGGCGGTTGCCGACGGTGCGGATGCGATCGAGTGCGATGTTCGACTGACTCGTGATGGTGACATTGTTTGTATTCACGATCGCGACATCACACGAACAAGTGATGGCAGTGGGGTCGTGTCAGAGCAAACCTTGCATTCGCTGCAACAAGCTGACTTTGGACGTTGGCCAAGTGGACGCACGTGGCCTGGACGATCCGCTGAAGCTCCCCCCGAGCCCGTGGTACGACTGGCCGAACTCCTTGATCTCATTGTTGATTCGGGTCTAGGCCTAGCTATCGAGACGAAACATCCCGTCCGGTTTGGCGGCGCGATCGAGGCTGCGGTTGTCAAGATGTTGACCGAATACGACCTGGCGGACAATCGTGACGACATGCGCATCCGCGTCATGAGCTTTTCCTATCTTGCAGTTAAGCGGATGGCCGATCTGGCGCCACAGCTGCCATCGGTTTTTCTAGCCGAGCATCCGCAGGGTTTGAAACGCGGGGTGATTCCGACTAATGCTCGTGCGATTGGCCCATCGATCGAGGTGATTCGTCGTGATCCTGACATCGTCTCGCGCGCGCATGACGATGGACGCGAGGTTCACGTATGGACCGTTGACGAGCAATCCGATGCGCTGCTGTGTGTCGAACGGGGAGTCGACGCCATCATCACAAATAGGCCCAGTGACGTGCGGTCGTGGCTGGCCGCCGAACGCCACTCGTGATGAACGCGCCTTAGTCGCGTAGGCTCGCGACATGGCTAAGAAGAACAAGGACTCTCAGGTAGCGGCGACCACCGAGGCAGATGTGCCCGTAGTTGGTCTTCGTGAACCGTGCCCATGCGGTAGTGGTCGTCGATACAAGGCGTGCCACGGTCGTTCGGCCGCGGAAGCGTCAGCCACTCTGGTGCGTCGACCGTTCGAGGGGCTGGCGAACGAGACTGACTGGATTTGTTTGCGCGAAATCGTTCCCTCGGCCACCTCACCCCTGACGTTGGCCGGCGACTATGCAGATCGCGCCAACGGACGTCAGGTGACACTGGCTACGGTTCTGCCGATGGCGTGGCCGGCCATTGTCCGCGCTGATGGACACATTCTGCTGGGCCTTCAAACTCAGACGGGCTCAGGCGATCCGAGCCGCGATCTAGCCGACGCACTTATTCGCGCTTTGGATACCGAGCCTGGAAATCCGGTCCCGCCGGGTCGGGCCAGTGATGGCCCACGTCTGCAGGATGTTCTGGATGTATCGGTTCCACTCGAGATAACCGTGCATGACAATTTCGACTTCTGGATGGATGCCACTGCCGAGGTAACCGGCGAGGTGCAGGCCTCACTAGAGCGGGCAAGCGAGTCAATGATTCCTACCCGCAAGCTTTCATCGATCGACGCTGGCTACTGGTGTCGGGTGGGCACGAAGGAGCATCTTCGCTGGGCCCAGCCACATGAGGAAGAGGCACTCCTTACAGCGCTCGGGCGTCTGCTGGCCCGCGATGAGGCTGACTTGGGGCCGGACACGAAATTGATCGGCACCTTCCGAGCACATGGTCTGCTCGTACCCGTCTGGGATCTTGCACCGGGTGCCGAGGTCGATTCGATAGAGGAGCCGGCTGCTGCTCTAAAGGAGCGGCTTGACGTGGCGTTAGGGCAAACGGCCGACCTCACTGATGGTGAACGCAGAGCCCGCTCGAGCCTGGCTCATCGTCAGGTCACTCTGCGCTGAGACCGGCTCCATGTGACCGTGCGTAATGGTAGTGGACGCTCTCATGCGTTCGGCTGAGGTGGACGAAACCTCAATTTTAGGTAAATAAGCGCTCTACCAGCGGCGTTGTGGTTGCCTCAGAGGATTTGACTACTTACCGTGATCGTAGATCGGACGCCGCTGCATCCCCCGTCGGCGGCGTCCGGTCATTTTTATGTCCTCATCCTCTTCTCGTCCTCACATCACGCGAGACTGTTGCGCACCTGCGACGTCGCCAATCAACGATCCGCTCAGCGAGGTTTCGATAGTTGTGACGCGGGTATCACAGCAATGCAAATGCGAGGCTCCGCAGGGGAGTGCCTCGCATTTTTGCGTTAACTGCATCGATGTTCGAGTTACGTGGCGGCGCACACTACCCTTGGCCTGTGGCCCTCGATCCCTCCGTACGCGACGCACTCGTGATCGTAGGTGTTGTGGTTGCCGGAATCGCTGCGATCCTCGGCGTGCTGGCCCTCCGAGGAGAGCGCAAAATGCGCCGTGAACTTGTGCTGCTCGCAGCCGACGATGAGGCACCGTCGTTCGTAAGTGCCGTCTCGCGCCAAGCTGAGCAGGTTTACGCTCTGCGCGGCGAGGTCGACGATCTGTCCGCACTCCTATCGCAAACCCGTGTCGAGTTATCTGATGCGGTGCGGCATGTGAGCGTGGTTCGGTACGACGCCTTTGGGGATATGGGTGGTCGGCTGTCCTTCAGCGCTGCACTCTTGGACGATGGCGGCGATGGCTTGGTGCTCACATCCATTCACGGTCGGTCAGAGACTCGGTCGTATATGAAGGGCATAAAGGCGGGTCAAAGTGACGCACCACTTTCTCCGGAAGAGCTACAGGCTGTCGCGTACGCGGTGAAGGGACGAGCAAAGTGACCTCCATCATCTTCCTAGGGCCGCGCGGATCGTTCTCCGAAGCGGCTCTCCACGAACTCGATGACAGCCATGGTGCTGAACTGATTCCAGGCGGTTCAGTTGCTGAGGCCTTGGCCGCACTTCGCGTTGGTGACGCCGACCGCGCGCTCGTCCCGATCGAAAACTCGATCGAGGGTTCTGTTGCTACGACGCTGGATGGACTGTCAGTAGGTGAGCCGCTCGTCATTGTCGCCGAGCAGGTGATCTCGGTGTCATTCACGCTGATGGCGCCCGCGGGCATTGGTATGAGTGAGATCCGAACGATTGGTACGCACCCCCATGCTTCGGCTCAATGCAGTGGTTGGCTGCGAGCGAATCTTCCGCAGGCTAACGTCATCCCGCTGACATCGACATCCGCAGCGGCGGCAGCTCTGGCTGAAACTGGAGCGGGGTTCGAGGCCGCGATAGCCCCACGGATTGCTGCGGATATCTACGGACTCAACATTTTGGCCGACGATATTGGTGATAATCACGAAGCATGGACACGCTTCGTCCTGTTGGCGCGTCAAGGACATCTGCCGACGCCGAGCGGTGCAGATAAGACCACTCTCACCCTGTTCATGCGCGCTGATCACCCCGGAGCGCTGATGGAGATCCTGACGGAGTTCTCGGTGCGTGGGGTGAACCTCACCCGGATCGAGTCACGGCCAACGCGTAAGGCTTTGGGCGACTATTTCTTCTCGCTTGATTGTGAAGGTCATGTCAGTGACGCCCGCGTGGGCGAGGCATTGGCTGGGTTGCATCGCATTTGCGCTGATGTGCGCTTCTTGGGTTCGTACCCGCGGCATGACGGACGTCAGCCACTTGTTCGTGAGGGTGTCACAGATGCTGATTTCCGCGATGCGGATCAGTGGCTGCGCTCAATCCGCGGCGACGCGTAGTCGCTACGTTCGACTGGCTTATGCGCACGAAGCGCACGTCAGCGAAAATTCTTCAGCCGCAGGCTATTTGCCACAACGCATACGCTCGACAGGGCCATCGCAAGACCAGCGATCAGCGGGGTTAGCAGCCCTAAAGCGGCTAACGGAATTGCGGCGATGTTGTAGCCGAATGCCCATGCAAGGTTTTGCTTGATCGTGCGCAGAGTTGCCCGTGCAAGTCGTACTGCATCGCTTGCACTGTTGAGGTCTTCCCTCAGCAGAGTGATGTCTGCCGCTTCCATTGCGGCATCGGTTCCATTGCCCATGGCGATACCAAGATCGGCCGCGGCAAGCGCAGCAGCGTCGTTAACTCCGTCGCCAATCACTGCAACGACCCGACCCTGCTGTTGAAGGGCATGAACTATTGCCAACTTGTCTTCGGGACGTGACTGGGCATGGACCTTGTCAATACCGCACTCCGCTGCGATCTGGTGTGCGGTGGCTTGGTTGTCGCCGGTGACCATGATGGGTTCGATGCCAAGGGCGCGCAGGGAAGCAATGGCCTCGGGAGTCGTGGGCCGGATGACATCGGATACCGCGAACAGTGCCCGCGGGACATCGTCGATCGTAACTGCGACGAGGGTATTCCCACTGCTCTGCCAGGTTGTGAGTTCGTTGGGCCAGGAATTGTCGCTCGCTATCCATCCCGGACGTCCGGCCTGAACTCGGTGACCCTCAACGTCACCGCTCACCCCGTCGCCGCGAGCCGTCACAACATCGGTCGCCACCGGAAGCGCGGCTCGGTTCGCCGCGTAAGACGCAATAGCGCGCGCGATCGGGTGGCTGGAAGCATGTTCAATTGCACCTGCGAGTCGAATGGCTTGCGCGTCACCCCACACATCAACGACTGACATGACGCCAGTTGTAAGGGTTCCGGTCTTGTCCAACACCACCGTGTTCACCGTTTGCGTCGATTCGAGAACTTCTGGGCCACGTACAAGAACGCCCAGCTGGGCCCCTCGCCCAGTGCCCACTAGAAGTGCAGTTGGGGTGGCTAAGCCAAGTGCGCACGGGCAAGCGATAACCAAGACTGCGACGGCCGCGGTGAAGCCCTGCTGCCATCCGGAGGTGAATCCCCACGCAAGCAGAGTCACAAGGGCGATCACTAGGACTATGGGCACGAATACTTCCGAGACCCGATCAGCGAGGCGCTGGATCTGAGCCTTTCCAGCTTGTGCCGAAGTGACGAGTGCAGTGATGTGAGCGAGAGAGGTGTCACCGCCGACCCGGGTCGCTTCAATGATGAGCCGGCCATCTTGAACGACCGTTCCCCCAGCGACACTGTCGCCGATGGATACGTCGATCGGCACGGACTCTCCGGTGAGCATGCTCGCGTCCACCGCTGACGCACCTTCCACGACCACACCGTCAGCAGCGATTCGTTCGCCGGAGCGAACAACGACGAGATCGCCAACCTTGATATGCGATGCAGGGATCAAAGATTCCGTCTCGCCCTCGCGGATAGTTGCGGTCTTTGGCGCCAAATCAAGAAGTGCGCGGAGAGCTTGTCCCGAACTCTGCTTTGCTCGGTTTTCCAGCCAACGTCCAATGAGCAAGAACGTGGTCACGAGTGCGGCCGATTCAAAGTACAAGTCCGGATGGCCGGCAGTTGATGAGTTGTGGCTAGGTAGCCACGACATGTCCATGTGCATACCGACGGTGCCAGCATTGGTGAACATGATCGCAAATGTCGACCAGAGGTAAGCAGACAATGTGCCGATGGATACCAGGGTGTCCATCGTTGTCATGCCATGGCGGGCGTTGAGCAGTGCGGCCCGATGAAACGGCGCACCACCCCAGATCACAACGATCGACGCGAGTAGGAATGACACCCACTGCCACCAATTGACTTGGAATGCGGGGATCATGGCCATCGCGAGTACGGGTACCGACAAGACTGCCGAGACCTTCCACCGATACTCGAGATTGTCCGGATCAGGATCGTGCACATCGTCAGGCTCGGCGACACCGTAGCCGGTTGCCTCAACCACGGCTACGAGATCATCGCGGCTAACTCCTGCCGGCACGTCGACCCGCGCCGTCTCCGTCGCGTAGTTGACGGTGGCGCTCACGCCCGGAAGCTTGTTGAGCTTCTTCTCAACCCGGGCAGCACATGATGCACACGTCATTCCGGTCACGACGAGGTCAACCGACGTGACGACTGAGGTGTTCATCTGTGCTCCGTTCATAGACGTGGGATCAGTTGGTGATCAGGAGATATCCGGCCTCATCAATTGCAGCGGCTACATCGCTAACAGCCAGGGCATCTTCCGATGTGATGGACACCTGGCCGCCCTCGAGGTCAACTGCAACAGCGGTCACGCCGGGCAGCGTTGAGACTTCCTCGGTGACTGCATCGATGCAGTGCTGGCACGTCATCCCCTCGACGGTCCATGTGGTCGTGTTCATAACTTCTCCTAGAAGAGTTGGTGATTGGGTTCAAGAACGAACGAGGCGTGCGATTGCCTCGGAGGCCTCACGCAGCTTTGCGTCAGCCTCAGGGCTACCGCTTGCGGCGGCGTTTCGGACGCAGTGGTCAAGATGGTCGTCAAGCAGCAAGAGGGCAACATTTTCTAGCGCCCGCGTAGCCGCAGACACTTGGGTCAGAATGTCGATGCAGTACGTGTCGTCCTCAACCATCCGAGCGATACCTCGAACCTGGCCCTCAATGCGATTGAGGCGTGCTAGGACCTTGTCCTTGTCAGCGTTGTAGCCGTGTGTCATTGCTGTCCTCCTTCA
>JBAXUN010000091.1:0-9355 GCA_037129655.1 Actinomycetes bacterium
GTCAGGGCTTTTCAGCCCTGCTCTGCACAAGTCAGGGCTTTTCAGCCCTGAAGTGATCCCATCCCCCGGAGGCTTCGACGGCCTGACCGTCGACCATAACTCCCGCATCACCTTCGAGCACCTCACCGATCATGATGAATCCGTCGGGTAAGCCACCGCGGGCTGGGAATGTTGCGACGAGGGCGTGATCGTCACCACCGGTGAGCACCCAGGTAAGCGGGTCAGCATTGAACGCGGCCGCCGCCTCGGCAACGGGGGTATCAACGACGAGCAGGTTGCTGTGAACATGCATCGAACACCCCGATGCGACAGCCAGGTGCCGAACGTCGCTGACGAGGCCATCGGAGATATCAATCATGGATGTCGCGCCGTGGATGGCCGCGGAAACTCCGGCTGCGTAGGGAGGTTCGGGCACCCGATGGGCATCGACAAGGACACGCGGGGAACGAAAGCCACGGCCCAGAATCGCCAAGCCAGCTGCGGCCCAACCCAAGCGCCCCGCCATCGCGATCACATCCCCCGGCTTCGCACCGGTGCGAGTCACCGCCGGTCTGCCTTGAAGATCTCCCAGTACCGTTACGGCAATCGTGATCAGCTCGGCCCGGACAATGTCACCGCCGACGATCCGCGCGCCTACAAGTTCACACTCCGTGGCAAACCCATCAGAAAACTGCGCTACCCAGTCGACGTCCAAGGTGGCCGGTACACCCAGCCCGACCACCAGAGCAGTTGGGTTCGCGCCCATTGCAGCGATATCGGCGAGATTCTGCGCAGCTGCCTTGCGGCCAACGTCGTGAGCCGATGACCAGTCGCGACGAAAATGGCGACCTTCGATGAGCATGTCCGTCGAGATCACCACCCGCCCATCGGGCGCTTGCACAACGGCCGCATCGTCACCGGGGCCAAGTAGCACGTGCGCGGTCGGGGCGAATCTCTTCGTCACCAGTTCAATCAGCCCGAATTCACCCAACTCACCCACGTCCATGCAGACCTCCGTCCGTCCCGTCACCCGTTGATGACGTATCTAAGTGCCCGCAGTGGTCATCGCTAGCACTAGTAGATCAAGCGATTCAAGGACGATCCTGCTACAACACGTGGCAAAAGTGTTGCTGCCCTCGCCCGGTTGCCTAGCTATCGTCCTTTAGCGATAGTCTGACTGCGCAGACGATGACGTCCGTACGTCCTAGGGGCGTCCCAGCCCCAACTGATTCAACAAGGGGGCCGCCATGATCGTTCAGGCATACATCCTGATCCAGACCGAGGTAGGCAAATCTTCTCACGTCAGCGCTCAGATCGGTCAGATTAAAGGCGTGACGTTGGCTGAGGATGTCACCGGTCCATATGACGTAATCGTGCGCGCGGAAGCGCAAAACTTCGACGAGTTAGGCAAGGCGGTCGTGGCCAAGATTCAGGCCGTCGAGGGAATCACCCGCACCCTTACGTGCCCCGTCATCCACCTGTGAAATAGCGGCCACGTATCCCCATGACTGTCGCCATGCGCCTGGTCCTTGTCGCTACTGCTGCAGGGCTTTTGGCGGGCTGCTCACGCGGAGTTGATGTGGCGGTTCCAACCCCGGCACCAACTGGCCCTGGGGCTTACGCATGCGCTGCACTACATGGACGACTACCGGACGAGGTTGTCGGAGAGAAGGTTGTGGCATCGCATCCGAACTCCGACCTCACCAGCGCTTGGGGAAATCCGGCAATCACGATCCGCTGTGGGGTTCAACCACCACAGGTGAATCCTTCCGAGCAAGTCATTGCCGTCGATGGCGTTGACTGGTACCCCGAAAAATTCAGCGGTGGTTACAGATTCACCACGGTGCATCGGGCTTTGTTTGTCGAAGTAAACGTGCCAAGTTCCTACGCCCCGGAAGCGGACGTACTTGCCGACCTTTCACCCTCGGTCGCCGCCAACATCCCATTGGCAGGCTGACGTACGTCAACGACGTCCTGCGATGATTCAGCGGGCACCTCGGCCTCGGCTGCCAGATCTAGATCGAACCTAATCACGTGATCCCCCTACTTGTTCGCCAGACTGTGCCCAGTGTGCCCCCACTGCCGCCCATTTGTCGGGCAATTGGTCAAAACTGCCCACTGTCGCACGAAAATGCTTAGTCGTCGTCCGACCGGACTTCAACGATCCGGCCGCGCACTCTCGGCTGACCGTCCGAACTAGGTTTACCAAAGGTTCGAACCGTAATCCTCGTCCGATCGGCCCGAAAGAGATCGTGCGAGTATTCGAAAGGTTGTCCATCTGCGTCCGTTGTCGTACGAGTGACGGAAATCAGTGGTGACCCGATCGGCACATCGAGGACAAGCGCCTCGCTTTCGCCTGCTGAGAAAACTTCCAACTGCTCAACGGCTTCGTATGGACCTACGCCGTACTCCTGCTCCATGAGTTCGTAGAGAGATCCACCCAGTGAGCGCTCAAGCAATCCAGGGAATCTCTCCGCGGGCAGTTGAACATGCTCTAAGGAAATGGGCAGTCCATCAGCGAGACGGATCCGGACGAGATCGAAGACAAGTTCGTCAGCGCGCAGCGCAAGTGCATCTGCGGCAGCAAGGTCCGGTGAGATCAGTGAGGCGCTAATCACCCGCGTTCCGGCAACATAGCCCTGACCTCGAAGAAGCGCCGGAACACCAACAATCCGCGAAAGATCTCGATCGATCTTTTCGCGAGCGACGAAGGTGCCGCCGCCGCGTCCAGGGACACGTCGAACGGCACCGTCCAACTCGAGTGCAGAAAGCGCCTGACGGACCGTTGATCGGCTGACCCCGAGTTGAATTGCTAAGTCGCGTTCTGCTCCCAGCCGTTGGCCGGGTCGCAAAGCACCAGATCGAATCATTGCCACGAGATTGCGGCGCGCTTCATCGGCGGTCGGCCCCAGCGTGGCTTCCTGCGCGGTCATCGACATCCCTTATCCGGCGTACCCTCGCGGCACGTAGGCCGAGACTAGCCTGCGTCGGCTACTCAGTGACTTCAAGCGCCGCGAGTGACTCGGGAAGAATCTGACCGCCATCGATGATGAGCGCCTGGCCGGTTACGTAAGCGGCTTCATCTGTGGCAAAGAACAGCGCCGCGTTGCCGATGTCATCAACTTCACCGAGGCGACGCAGTGGAATCGATGATTCCATCGACGCGCGATACTCCGCGCCCATCTCCGCTAGGCCTTCCGTCGCGATATTGCCTGGGAGCACAGCGTTTACGGTGATTCCTCGTGCGGCAAACTCGATGGCCGCTGTTCGCATGAAACCTAGTTGCGCGGCCTTACTTGCCCCGTAGTGCGCCCAGCCGGGAAACCCAGTTACGGGACCGGTAATCGACGACGTGAGGATGATGCGACCGTGACCTGAGGCCGTCAGCGCTGGCAAACACGATTGAACCGAAAGGAATGTGCCCTTCACATTCGTGTCGAACACCAAGTCCATATCGGCTTCCGACATCGTGGAGAACGGAGCACCCGGGAAGATCCCGGCATTGGCGCACAGAATGTCGATACCGCCGTTGCGGTCAATCGCGGCAGCGGCGATCTCATCGTTATGCGCCTTCTGCGCGATGTCGCCAAGGACGTACGTGACAGTGCCTCCACCCAGTGCGGTCAACTCAGCCGCCGCGGCAGCAGCCGACACTTCGTCACGTCCGGTGATCACGACGTTTGCACCAGCTTTGGCGAAAACGCGGGCGATTCCTTTACCAATCCCCTTTGTTCCACCAGTGACGATGACCGAGCGACCAGCAATCGAGGTAAACATGTTCACTCCTGCTCTAGAAGACTTTACGTGGGGAAGGTCAGTGATCTGATCTAACTACTAACTGAAGTTACTTAGGTACGTCTCTGCGAGATCACATGAGGTAAAGGTGAACTCAGAACCGAGTGCCTGCGCCTCGGGCACTGCTGCGTGATCGCCAACCCATGCCACCAGCAACAACCGACGTAACATGACGAATGTAGGCAACTCAGCAATTTCTTCTGCGGACAAGGTGCCCTCAGTCAGGTAGCCACTGATCCATGAATCGATCAGTTCGGGCACCACGGGGTAGTGCTCAATGAATGAGAGCGATGAGCCGAGATCGTAGAGGTACCAACTGAATCCGCAATCATCAAAGTCGATGACATTGACGTCCGGGCCGTCAACCAGCAAGTTGGCTAGCCGCATATCCGCGTGCACAAGTCCGAATCGATCTGGACCCTTACCGAATGTATCCAGACGCTTCTTCAACGCGTCAGCGCAGCGCCCCAGTATCAGCGTTTCCGCGGGGCCAACACCCATACCGTCCTGCCATGGCCCCCAATGACCACGCTCACCAAGTGAGGTGTCGTAGTCCCAGGTGAATCGGGTGAAGTTGGCGGGCTGCTGCCAAGTCTTGGCGTGACGATGCAGACGCGCTGTGATCGCCCCAACTTGAGCAAAGTCGGCAACGAGCCGTTCCTCGGGAGGCTCAACACCGGTCAACCATTCGAAAGCAACGACGAAACGCTCCTCGCCGTCCGGGTGAGCTACGGCGATAACGTCGCGTCCGTCCGGAGTAGCGCGGATCGGAGCGGTCTGAACAATCTCGTCAGCACGCAACGCCTCGATCCACATCAGCTCACTCTCGATTGCTTCGCGGGTGTGGTAGTTCGTTCGATGCACCCGGATCACAAAGCGCGTGTCGCCATCGTCAAGCCGATATGTAGCATTTTCAGAGACGTTGAGCAGGGTCAGCTCGGCATCCGGATGTCCATGGTCGATGGCAGCGGCACGTGCGAAGACCTCAAGCCGTTCAGTATCGAGCGCCTCGCCCACACCAACTCCATTTCACATCCCCGTTGCAACGACACCACTACCGGCACATCGCGTCTTAGTGCGAGAGATTACTGCCCACGACCTTCGATGGACTCAAGTACGCGGGTGATTGCCTCTTGTGCTTTGAGAACACCTTCGGTTGTCCCACCGATGTACACCCGGCCGGCAGCGCCAATCATCTGCACATCGACGAGCACATTTTCGGGTGCGACCTTTTCAGCTTCGTTCGCTGCGACCGCGGCGAAGAGCGCAGGTGTCATTTCGTACACCAGCAAACTCTGCCCCGGTAAAAGCATTGACGCTTGACGGTTTCGGTTGATGATCACCGCATGCTGATCGGTGACGTTCTCGATCACATCGTGATAAAGAACACGTGGCGCCAACTGATCAGTTGGAACTGCGCCTAGACCATTGAGGATCGCCTGACCGGCGGACATCACGTCATCGAGCGATGACGAGTGGATTTCCAGCACGCCGAACTGACGCTCGACGAACAGGATCCCCGGCTCGATGTCGGGCACGCTCGTAAGCGCGAGGTGCGTAACGCGCTCAATAGCAAGCCCGGGTGCAACCTCGACAATAAGCGCGTGCTGACCAGCGAACGGCGGGTACCCACGAGCACGCGTGGGCGTGCCCATGTACGCGGCGAACTGCTGCTGGAGGTCTTCCACCAGCAGGTAGACGCGTAACTCAGGTCCCGCGAACGGGACTGAGGTCACGCTGACGCCTCACCCGAAACGTTGAAGTGCTTCGAGAGCTCGTTGTGCGGACGTGGGATCACGTGTACTGAAACGAGTTCGCCGATTGACGAAGCAGTCTCTGCACCGGCTTCAGTCGCAGCCTTAACCGCGCCGACATCGCCAACGATCGTGATGGCAACTAGGCCGTCACCAACCTGGTCGCGACCAACGATGACAACATTGGCAGCCTTGACCATGGCATCGGCGGCAGCGAGTGCGGCCACGTATCCCTTGGTCTCAATGAGACCAATTGCGTTGTTCGACATTGCTGTCTCCTTCTTTGTTCGCCACGTTTTCGTGGACAGTTCGGTTCACCACGTCAGACGTGGACTGATGAGGAAAGAACTACTTCTTGCGGGTCTTCGCGGTGTCCGTTGCGGACGGAATTGGATCAATGGAGCCGATGATGAGTGCATCGATCGGCGGTGCGACGGGCCCGGGAAACCAGGACGCCGCGACTGAACCGGTGGCGACGAGAACCGTCTCACCAACACCGGAGCCGAGGACGTCGAAGGCAATGAGCTTTGCTCCGCCATCGATCTCGACCTCGAGGAATGCACCTGCAGGAATCTGTTCCAACCGACGGCTAGCCCAGACATTTCCGATTACCGTTGCGCGCAGCATCACGTCTCCTTTGTGATTTTGACGCCAGCCGCCCGTGCGCGATCGCGCGCGAGCGGAGTCATGACAGCTCGCTTACCGAGTACGAGAATCGCACCCGAATCAGCAGCTTCGCGGACATGCTTTTCTGTTACCGCACCCTTTTCAACACGAACAATCGCATGAGAAGGCGGATTCGTCGACGACGAGGCAGGGTGGGCTGCCGATGCCGCCAAACGGAAACTTCGTGTTCCGGCGACAATTGCATCGCGCTCAGCTTGAGTCGCTGTGGCGATGCGTCGCGCGAATACCTGCAGCTCTGAGTCGGAGCTGATGCTCACCACATCGCTGGAAGCACCCGCCGGGGCCATCGCCATTGTTTGGGGGACTACATCAGCCAGTACCTGCCGCACCATCTGGCGCAGTAGGTCTCGCTCGTTTTCACCTAAGCCAACCGTCACTGCACACCCCGCAAGGCAGCCTCAGCGGCCTCAGCGGCCTGACGAACATCACTTTCGCTTCCCGACAGGTAAACCCGGCCGGTTGCACCGATCATTCGGTAGTCAACAACCTTGATATCCGCAGCCTTCTCGGCTTCATTGGTTGCCAGAATCGCGTACGAAGCCGGAGCCATCTCAAGAACAAACAGCGACTCACCCGGCAAGGCCATCGAGCCAACCTTGTTGCGGTTGATCAGGAAGGCGTGTTGACGATCCAGCATGGTGACGATCCGCGAAGCCAGGATCTGCGGACGAACCGCAGAAGCGGTATCAGTGCCGAGCGCTTCAAGAACCGCTTCGCCAGCCGCCTTGACCTGCCCAGTCGGCCCGTGAATCTCTAGGTAACCGAACTGACGCTCAACCACCAAGATGCCTGCCTGAACCTCGGCGTACTTCAGCGCGACATCGGTAAGCGGCTCGATATCCAAGCCTGGAGCTACCTCAATGATCTGTGCTGCGACATTTGCACGCGGCAAAGCACCTTTGATCCACGTGCCGAGATAGCACATCGTCTGCGGCTGCAGGCGATCAAGGAAGATGAACGAACGAAGTTCTGCCACGTGGGTCAGCCTCTGACAATCGCGTTGAGCTCTTCAATGATCAGACGACGGATTTCATCGCGTAGCTCATCTGGGGCGTCGTTGGACATTGCAACGGTAGATGGAACAAGTGGTGCCGCATTCGCCTCATTGGAGGCCCGTGGATACGTTGGAACTGCCCCGCCTGGGACCTCCCATGGCGTCAATCCTGCGAAGTCCGCCATGGGCACTGACGCATCTGCGTTGTATGCGATGCGCGTCCAGTTGATCAAGTGCTTAGGCTCGAGGTTCTCCCCCACTGACGATCGGCCCAAGAATCCGGTACCAATCGTCATCGTGGGCGCAAGATTGGTTTCAATGCCCGAGGAGCCGAGGCTGTTACCAACGTTTACAGACACACGCAGAACTCGCACCGCAGCCGAAAATGCCATGATGGTCTGCGCATTAGACGAATGGATCGCCGCCGAATGACCCTGACCTGTAATACGAAGGACAGCCTGCGCCGCATCGATTCCACGACCAACATTGGGTACTCGGACAAGCCCAAGTACCGGGCACAACTTCTCATGTGCCAGCGGTTCTTCAGGAACAACGAGATCGAATGGCGCAACCAAAATCTTTGTCTTCGGATTGACGCGCACGTTGGCCGCGGCCGCAATCGCGGTGGCGTCCTTGCCGACCCATTTGGTGTCGAAGTGGCCATCGGGGAAGACGAGATCTCGGACCCGATCGCGCTCATCGTCCGAAAGCACATGCGCTCCCGAACGAGTCATCGCATTGAGAAGGCCCGCTGCGGCGGCCTCCTCCACGATCAAGACGCTCTCGTTCGTGCACAGGATTGAGTTGTCGAATGACTTGCTGTCGACGATTCTCTTTGCAGCAGCGTTGATGTCTGCGGTGGCGTCAACCAGTACCGGAACATTGCCAGGACCAACGCCGATGGCTGGATTCCCACTGCGGTAAGCAGCACGCACCATCGGTGTTCCGCCGGTAGCCAAGATGACGTCAGTCCGCGGATCGGTCATAAGTGCGCTGATCAGCGGGATAGACGGCTCTTCGACAACTTGGATACATCCGTCGGGAGCGCCCGCGGCAACAGCCGCGGCCGCCATCGTGCGCGCAGCTTCGGCGCATACGGCCTTGGCGTAGGGATGCGGGCTGATGACGATCGCATTACGCGTTAGAAGCGCCAACATAATCTTGAACATCACGGTGGCAACAGGATTTGTTGACGGGGTGAGCGCGAGTACAACACCGGCTGGTCGCGGGACTTCGACCATCTTGTCAGCGCTGTCGATTACGACATCGATGTAGTCGCTCGCGCGGTACTTCGCCGCAATCCCTGTCGAACAGGCAATGTTCTTGAGCAGCTTATGCTCAGCCACTCCGTAGCCCGTCTCGCGCACTGCCCACTCAGCGAACTCTTTCGCACGAGCCGCTCCGGCCTGCGCTGCAGCGTCGACGATGCGCTGGACGGTAGCCGAGTCGTACGAGGCAAATGCACGAGCGGCCCATTCAGCGCGCTCAATCATTGCCCGACCCCGCGGCACACCAGCGGGGTCAAGTGGCATCTCAAACATAGTGTCGACCATCAGCGGAACTTCCGTTCTGACATGACATCGGCACGTGCCTTTGCGATACCGACTTCAGTACGGTCGAGAAGCTCTTCGGCCAGTTCTGGCTTGACCAAAATACCCGGCTTGTACTGAAGAACCCGCGGATCAAGGGTCGAGAAGATAGCCCAAACGCCGTTCTCGTAGAGCCGCTTCATCACAAACTTCGCACCCTGCGGATCGGCGAACTCAAGGCCCATGATGACACCGTGCTGCCTGATACCGATGAACCAATCAGGGTACGTCGCCTGAATCTCTCGCAGGCCCTTACCGATGAAGTCCGAGATGTAGTGGACCATCGAGCGAGTCTCCGGTCGGTTGCAGATCTCCAACGCCTTGAGCGCAGCAATACAACCCAGCTCGGCACCGCCGAACGTCGAGATGTGCCCAAAACCATCCTCGGTTAGCCATCCTGCGCAGCGTTCACTGACGAGCACAGCAGCAATCGGATACATACCGCCGGAAATTCCTTTACCGGTCACCAAGATGTCCGGCTCAATCCCATGCTTGGTGATTCCCCAGAGCTCGCCGGTACGCATCAGACCGGTTTGCACCTCATCAGCGATGTACAG
>JBAXUN010000092.1:0-8846 GCA_037129655.1 Actinomycetes bacterium
CTCGCGAACGGACCGAATGACTGCTTGTACGGCATGTTCTTCGCCGTCATTGCCATCGTCAGGTTAGTGCGACCGTGGTAGCCATGCTCGAAAACAACAACGGCCTGACGCTTGGTGTAGGCGCGCGAAACCTTGATTGCATTCTCGACCGCTTCGGCACCTGAGTTGAACAGGGCGGAACGCTTATCGTGGTCGCCGGGGGTGAGGCGGTTGAGTGCCTCGCACACCTCGACGTAACCCTCGTAGCTCGTCACCATGAAGCAGGTGTGCGTGAACTTGGCGACCTGCGCCTGCACTGCCTCGACGACGGCAGGGGCTGCGTTACCAACGTTGGTGACGGCAATACCAGCACCCATGTCGATGAGCTGGTTGCCATCGATATCGACCAGGATGCCGCCACCGGCACGGTCGATGTAGATCGGCAGCATGCCCGATACGCCCTTGCTCACTGCTGCTACACGGCGTGCCTGTAGCTCGGTGGACTTAGGGCCTGGAAGCGCGGTTACGAGGCGACGCTCCTGTGGGATGTCCGTCGCGGTGAGTTCAACAGTTGAGGTCATAGCGAAGAGTGTAAAGCCTTCGGCGAGTTCCTGTTCCCTACGGTCGAAAATCGTCAGTTTCAGACTGAAAGTTCGAAACAAACCGATGATGGTTCGCTGGCGTACGGCCCATATCGATCGATCGGAACCCAGTCGCGGCTTTCGTACAGTGCGATGGCTCCGGGTTGGAGATGGCCGGTTTCGAGTTTGAGCAGGGTGAAGCCAAGTTCGGGAGCCCACGACTCGATTTCGCTCATTACGATGTGTCCAAGTCCTTCACCGCGGTTGACGGGCACGACCTAGACGCGCTTGACCTCACCCATTGTGAGCGGTGAGCCGGGCACTGATTTGTCTAACGGCTGAACGCCGCCACATGCCAGCGGAGTGCCCTGGTCGTCGGTGAGCAGCACCCAGTGGATCCGCGGGTCAAGTGGCTGAGGTGCCTCGTGAATGCCCTCATACATGGCTACCATTTCGGTCACCAGTTCGGCCGCCAGGCGGGTAACTCGTTCATCGGAATCGGTGAGACGTAAGACCTCGGTCATGTGTCCATTGTCGGTGATCCTTCATTTGGATTGCCAGCGCACGTGATGGCATCGGCGGCTGGCATACTGACTGACGACTCAGTAACAGGTGGCCTTGACGACGGGAATGACGTGACGAACAACCTGGTGAATGTTTCGGGTGGCGAGGTCGTTGTTGCCGCTCTGGCTGCCCATGGAGTTGACGTCACGTGGGGAATCCCCGGTACGCACAACCTCACGATCTTTGATGCCCTCGGTCGTTACGGAATTCGCACCATCGCCGCAACCCACGAGCAGGGTGCCGCATACGCCGCCGACGGTTACGCACGCACGTCGCGACGTCCAGGGGTTGCGATTGTGACGAGCGGCCCGGCCGTTTACAACGCAGCGACCGCAATCGCTCAGGCGTACTCAGATTCGAGCCCGGTGCTACTCATTTCTCCGGCGATGCCGCGCTCTCTGCCTGTCGGCGGTTCGGGCACTGGCTATCTGCACGAAGCAAAAGATCAGACAGGTGCGATGGATCGCATCGCCGCGGCCTGTTTACACCCCACGACTCATCAGGCGATTGCCGATGAGATCGCGAACGCGTTCGCGTACTTCGCTGGTGTGCGACCGCGTCCTGTGCATGTCGAGATTCCGTTGGATCTGCTCGAAGAGCGAGGCGACGCGACGATCGTCGTTCGCGAGATCTCGCCAGCTCCAGTGCCTGAGCCTGCTGTGCTCGACTCGGTGGTTGACGACCTCGTTGCCGCTGAGCGAGTTGTGATTGCCGTTGGTGGGGGAGCCGTTCCAGCTTCGTCGTCTGTGGTGGCGTTGGCTGAATTGTTGGGCGCACCCGTTGGCACGTCCATCAACGGTATCGGGGTGATCCCCGGTGATCACCCGCTTTCGCTCGGTGCGCGGCTGTGGGCCCCGCCCGTCGTCGAGGCGGTGAATGCTGCGGACGTATTACTGATTATCGGATCTGAGCTCGCGCAGTCTGATCTGTTCTACGGTCCCTTCGCGCCGACTGGTCGTGTCATCCGCGTTGACATCGATCCGGGCATGGCGAACGTGAATGCGACCACCGATGCGATGCTGGTCGGGGATTCGGCAGTAATCGTTTCGCAGATGGTCGAGGCAGTTTCGGCGAAATTCAACGGCGTGCCGAAGGCTGTTGCACCGTGGGTTAGCGAGGTACAGGCGGCAGCTGACGCGCTGGCGGCAACGAATGGTAAGCAGTGGCTCCCATGGGTGGCCGCACTTGAAGAGGCTCTCGACGACGATGCCGTCATCGCAACGGACAACGCGATGTGTGTTTACTACGGCTTCATCCAGAACTTCACCGCACATCGCCCCGCATCGCTGCACTTCCCAACCGGATTCGGCACTCTCGGCTTCACGGTTCCGTCAGCGATCGGCGCCGCCTTAGCCGCACCTGATCGTCAGGTCGTCGGAATCAGTGGTGACGGGGGATTGCTTTTCACCGTGACGGAGTTGGCGACGGCTGCCGCCGAGCGACTACCGATCGCGATCGTCGTGTTCGACAACAGCGGCTATGGCGAGATCCGTAACGAGATGCTCGATCGTGGCGAAGAGCCCATCGCGGTTGCCGCTCCGCCACGTGATCTCGTGATACTCGCTCAGGGTCTTGGCGCAACTGCATTGCGCGTCGAGACGCCGCAAGCTCTCACGGCTGCAGTCCTGAATGCGCGAACGAATCCTGGCCCCACTGTCATCGTTGTTCCCGAAGCCCAACGCGAAGAGAAGTAGTGACATGTCGTATTTAGAAGTTACGTGGACAGACGACGAGACCGGCATCAACGGTTATGTCGTGATCGATCGGCTCTCCCGCGGGTTGAGCGGTGGCGGATTGCGCATGCGCAAGGGCGTAACGATCGATGAGGTGCGCGATCTCGCTCGCGGTATGTCACTGAAGGAACCCGTCGTCTACACGCCGGGCGACAAGTACATCCCGCTTGGCGGCGCAAAGGCCGGAATCGACTGCGACCCATACGATCCGCGCTCCCGTGAGGTGCTCGGCCGATTCGCTCGTGCAATCAAACCCCTTATCGATACCTGCTTCGCCACCGGTGAAGACTTCGGGGTGCGTCAAGATACGATCGACGAAGTCTTTGCTGCTGAAGGTATTCCGTCGTCGGCTGGCGTCGGCTACCGCGTTGTTGAAGATGGTCCTCAGGCTGGTATCGATCGTCAGACTGCTGCGTTCGCCGTCGACGTCGAAGGCGTGGGCCTGGCTGAACTCGTGGGCGGGTACGGAGTTGCCACTACCGCGTTGGCCGCAATGAAGTATCGCGGTCTCGAGCCTGCGACGACGCGCGCCGTCGTGCAGGGCTTCGGCTCGATGGGTGGGGCCACCGCTCGCTACCTCGCCAAGGCTGGCGTGAAGGTTGTTGGCATCGCCGATCGGGAGGGCCTGATATACAACGCCGACGGACTCGACGTTGAAACCCTTCTGCTCACTCGCGATGCATATGGCGTCATCGATCGTTCGAAGCTTCGAGACGGCGACGAGCTGCGTGACGGCGCGGGTTGGCTTGCCCTCGATGCGGAGGTCTTGATCCCGGCGGCTATGTCTTACGTGATCACAGACGAGAACGTCGATCGCATTCAGGCGACGATCATCGCTGAAGCCGCAAACGTCGCAACCCTTAAAGATGCCGAGGCCTCGCTGTATGCGCGCGGTGTCACCGTGGTGCCCGACTTCGTCGCCAACGTGGGAACGAATGCCTGGTGGTGGTGGGTCGTGTACGGCGATATCGAGCCGACAGCCGACGCATCGTTCGCCAAGCTCTCCGATGTTCTCGGCCCGCTGACCACTCAGGTGCTCGAGCGTGCGGCCGCCGACGGAGTGCAACCACGAGACGCCGCCACCCGCATTAGTGATGAGAAGCGGGCGATCGCCGATTCGATGTACCCGCGGACGATCAAGGCTGATCCCTACGCCGATTAGGCGCGCTCGCGAGCGTCGAGGAGCTCATCAGGGTGTGGTGAAGTTACCGGGATCCGGTTTATCCGTCAGACTGGGCAAGTGAGCAGTCGTCGGGTCGTCATCTTGGGCAGTACTGGGTCTATTGGCACGCAGGCCCTAGATGTCATTCGTCGCAACCCAGACCAGTTCACCGTCGTGGCCCTTGCCGCGGGCGGCGCCGATGTCGCAGCAATCGCAAGCCAAGCCGCAGAGTTCAAGGTCGAGGTCGTTGCGATCGCCAACGAATCGCGCGAGGAAGCACTTCGAGAAGCACTCACAACGTACGGGTCGTCAGCACGCGTCGTGGTTGGCCCGGACGCGGCTACTGACGTTGCTGGGCTACCGACCGATGTCGTGCTCAATGGGATGACGGGCTCGATCGGACTTCGTCCAACATTGGCGGCTCTGGAAGCGGGCAGCGTCCTGGCTCTCGCCAACAAGGAATCCCTTGTCGCCGGTGGGCCACTGGTGAAAGCGATCGCTAAACCGGGCCAGATCGTGCCGGTTGATTCCGAGCATTCAGCGTTGGCTCAATGCCTTCTTGGTGGCACCGAGCAAGAGGTGCGACGCCTTGTTCTCACTGCGAGTGGCGGCCCATTCCGTGGCCGCACCCGTGACGAGCTCGCGTCCGTCACCGTGGAGCAAGCCCTGGCACATCCGACGTGGACGATGGGCCCGGTCGTTACGACTAACTCAGCCACGTTGGTAAATAAGGGCCTAGAACTGATCGAGGCGCATCTGCTCTTTGACGTGCCGTTCGAAAAGATCGACGTCGTCGTACATCCGCAATCGATCGTCCACTCGATGGTCGAATTCGTCGATGGGTCGACCCTCGCCCAAGCCAGCCCACCCGATATGCGCCTACCAATCGCCCTCGGATTGGCCTGGCCGCACCGCACCGCGGATGCTGCCCCCGGCCTGGATTGGACGACGGCCACTGCGTGGACCTTCCAGCCGCTAGACGAAGACGCGTTCCCTGCGATCAGTCTCGCTCGTCGCGCTGGAATCGCCGGTGGATGTGCGCCCGCGGTGTTCAACGCGGCAAACGAGGAATGTGTCGAGGCGTTCCTAGGTGACCGGCTGCCATTCCTATCGATCGTCGACACGGTTTCCGCGGTCGTTGAGGAGTTTCTGGCTGGAAATTCTGGGAACCCTACGTCCGTGGCAGACGTTCTATCTGCTGAGGACTGGGCTCGAAACCGAGCTCGCGAAGTGACAGGGGTTCTGGCGTGACGATGGCGCTTGAAGTATTCGGCTGGCTGATTTTCCTAGTCGGAATTGGCGTATCGATTGGGCTGCACGAAATCGGCCACCTGATGCCGGCAAAGGCGTTCGGGGTCAAGGTCACCCAATACATGATCGGTTTCGGCCCCACGATTTGGTCGCGCAATAAGGGCGAAACTGAGTACGGGGTTAAGGCGATTCCCCTCGGTGGCTACATACGCATGATCGGTATGTACCCGCCGGAAAAGGGCACCGACGGCACGATGCTTCGCGCATCCACCACTGGTCGCTTCGCCACCCTCGTGAACGATGCTCGTCAGCAATCGATGGACGAGGTTCAGCCCGAGGATGCGCAGCGAGTCTTTTACAAACTTCCGGTGCACAAGCGGATCATCATCATGCTTGGTGGACCGGTGATGAACCTCGTCCTAGCTTTCATACTCTTCGCAATTGTTATTGCAGGCATTGGCACACCGCACATCACGAACACCATCGGCAAGGTTGTCCCGTGTACACCAACTGTCTCGCAGCCAGACGGTTTGGCCGACACCTCGGGTGGATGTGGCTCGGCCACGCAAACCCCAGCAGCTGCAGGCGGTTTGAAGGCTGGTGACACGATTGTTTCGTTCGACGGTAAGCCGGTCTCGGCGTGGACGGATGCTCAATCAGCCATCCACGATGCAGCCCCGGGTGCCGTGCCCGTAGTCGTAGACCGCAACGGATCCCAGGTCGCGTTGACGGTGCCCATGGCCACGATCGACGTGCCGACGTATGACTCGAACGGCAAGCCCACGGGTAAGACGGAGAGCCGTAACTTCCTTGGCGTTTCACCGGGCGTTGCTAGGCAGACAGAGTCGATCACGACAGTGCCGTCATTCATGTGGGACACCTCCAAGCGTGCGGTCAGCACAATCGTCACATTGCCCGCTCGGCTCTGGGATCTGACCCGTCAAACCTTTACCTCCGAAGCTCGCGACCCGAATGGCATCGTTGGCCCTGTTGGCGTTGGCCGAATCACCGGTGAGATGGTCGCACTTGAGAACACGCCAGTGCTCGACAAGGTTGCCGGTGTGCTCGGCCTGCTGGCTGGCCTGAATCTGTTCCTCTTCCTGTTCAACCTCATCCCGCTGCTGCCACTTGATGGTGGCCATGTCGCGGGTGCGGTCTGGGAATCAATCAAGCGTGGGTGGGCCCGCGTGCGTCATCTGCCCGATCCCGGCCCAGTGGATATCGCCAAGGCGCTCCCGCTGACATATGCCATGTCGATCCTGCTCATGGCCATGGGTGCGGTCGTCCTCTACGCAGATCTCGTGAAGCCGATCACACTTGGCGGCTAGGCAACCGCAGTTCCGACCGCTTTTCGGTATGTCGACGGGCGGGCGCGCACGCAGCAGGGGATGATGTGCCTATGGACGTTTCACTCGGTATGCCCGCGCTTCCACCACCCGTACTGGCTCCTCGGCGGATCTCACGCAAGATCACGCTGAAGCACTCGACCCATCCAGTCGAGGTCGGCGGCGGTGCACCGATTTCCGTGCAGTCGATGTGCACGACGTTGACCTCCGACGTCAACGCGACCCTGCAGCAGATCGCCGAGCTGACGGCAGCGGGATGCCAGGTGGTGCGCGTGGCGGTGCCGTCGCAGGACGACGCCGACGCCCTGCCGCAGATCGCCAGGAAGTCAGGCATCCCCGTGATCGCGGACATCCACTTTCAGCCGAAGTACGTCTTCGCCGCCATCGAGGCTGGTTGCGCGGCGGTTCGCGTGAATCCTGGCAACATCAAGCAGTTCGACGATCGCGTCGGTGAAATCGCACGTGCGGCCAAGGACACTGGCACACCGATCCGCATCGGTGTGAACGCAGGATCACTCGACAAGCGCCTGTTGGAGAAGTACGGCAAGGCCACTCCGGAAGCACTCGTTGAATCTGCGCTCTGGGAATGTTCGCTATTCGAAGAGCATGACTTCCGCGACATCAAGATTTCGGTCAAGCACCACGACCCAGTCGTGATGGTTCAGGCTTACCGTCTGCTCGCGCAGCAGTGCGACTACCCGCTGCACCTTGGGGTGACTGAAGCGGGACCAACATTCCAGGGCACGATCAAGTCCGCCGTAGCTTTCGGAGCTTTGCTGTCTGAAGGTATTGGCGACACGATCCGCGTTTCACTTTCGGCACCGCCGATCGAAGAGGTCAAGGTCGGTAACCAGATTCTCGAATCGCTGAACCTGCGCGAGCGCGGCCTTGAAATCGTTTCCTGCCCATCGTGCGGCCGTGCCCAGGTGGACGTGTACACGTTGGCTGAGCAAGTCACCGCTGGGCTTGAGGGGCTGAAGGTGCCACTCCGCGTCGCCGTGATGGGTTGCGTCGTTAATGGTCCTGGTGAAGCACGTGAGGCGGATCTTGGCGTCGCCTCCGGCAACGGTAAGGGCCAAATCTTCCGTCGTGGCGAGGTCGTCTCAACCGTTCCGGAATCCAAAATCGTCGAAACTCTGATCGAAATGGCCCTGGAAATGGCCGAAGAAATGGGTATCGACGCCGAGACCGGCGAAGCGGCTGTCGTCACCGTCTCGTAGGTTCGTCACGCGACGTGCCGCCATTCGACGCCGTCTTCGTTGCGATGTATTGCTACGGGCCTCGCTACCCGAAGCCAAGGATCTCGGGCACACTTAAGCCATGACAACGGCGACCGCGGGGGTACTTCGCGTCCTTTCCCCGCGGGACCTCGATTCCGTCATGCAGGTGCTGGCGAAGGACCCTATCGCGCACTGCTTCGTGGCCTCACGCGTTAAGGGCAGCGGACTCGATCCGTGGCGACTCGGGGGTGAACTGTGGGGTTGGTCCGAGGACGGCGAACTCGTCTCGCTGCTCTATCTCGGGGCGAATCTCGTACCCGTTGAAACCACTCCGGCCGCCCGCACCGCCTTCGCTGAACGCCTGCGCAGGATCGGGCGTCGCTGCTCATCAATTGTCGGCCCGGCTGACGATGTAAGCGCGCTTTGGCCGTTGATCGTTGATTCGTGGGGGCCAACGCGAGAAGTTCGGGCGGTGCAGCCTCTACTTGTCATGGACGGCGATTCGGCGGTCATTCCGGACTACGGCGTCAGGCAAGTTCACGAAAGCGAGCTCGACGTTCTCGTGCCCGCCTGCGTTGCGATGTTCACCGAAGAGGTTGGCGTTTCGCCGACGTCGGGTGGTGGGGGAGATGCCTACCGCGCGCGCATCCTTGAACTGATTCGCATGGGACGCGCCTATGCTCGTATCGATAACGGCAAGGTCATTTTCAAGGCGGAGATCGGCGCGATCGGCGACGGAGTTTGCCAAGTCCAAGGCGTGTGGGTGGCGCCGGAATTCCGCGGTTTAGGCCTTGGTGCCCCCGGCATGGCGTCCGTCGTTGCCCTGGCTCGACGTCAGGCTGCGCCGGTGGTGAGTTTGTACGTCAACGACTACAACACCGCTGCTCGCCGGCTCTACGAACGAGTCGGCTTCCGCGACGCAGGAACGCTTACGACCATCTTGTTCTAGTGCGCCTGGGTGCCGGCGAAGGATGACGACGGCTCCGCGCAAAGACTTGCTGCTCACGGCC
>JBAXUN010000093.1:0-8636 GCA_037129655.1 Actinomycetes bacterium
GAGCCCCTACGCGAACCGATTGCTTGGATGGGTCCGTTCGTCATGAACACGCAGCGCGAACTGATGCAGGCAGTCGAGGACTACCAGTCGGGACGACTTGGGCAGATTCCGGCCGGCGGGATTCAGCCGTTCCGCGGCTAGGTTAGTCGCAGGTCGAATCGTCACCTTCGGATCGTGTTACACGATTGGATGAGGACTGACTGAACCCGCCGAGAACACACAGTCCAACTTTGGCGAGACGATTCGCTGGGGCGTGCTCGGCGCCGGTGGAATTGCAACGTCGTTCTGCACCGATCTGCAGTACCTGCCTGACCACCAGGTGGTTGCCGTCGGAGCTCGCTCACCAGGATCGAACACCGAGTTTGCCAACCGCTTCAACATTGCGAACCGTCATGATTCCTACGCCGCGCTCGCAGCCGATTCTCGCCTCCTCGCCGATGCTGCACGCGCCCGAGGCACTTTCCTCATGGAAGCAATGTGGACGTGGTTTCTTCCGCACGTTGTCCAGATCCGCGAGGTCGTTAACTCAGGACGTATCGGCGAAATCGTAACTGTCACGGCCGAATTCGGCGAACAGTTTGGCGCCGATAGCCCCCGTGCATTCGTCCTAGAAGCCGGGGGTGGCGCACTCCTGGACGTCGGAATCTACCCTGTGTCATTCGCGGCGATGCTGCTTGGCAAACCAAGCGACATCATCGCCGCGGCCGACCTGTCAGACGGTGGCGTTGACGTGACAACGTCGATCATCCTTCGTCATTTCGGAGGTGCACATGCCGTCTTGAACACCACGATGCTCGCCGGCACTCGCAATGGCGCAACCATCACCGGCTCACTCGGACGCATAGATGTAGACCCAGAGTTCTTTAGACCCACATCATTTTCGATCGTTGACAATGCCACGGGTGCGCGCGAACACGTTGAAGTTCCACACGTTGGTGGGACCTTAGACACAAGGCTGCCGAAGTCGGCCGATGCCTGCGTTCTGGCCTGACGGAATCGCCGATACTGTCTCTGGCACAGACGATTTCGATCATGGAGACGATCGACGAAATTGCGAGACAAATCGGCCTGCGCTACCCACCTCGACGGTAGCGGTGAGTTCCACACCGCGTGTCGCTGCGACATGAGAATGCCCACGTCGTAGCGTCATCCCATGTTTCAAACTCCGGGCCAATGTCCTGCATGCGAGAGTGCCGACCTTGTTCGCAAAGGTGGCAAAGACCAATGCCCGCAGTGCTTTTACTTGCAGCCATGCTGCGATGGCGGCGATTTGTGCGGCCCAGGATGGTCGGATTCGCGATCAATCTGATGCCGACCCCCTGTGTACGAACGTGGGGATAACGTGGGGATGAATCCCCTCGTTGAGAGGAAAACCTGTGCACAACATGTGCACACAAAAAATACTTCAAAAAATCGAGAAAAACTTTTGCCAAACCCCTTGTGCCCATGGGTGAAACAGCGTTAGAACTCTCTCACGCCAAGAAAGTTCGGCGGGTCGATGGAGACACTCCCTGCGACGACAAACCGGGAAACCGGCGAGACGTGGCCGCGGACTTCAAAGATCTGCAGAATGACTTGGCACCACCGAGAACGATGGATTGCACTCAGATGGGGCCACCCCCAGCTGATGATGGAACGGGCAACCGAGCCAACGTCTAAGAGAGCAAACCGACGAGCCGGTGGAGCGAACGGATGTAAGGTGCCAGGGGGCAACCCCAGCGATTGGGAACGGGAAACCCAGAACACTCGCGTTGGAACCTTCTCCGGGAGCCCGCACTGATAGGACGGCACGAGCCGGAGGTAACTCCACGATTGGCAATCGGGTGACCAACGGCCAATCGAACTCGAGCAAGAGCACAGTGCAGCACGTCAGACTGGTGAGCGGGGAAACTCGGTTCAGCAACGCTGAGGTGCACGAAGGCCCCTCCGATTCATACTCGGAGGGGCCTTCAACTTTCTATAGGATGCCGGACTTCCACCCCGAAGTGACGACACGACACGGTGACACAGCTCACTGGCTTCGCCTAAGGTTTTGCCATGAACGATTCCCAAGGCGAACACGGCGGCGCAGTTGACTTTCGCGGCCGACTAACCCCTGATTACGCGCCGCAGCGCGATGGCGATCCAGATCCCGGCGAAGTGGTGTGGGCGTGGGTGCCGTTCGAAGAGGACCATTCGCAGGGCAAGGACCGACCACTCATCGTGATAGGGCGCGATGCCAGCAACGCAGACACCCTCGTCTGCCTGATGTTGTCGAGCAAGGACCACGACGACGATCGAAACTGGCACCCAATCGGTACCGGTAACTGGGACTCCGAGCGACGGCCAAGTTGGGCGCGCATCGACCGTCCGCTTGCCGTCACGGATCAAGCCATGCGTCGCGAAGGCGGGGTCTTGGACAAGGACATCTTCCTCGAACTCGTCGAACACACCGTTCGGGGCCCCGGCAGCGTCGCCAAACCAGCGCGACCAACGACCAAGCCAGCCACGACTACATCGTCAACCGTTGCAGCCACGCAGCCAACATGGTTCAGCAAACTGTGGGATCGACTGCGCGGAAAGAAGTAACGGGCCGCAATGCCGGAGCCAACCGATGCATGGCGCGCACGACTAGCGCAGATACGACAGTACGAAGACAGCGTCAAGACTGGGCCGCTCACGATGGCCGCAAAGCGACTCGGTCGCACCCGCGGCTTCGCCGCCATCTACCGTCGAATTGGGCCCACGATTGATCCGCGGCTCGCCCCCATCGCCGACGGCAGGCTTATGGCAACTGTGTACGGATTCCCGATGCTGATGTTGAGCACCATCGGCGCTAAGACCGGCCAACCGCGAACATCACCCTTGCTGTACGTCCGTGACGGAGATGACGTTCTACTGATCGGAACAAACTTCGGCCAGCCAAAGCATCCGGGCTGGACAGCGAACCTACTGGCTCATCCGGACGCTCATATCGAGATCGGGCCACACCAACTCCGCGTGAGCGCGATTCCAATAGCCAATCCCGAGTGGGACGCGCTGTTTCCAATCTTCGTCGAGGTTTACCCCGGCTACGCGAACTATGTAGAGCGGCGCGGCGGTTTGGTTCCGCGGATGTTTCGGCTCGTCCCGCATCCATGAAAGGTCGTCGCCTGTTGTTCACCGGCAAGGCGGGACGCAGAGCAGAAAACCTGATTCACTCATCTCAGTACATGCAAGGCACCAATATTGCCAACGGAGGAAACGAACGATGATCGCCGGCTTTTTCAATCTCTTGTGGATCCTCATTGGAGGAACCTTCATCGGCATCATCGCTCGGCTACTTGTTCCCGGGCGTCAGTTTCTACCGGTCTGGGCAACGATTGGTTCAGGTATTGCGGGAATGCTTCTCGGAAACTGGTTGGCCAGTTTGCTCGGGGTTCGTGATACCGGTGGCATTGACTGGATCCGACACGCACTTCAGTTTCTCGTGGCAGCAGCCGCGGTCGCCGGTGTCTCGGCCGTGTATCGCCAGCGGGCGACGGACCGGTTGAGGAATCAACTTGAGCAGAGCAACCTCAACCGAGGTGTTGCAGGGAGCGTCTCGAGCCCTCCGAGCAACGTCAATGCGATCCAGCCCACGCCTGAGAAGCCGGCCCTGCCAACGGACAACATCACTCCACCGATTGACTCGATCTAGGCTCCAGCAGTGTTGTTGAACGCCTACGGGCGTTATGCGCTTGCCCGGTTGTCGATAACCTCTGATACATGACTTCTTGGTCCCCTCGCGCTTCTGGCGATCCTGTCGCAGACGGCTGGGTGGCAATTCACCAAGCTGAGTCATGGGCGAGCGAACGCATAGATCATCAAACGTGGGATTACGTCCGCGGCGGAGCAGGTGACGAAGTCTCGCTTCGCGACAATGTGAGCGCGTGGTCTCAGCATCGCTTGCGGCCACACGTCATGACGGACGTGAGTGCATTGGACACCAGCATCACCATATTCGGCGAACGACTTGCTCATCCCATCGTGCTCGCCCCAACCGCAAGCCATGCGCGCTATCACCCAGATGGTGAGATCGCCACGCTACGCGGGGCCGCGGCAGCCGAGGCTGTCACGACCATCAGCACATTAGCCTCGTTTCCGATTGCCGACATCGGAACTGGAGCCGCAGCGCATGACGCGTCATGGTGGATGCAGGTTTATATCCAGCGCGATCGATCGCACACCTTCGATCTGCTTGACCAGGCTGTCGAATCTGGTGCCCGGGCACTCGTCGTCACAGTGGACACCCCATCACTCGGAGCGCGCGATCGAGATAAACGAAACCCGTTTGGCGCACCAGCCGGGATCACATTTCCAAACGTGCCCTCGCACATCGAGGCAGATTCGACACCAGCACATCGACGAATCTGGAATCCACATCTAGCAAACGATGTGTCAGCTGCCGACATCACGGCATTGCGCGAGCGCTACCCCGTTCCGGTTCTCACGAAGGGGATCCTGCGACCAGACGACGCCCGCCGTGCTGTCGACGCGGGAGCGTCCGCAGTCGTGGTGAGCAACCATGGCGGACGAAACCTTGATAGCGCCCCTGCAACCGCCGACGTCTTAGCCGCCATCGTCGGGGAAGTTGGTGGTGAGGTGCCCGTTCTCGTAGATGGTGGAATCCGGCGCGGAACAGACATTGCCACGGCTCTGTGCCTCGGCGCCTCCGCAGTGCTCATCGGCAGACCGATCATCTGGGGCCTTTCGACGTACGGCGACGCAGGTGTAACCCACGCGGTTGACATCCTGCGGACCGAGCTCGAGATGGCGATGGCACTGCTCGGCGCGCCAACCGTCGGTGAGCTGAATCAAGATTTCCTCTAACCCGGGCACAAACGAACGTCGCTGACGAAACGATTGCATATCGAAGTGCGCAAACATGCTGCTTGAACGGGCTTGGACCCCCTAAGGTGCAGGTCAGGCATCATGCGGCATTGTCGCTGCATGTGGAAATCCTCGGAGGTAGTTGTGACTGATACGAATCTCAATCGCCGACAGTTTCTGGGTGGCGCGCTCGGCGTCGCCGCAGGAGCTAGCGCACTAGCAGCGTGTGGTAGCCCGGACTCCGGTAGCGGTACGACGTCATCGGCACCTTCGACGGCACCGTCAACGTCACGTCCACCGATTGCCTCCGAACCCGGCAAAATGTCGCTGCTGGAGTGGGCCGGCTACGAGGCCGCGGGCACGAAGGCACAGACCGCAGGTATGACGGTCGCTGGCTCGGATTACATCAAGAAGTACGGCCCGGATTCGGTCACCTACACGTACATCGAGAACGATGATCAAGCCCTCCAAAAGGCAACTGCCAGCGGTGGCTTCGACATCTTGCATCCCTGCTTTGAGAATTTCCAGGATTACGTTGACCGCGATCTAGTTCAGCCGTGGGACCTCAACCTCATCCCAAGCGCAGCCGATATCGACCCTGGCCTATTGGCCAAGGGAACCAAGGATGGCAAGACGTACATGCTCCCGTGGGACTGGGGCTACGGAAGCCTCACCTACCGCACCGACCACGTCGACGCCGCTGACGCCACCGGTTGGGAGCTAGCGTGGAATCCGAAGTATGCCGGCCGCATCTCACTGTGGGGAGGGGCATCGACCAACTTCGAAATCGCCGCAATCAAGGCTGGGATCCAGGACATGGATCACCTGACAGACGATCAGTTGGAGACGTGTAAGCAGGATCTGATCAAGCAGAAGCCGCTGAATAAGTTCTACTGGGACAGCGAATACGGTCAGATGCAGCCGGCAATCAAGTCGGGCACGGTGTGGATCGCCTACTCGTGGCAGGACACCTTGGTGTCCATGAAGGCAGCCGGCGTTCCGGTGGCCTACCTCGACCCAAGTCAGGGTCGCATCGCCTGGTTCTGTGGCTTCATGCTCGGCAAGGACACGCAGAACTACTACCACGCACACGAGTACATCGAGTCATTCCTGAACAAGGCGGCATGTGCTCAGATGACGAACGCCTACGCGTACGGCACTTCGAACTCGATGGTAACGAGCGCCGACATCACCGATAAGGCACTTGCGACAAGCCTGCACATCGACGATCTCGCCGCATTGACGAGTCCGTCCGTTCACCTGCAGTCATGGAACCCAGACCGCGCCAAGGTGCTTGCCGCCTGGCAGCAAGTCAAGGCTTCATAGGCGCAATCGTCTTGGTAACTATCGGATTGTCCCGAACTGAATGAGCCGATCAACCTCACGTCGCATCGGGGGGCAGGGCCTATGGGTCTGGCCCCCCGTTGTGTTCGTCCTCGTTCTGGTCGTTGTGCCATTGGTGTACATCGGCTTGTTCAGCGTTGGCCTTCGTAGCAACATCCCCGGGACGAAGACTGCCTTCGACCTGAGCAACTGGAAAGACTTTCTGTTTGGCGAGAACAATCCGTTTAGGAATTTGTTCTGGCACTCACTGCTGATCACTGTGCTGGTCTCCGTAGCGGTGACAATTGCCGCCTACCCGTTGGCGTACTTTCTATCGTTCGTCGCTCGCAAGAATCGCTACACGCTGTTGCTCTTGGTACTAGCGCCGTTCTTCACTAGCTTCCTACTGCGCGTCATCGCGTGGCAGATCATCCTGAACGAAAACGGCGTCGTTAACTCATTCCTGTGGTGGGCCCACCTACGGCCCGAGGGTGATTCGGTCACCTGGCTTATCTATAGCAACTTCTCTGTAGCTTTGGTCCTGTTCTATTCGTGGATTCCATTCGTTGCCCTGCCCATGTTCGTGGTCATGGAAAACATGGATAGGCGCTTACTTGAGGCTGCAGAGGATCTCGGCGCAAGTCGGTTGACCTCATTCCTCAAAGTGACTCTGCCGCTCAGCATTCCCGGAATCATTGCCGGCTTCGTCTTCGTGCTGATCCCAACAACGGGCGAGTTCATTACGCCACTTCTTGTCGGCGGTCCTGAGAGTCAGCTATTCGGTAATCAAATCAACTCCTTCTTCAACGATTCACCCGACTGGAATTACGGTTCCGTTTTGGCAATGACCCTCATCCTTCTGGTTTTGATTTTGATGCTGGTCTTCGGACGATTCCTTTCTGCCGACCTACGTCGCCCGGCTGCGGAGGTTTCATGACTGGTCGCCTCGGAAGTTCGCTGCTGTGGGTTTACTTCGTCCTGATGGTCGCTTTCCTTTTCCTACCGCTGGCCATCTTGGTGCTGTTCGCTTTCAACTCTGGAACAACACCAACTCTGCCGATCGAGGGTTTCACCACGAAATGGTTCACAGACGCCTTCAGTAACACCGACCTGACCTCGGCGCTGGTGCGAAGCGCGGCTATTGGTGTGCTGGCCTCAGTGGTGGCAACCGCGCTAGGCATCATGGCCGCCATCGGACTCAATGCCAAGCGGGTACCCGGAGAGCCTGTGGCAATCGGCGCTCTCCTGCTTCCACTAGTCGTGCCATACATTTCGCTGGCCGTGGGAATGTTGATCCTGTTGCAGGCGCTGAAGTTCAAGAATGCGCTGTGGGAAATCGCGCTAGGGCACGCAGTGATTGCGCTCCCCTTCGCGCTGCTGGTAATCCTTCCCCGATTACGTTCGCTCGACGGATCACTCAACGAGGCGGCCAGAGATCTCGGCGCAAGTGACTTCGCTGCGTTCAGACTCGTAACGTTTCCGCTGCTACTTCCGGCACTGCTTTCCAGCTTCATCATTTGCTTCAGTACCAGTTTCGACGAGTTCGCCATCGCCTCGTTCCTCTACCCTTCGGGGCAGCCGACTTACCCCGTCTTCCTCTACGGGGGTGCCCGCAGTCCGGCGATCCTGCCACAGCTCATCGCGATCGGCACGCTCGTGATCGTCATTTCACTACTTATCGTTGGACTTTCCGAACTTGGACGCCGATGGGCCGAACGCCGCATCGAAGGTCGTAACTCAGCATCCGTCGATGTGTCGTCAGCCGACAACCTAGCAACTACATAGGAGCTACTTATGTCTACCGGCGAGGTACAACTCGTCTCTCTTGTGAAGAAGTTCGACAACTTCACAGCAGTTGACGGCATCGACCTACTCATCCCTGCTGGGGAGTTCTTTTCGTTACTCGGCCCTTCGGGATGCGGTAAGACCACTTCCTTGCGAATGATCGCCGGATTCGAACAACCCACGTCGGGCGAGGTACGCCTAGACGGCACAGACATGGCCGGCACCCCAGCCAGCAAGCGGAATGTGCACACGGTTTTCCAAAGCTACGCGCTCTTTCCGCACATGAAGGTTGAAGACAATGTCGCGTTCGGATTGAAGCGTGCAAAGGTTGCCGGCAACGAGGTGAAGCGACGCGTCGCGGAAGCGCTTGAGTTGGTGCAAATGCAGACGATGGCCCACCGTAAGCCAGCGCAGTTGTCTGGCGGTCAGCAGCAGCGAGTCGCACTTGCGCGTGCCCTCGTCATGAAGCCATCGGTGCTACTACTTGACGAACCACTCGGAGCTCTCGACGCGAAACTTCGTCGCCAACTTCAGGTGGAGTTAAAGGCTCTGCAGGAGCAGGTCGGCATCACGTTCGTCTACGTGACTCACGATCAAGAGGAAGCGCTCACGATGAGCGACCGAATCGCCGTCATGAACCAGGGCAAGGTTGAGCAAGTCTCACCACCGCGGGAGATGTACGACGAACCAGCTTCGGC
>JBAXUN010000094.1:0-8494 GCA_037129655.1 Actinomycetes bacterium
TGATTCGACCCGATGCTGGGGATCGGACACAATGATCGCGTGGGTCATATCGACGTCTCCAAAGTCACGCACGCACTGCCCGATGGGCGAGTGCTCCTTGACGAGGTCTCATTTCGAGTAGGTGAGGGTGCAAAAGTTGCTCTCGTCGGTGCGAATGGTGCAGGTAAGACGACGCTGATCCGCATTGTGTCCGGAGATCTGGACGCACAGGAAGGTGCGATCACCCGCTCTGGTGGCCTTGGCGTGATGCGTCAGTTCATCGGCCAGGTGCGTGACGAATCGACCGTCCGCGATCTGCTCCTGTCGGTGGCGCCTCCGCGAATCACCAAGGCTGCCGCAGCACTCGACGCAGCGGAGTTACGCATGATGGAAAGTGAAGATGAGCCAACGCAAATGGCGTACGCACATGCACTTTCTGATTGGGCGGACGCGGGTGGCTACGACGCGGAAGTTCTGTGGGACACCTGCACGGTAGCGGCGCTCGGAATTCCCTTTGATCGCGCGCAGTACCGCGAGACGCGAACCCTGTCCGGTGGCGAACAAAAGCGCCTCGCGCTTGAAGCACTGCTTCGTGGCAGAGACGAAGTTCTAATCCTCGACGAACCCGACAACTACCTCGACGTACCCGGCAAGGAATGGCTCGAGCAACGTCTCGCGGAATCGCCCAAGACGGTCTTGTTCGTATCGCACGACCGAGAATTGTTGGCGCGCACGGCAACTCACGTTGTCACGATCGAGCTTGGTGCTGCCGGTAACACCTCATGGACACATCCGGGTAGCTTCGCGACGTATCACCAGGCGCGCGCCGATCGATTCGCTCGACTGGAAGAATTACGCCGTCGCTGGGATGAAGAGCACATCAAGCTCAAAGCGCTCGTCCTGATGTACAAGAACAAGGCGGCCTATAACGATGGTCTCGCCAGCCGTTATCAAGCTGCGAAAACTCGGCTCGCGAAGTTCGAAGAGATCGGTCCGCCGCAAGAAATCGCGCGCGATCAAACGGTTCGCATGCGATTGACAGGTGGACGCACGGGTAAGCGTGCCGTGGTGTGTGAGGCCGTCGAACTGACGGGATTGATGAAGCCGTTCGATCTCGAAGTGTGGTTTGGCGAACGCGTGGCAGTGCTCGGCGCCAATGGCTCGGGTAAGTCGCACTTCCTCCGGCTTCTCGCCGCCGGCGGCTCAGATCCTGATATTGAACATCGTCCGATTGGTGATGTTGAGATCCGTCCGGTCGAGCATTCTGGCGTCGTGCGCCTCGGAGCCCGCGTACGTCCGGGCTGGTTTGCCCAGACCCACGATCACCCCGAACTCATGGGGCGCACCCTTCTTGAAATTCTGCACAGAGGTGACGACCATCGCCACGGAATGGGACGTGAGCAGGCTGCTCGCAAATTAGACCGCTACGAATTGGCTTATGCCGGGGACCAAACCTTTGAAACGCTCTCCGGTGGTCAGCAGGCCAGGTTCCAGATCCTGCTGCTCGAGCTATCAGGTGCCACCTTGCTGCTGCTCGACGAGCCCACCGACAACCTTGACCTCGCGAGCGCTGAGGCGCTTGAGGAAGGTCTGGAGGCCTTTGAGGGCACAGTGCTGGCCGTCACCCACGATCGTTGGTTTGCCCGGGGTTTCGACCGCTTCGTGGTTTTCTCTGCCGACGGCACGGTCCGCGAGGTGCCCGAACCGGTTTGGGACGAAACTCGCCCAGTTCGTGCGTGACCGGCCCGAAATCGGGGGTCGACAGGGTCGACGGGATACCACCGTTTTGACCCCTGAGCCGCGCTACGGGTACTCTGGCGTGTCGCCGTGTGTTCCCGAGGTTAGATCTCGGGCTCGCTGGTGCGGAGAACTTCCGCCAGCGAAAGCGGTGCACCATCGTGTCAAGGGCTCTAGGGCCTAACGCACACATGCGGTAAGCAGTGAGTACCGCATCGACTTAGAAACGTAAACGATCGAACCGACGAGAACGAAGGCGACCAGCGTGCGTACGTACAGCCCGAAAGCTAGCGAGCTCACCCACGAGTGGCACGTTATCGACGCGACCGATGTCGTGTTGGGACGCCTGGCCACTCAGGCAGCAGCGCTGCTGCGTGGCAAGCACAAGCCCACCTTTGCCCCGCACATGGACGGTGGCGACTTCGTCATCATCATCAACGCGGAGAAGGTTGCGCTGACGGGTAACAAACGCGAGCAGAAGATGGACTACCGCCACTCCGGTTACCCAGGCGGTCTGCGCGCGACCTCGTACGTCGATCTGCTTGAGTCTGACCCACGCCGTGCGGTAGAGAAGGCCGTCAAGGGCATGCTCCCGCACAACAAGTTGGGTCGTCACATCGGAACCAAGCTCAAGGTGTACGCAGGTTCAGATCATCCGCACTTCGCACAGCAGCCCAAGCCATTTGAGATCACGCAGGTCGCGCAGTAAGCGCCACGGCGAATAACACATAAACGAAAGGACCCGTGGGCGTGAGCGAGACATTCGCAGAAACCACCGACTACGACGTTGATATTGACGGCGACGACGAACTCGACGGTGAACTCTCTGAGTACACCTCAGAGACTCCAACCTCGGCTATTGCCGTTAAGCACCGTGAGGGCAACATTGCCCCCGGCGCTGCAACGGGCCGTCGCAAGGAGGCCATCGCGCGAGTTCGCATCGTGCCAGGCACCGGTCGTTGGACCATAAACGGTCGCACGTTGGAGAACTACTTCCCGAACAAGGTTCACCAGCAGGAAGTCAACGAGCCCTTCAAGACCCTCGGTCTTGAAGAGAAGTTCGATGTCATCGTGCGTATTCACGGTGGTGGCATCTCCGGTCAGGCCGGCGCACTTCGCCTCGGTATTGCCCGTTGTTTGAACCAAATCGACGAAGAGGCTTTCCGCCCGTCGCTCAAGAAGGCTGGCTTCCTCACTCGCGATGCTCGTATCAAGGAGCGCAAGAAGTACGGTCTGAAGAAGGCCCGTAAGGCTCCGCAATACTCAAAGCGTTAATCGCCTCGGCGCAACCAGCGTCGTCTTGGCTTTACTCCAATGCCCCGGGCTACGCTCGGGGCATTGGCATGTCAGTGCAGATTTCTTGATGGCTCGGGTTGGATGTGACGTGGGACGTTTATTTGGCACCGATGGCGTGCGAGGCGTTGCTAACAGCGACCTGACGGTCGAGCTAGCCCTGGATCTGTCTGTAGCCGCGGCCCATGTGCTCGGCGATGCCGGGGCGCTCGCGCGTGCCGATGGTCATCGTCCCGTCGCTGTTGTCGGCCATGACACTCGGGCAAGTGGTGAATTCCTCGAAGCTGCCGTCGTTGCCGGTCTGGCAAGTGCGGGTGTGGACGTGTGGCGGGTTGGTGCGTTGCCGACCCCGGCGGTTGCGTATCTCACCGCAGCGTTGGATGCCGATCTCGGTGTAATGCTTTCGGCGAGCCACAACCCCATGCCTGACAACGGAATCAAGTTCCTTGCCCGTGGTGGCATCAAACTTGCCGACGCTTTGGAAGACGCAATCGAAGCCCATATCGGCGAAGAGTGGGTGCGCCCCACTGGTGCCGATGTTGGCCGGGTAAGTGTGCACGACGAGGGTGCCCAAACCTACATCGCACATCTGCTTTCAACCCTGCCGCATTCCTTGGACGGTCTACGAATCGTCGTCGACGCGGCGAATGGTGCTGCGTCCATTGTTGGCCCGGCCGCGCTCCGAGCTGCCGGTGCCGAAGTGATCGAAATCCACACGGCACCAACGGGTCTGAACATCAATGACAATTGCGGCAGCACGCATCTGGAGTCGTTGATCGAGGCCGTTCGCACGCATGGCGCTGACGCTGGAGTTGCCTTCGACGGTGATGCGGATCGATGTCTAGCCGTAGACGCCAATGGGGCGGAGATCGATGGTGATCACGTTCTTGCGATCCTCGGGATCGCGATGCGTGAACACGGAACGCTCCGTGAGAACACAGTTGTTGCCACCGTGATGGCCAATCTTGGCTTCAAACTCGCGCTCCAAGCAGCCGCGCTCAACGTCGTCGAAACCGGTGTTGGTGATCGCTACGTCCTTGAGGCAATGCGCGATGGCGATTTCTCACTCGGCGGTGAACAGAGTGGTCACATCATCATGTCTGATCACGCGACGACGGGTGATGGCGTTCTAACAGCGCTGCATGTGTTGGCTCGCATGGCCGAGACCGGCCACTCACTCGAAGAGCTAGCCAGCGTCGTTACTAAGTTCCCGCAGGTGCTGATCAATGTCGCTGGAGTTGATAAGACGCGCGTTTCAACCGATCCGGTGCTCGCCGCGGCCATCGCGGATGCCGAGGCACAGATGGCTGGAGTTGGCCGAGTTCTGCTTCGTCCGTCGGGTACTGAACCGGTCGTTCGTGTGATGGTTGAGGCCGCGACCGCCGAGCAGGCCGATCAGGTCGCTCGGTCACTTGCCGATGTGGTGCAAACCACGCTGGCATTGGGCTGATCCGATAACTAGCCGCGCCGTTGGACGCGAGGCCAGGCCTGATTCGCCGTTAGACTGACACCATGTGCGGAATCGTTGGATACGTAGGTGAGAAGCAAGCGCTCTCGGTTGTTGTTGACGGTCTTCGTCGACTCGAGTACCGAGGCTACGACTCTGCCGGTATCGCAGTTGTGTCCGAGGGTTCACTCGAAACCCGCAAGAAGGCCGGCAAACTCGCCAACCTGGAATCGCTGCTCGGTGAGGATCCGCTTCCCCAATCGACGATCGGTATCGGTCACACCCGCTGGGCGACCCATGGCGGCCCCACGGACGCAAATGCGCACCCACATGTAAGTGATGACGGCAAGGTTGCCGTCATCCACAACGGCATCATCGAAAACTTTGCTGAATTGCGCGCCGAGCTCTCGTCGCGTGGGGTCACCCTGCGATCGGAGACCGACACAGAGGTCGTCGCACACCTGCTCGCAGAGGTACTGCCGTCGACGAACATGAATCTGGCTGACGCAATGCGCCAAGTGTGCCGCCAGTTGTCTGGTGCGTTCACCCTCGTCGCCGTTCACTCCGATGTTCCCGATGTTGTTGTTGGCGCGCGTCGCAATAGTCCGCTCGTGGTCGGGCGCGGCGACGGTGAAAACTTCCTCGCCTCTGACGTAGCCGCATTCATCGCGCACACTCGTCATGCCGTTGAGCTCGGTCAAGACCAGGTGGTTGAACTGCGCAGCGAGTCGATCACCGTCACCGACTTCGACGGCCAGCCCGCTCCTACGGTGGAGTACGAAGTCACGTGGGATGCGTCCGCGGCTGAAAAAGGTGGCTATGAAACCTTTATGGCCAAAGAGATCGCCGAGCAGCCTAAGGCTGTTGCTGACACGCTACTTGGACGCGTTGATGCACAGGGCCAGTTGAAGCTCGACGAGATGCGTTTGAGTGAAGAGCAATTGCTGGAGATCGACAAGGTTGTCGTGATTGCGTGTGGCACTGCGTATCACGCAGGCATGGTCGCCAAGTACGCACTTGAGCACTGGACGCGAGTGCCATGTGAGGTCGAGCTTGCGAGCGAGTTCCGTTACCGCGATCCGGTCGTAGGGCCGCGCACCCTCGTCATCGCGATCTCGCAAAGCGGCGAAACAATGGACACGTTGATGGCCATGCGTTATGCCCGCGAACAGGGTGCGAAGGTTCTGGCCATCTGCAATACGCAGGGCTCGACGATTCCGCGCGAATCCGATGCGGTGTTGTACACGCATGCCGGCCCTGAGGTAGCAGTTGCTTCGACGAAGGCTTTCCTCACGCAAATTGTTGCTACCTTCTTGGTCTCGCTCTTTGTCGCGCAGGTTCGTCAGACGATGAGTGCTGCCGAGATCAACGCGATCGTCAGCGAGCTATCCGACATGCCCGGCAAGGTCGACCTCGTTCTTGATACGACGGAAGAGATGAAGGCACTTGCTGCCGAACTCAAGGATTCTCGCTCGGTGTTGTTCATTGGTCGGCACGTTGGATTCCCCGTTGCACTTGAAGGTGCGCTCAAGCTCAAAGAGCTCGCCTATATGCATGCCGAGGGCTTTGCGGCCGGCGAGTTGAAACACGGCCCGATCGCGCTACTCGAAGACGGGCTTCCAGTGATCGTGGTTGTGCCACCGCCCGGTGGTGGTGGCGAGGTCGTACACGAAAAGATCGTGTCGAATATTCAGGAAGTGCGTGCCCGTGGCGCACGCACGATCGTCATTGCGCAAGAAGGTGACGAAGCTGTGGTGCCGTATGCGGACCACTTGATTCGCATTCCTGAGTGCCCGGTGTTGCTACAGCCACTCGTTGCCACGGTGCCACTTCAGGTATTTGCGGCGGCGATGTCTGCGGCCAAGGGTCACGACGTTGATCAGCCGCGCAACCTCGCGAAGAGCGTCACCGTCGAGTAGTCGTCGCCCGATTTCGGGTGACGGGTGAGAGGACCACGAGCGATACATGATCGTCGGAATTGGGATCGACATTGTGGAGATCCCACGCTTTGAAGCGACCATCTCTCGTCAGCCGGCAATGGTCGATCGACTTTTCACTGCTCGCGAACAGGTCACTGATGAGGGCCACCGACGCACCCCCACCTCACTGGCAGCGCGCTTCGCCGCGAAAGAGGCAGTCGCAAAGGCCCTCGGTGCACCGCAGGGGATGCAGTGGCATGACTGCGAGGTTGTCGGCGATAGCGATGGTCGTCCGCGGCTTTCGTTGACTGGCACGGTCGCCGAGCAGTCGGCGGCGCAAGGTGTCACCGACTGGCATCTGTCACTGTCGCATGACGGCGATCTTGCCATCGCCTATGTGATCGCCGAGGCGAACTGATGTATCCGCCGGAAACCGTTGCACTTCGCTCGACGCAGGTTCGGGCGCTTGAGGCTCGCGCCTACGAATCAGTACCCGCCGGTTCGCTGATGCAGAAGGTTGCGATGGCCATCGCGGTACGAGCTGCCGGTGAACTGCGCGAGCATCGCGGGCTCGTCGTAGGTGGGCGCGTCGTCCTGCTCGTCGGTACGGGAGACAACGGTGGCGATGCGCTCTTTGCCGGCGCACATCTAGCTCGTCGAGGTGCGCGGGTTGATGCGCTCTTGACCGGTGATTGTGCACATGCGGAAGGACGTATCGCCTTCGAGCGAGCCGGTGGTAGATGTCATCAGGCAAACGTTGAGTTCAGAGTCGCGCGCGACTTGATGTTCGAGGCCGACGTGATCATCGATGGCATCGTTGGGATTGGCGGCTCGGGCGCGTTACGTGAGCCTGCCGCCAAACTCGCTGCGCTCACTCATGCTGTGGATTCAATTGTGATTGCGGTTGACCTTCCAAGCGGAGTTGATTGCGACTCTGGCCACATCCCACATCCACGACAAACTGTGATGGCAGATCTCACGGTCACCTCCGGATGTCTGAAGCCTGCTTTGGTCGTGATGCCCGCGGCGCAATTCTCCGGTGACATCGAAGTCGTAGATATCGGTCTGGAACTTACGTCAATTGACGACGATGAATTACTTATTCGAATCGACGATCGTCTGGCCGCACAGTGGTTAGACCGGCCGCACGAACTTGACCACAAGTTTTCCCGTGGCGTGGTTGGCATTGCCAGTGGATCACCGAGGTATCCGGGTGCTGCCGTCCTCTCAACGGGTGGGGCGCGCGGTGGCATTGCCGGCTTCGTCCGCTATGCCGGGTGGGCTGTCCAGAACGTTACGGCCCAATTCCCCGATGTGGTGTGTGCCGATTCGATTGCGGCCGCTGGTCGGGTTCAGTGCTGGGTCGTTGGTTCTGGCCTTGGCACGGATGGAATCGCGCGGACCGAGGTGGCAGCCGCTCTGAACTCTGACGTCTGCGTTGTGCTCGATGCTGATGCCATTACTCTTCTGGCGACGGATCCCGAACTGGCTGATCTTTGCCGTGATCGAGATCGTCCGACGATCCTGACTCCCCATCGCGGTGAGTTTCAACGTCTGGCCGGGCGTCCGCTCAGTGAGGATCCCATTTCTCACCTGACGTCTGTGGCTGAGCGGTTCGGCGCGATCATCCTTCTTAAGGGCCCGACAACGCTCATCGTTACCGCGAGTGGTTCTGCGTATGTGGTTGATAGTGGGCCGGCTGAACTGGGGACGGCTGGGAGCGGTGATGTGCTGGCCGGGCTCATGGGATCGATGATTGCCGCCCACGACACCGTGCGAAGTTTGGATGACGAGATCGCAACCGAGATTGCGGCAGTTGCAGCGTACGTTCACGGAATCGCGGGGCAGATTGCCGTCGCTGATGGCGGCACGATCACCTCTGTTGATGTGTACGAACACTTACCTGCAGCGATCGGATTCATTCGGCGCGCTGGTGAACAAGGGTCCGACGAAGGTCTATGAGTGTTGTGCGGGAGACTGGTCTAATGACGACCGCATCTGAACGAATGGCTGCCGCGTGGACGCGCGCTGCCATTTCGCGAGGTGCAGTGGCGGTCATCGATTTGGATGCGTACCGAGCGAATATTCAGCGTTGCCGCGAGCTCGTTGGCGGTGCGGC
>JBAXUN010000095.1:0-8470 GCA_037129655.1 Actinomycetes bacterium
GAGATCCCGGAAAACATGGTCGCCATTCGAGACACCTGATTGAGATCGCCCATAAGCGCCTTACCGGCACCTGGGTACTGAATCTTCACAGCAACATCTCTGCCGTCATGCCACTTGGCTTTGTGTACTTGGCCGATGGAGGCTGCGGCGGCTGGTTTGTCATCAAACTCAGCGAAACGGTCGCGCCAGTCGTCGCCAAGTGCTTCAGTTAAAACTGCGTGAACCGTCTCAGCGGGAAGTGGTGGTGCAGCATCCTGCAGTTTGGTCAGTGCTGCTCGATATGGCCCAAGCAGTTCGTCTGGAAGCGCGACCTCGAAGATGCTCATGGCCTGGCCGAACTTCATCGCGCCACCCTTGAGCTCACCGAGGGTCTTGAAGACCTGCTCAGCCGTTCGCTGTTGGATTTCCAGTGCCACGGCCTCAGCGGGCTTGCCGCCAACTCGCTTGCCGACGCCCACTGCAGTGCGTCCGGCGTAGCCCAAGGGAAGGGCTGCAAGCTTGGCTCCCCGCGTGAAAGCGCGACGTGGCAGATCTGTCATGACTCTATTGTGCGGGGTAAGTGGCACTACCCGCACCCGCAAAGTGGGTGGCGGGCAAGTGGGACGAAGGTCGGACCCACGTCAGAGGCGCGAAACTCGTTATAGCCGTGCACCTTCTCAGTGTTTTGGTCCTCGTCCTTGCGATCGAAAAATTCAACAATCTCTCGGACTGCAACGGCCGAACTGAGGGTCGCAAGTGCGCTGTCCTGTGCTCGGCTGTTCGGATGGCGCAGCCGAACTTGATCCACAAGGGCTGGCCACGCGCGATCGCGGTCTGTTTCGCGCAGATCCAGACAATCTAGACACGGTGTACTGCCCGGAATGATCACCGGGCCGATTCGGCTGAATGATCCGCTGACGGCCACCGGATAGTGCGGCACGTCGTCAGCCATGAGGTCGTGAGCGAGTTCTGGATCGGTCCACGGAGGCTGAACATCAGCCGATTGCGCGATGACGACGAGATCAACGTGCTGTGCGTCGACCAAGCTTGAGTGGGCGCCCTGCCTTCGTACGGCCTCACTGATCTGTTCGATCCAACTCACATGTGGTTCGAAGGGTCCCACCGGAGTTATGTCGCACATGGAAACGAGCCGGTCGTGGCCAAGAACAGCCACCGTTCCTATGCCAGCGTTTGCAAGGCCAACTGCGACGTGTGCTGCGGTCTTGTCGAGTCCGCGGATTGCCACGACGCGGCGCATTCGCTGTGCCAGAACGTCGTCGGCAGCTGCGCCGGACCTGAGCTCGGAAGCTAAGACCTGCCTGTCGTGTTCGAGCCGCTCGCGTCGATTGTGTGAAAGCGGAGAGTCTGGTCGCGGCGAATCTTCGATCAAGCCGAGTTTTTCGAGTGCAATCAAGACGTCATCGAGTTCGGGTAGTGCGCTTATGAGTTGGCCGCGGGGGAGTGACCCATCAAGACGAACGAGAGCTCGGATCGCGGCATCTGTCATGCCGTTGAGAACCGCAGCGGTGTGACGTTCTAACCCGACCTGGAGTGTGTGGGTGCCGCGGCGAAGGAACGGATGATTGGCTCGTGGGCGAGGTAGGACATGGCTCATGGTCGTAAGAGTCATGCACCCGTGCGGTGCATGATCTCAGCGATCCACAGGAACGTTCTGCTACGCGCTACAAAATGTGGCAGTGCTCGAGGTACATCAATGCGAACGTCCGCATGCTCGTCAGCAGGCTTTCGACCTCGATGAACTCATCGGGAGCGTGCGCGGCGCTGGCGTCACCCGGTCCGTATTGCAGTACGGGCATCGTGGGTGAAATGAATCGCAGGTCGCTACCGTACGGAGCCCCGTAAACGTGTTGGTGTCGGCGGGCTGGGGCGGCGGCAAAGTGTGCACGGCGGGTTAGGTCGATCAGGTAGTCATTCTCACTGCGACCCGATTGGAATTGTCCGCCCCACCATTCGACTTTGATCGGGTTGCGCGAGAGGAATTCGTCGTTCGCATTGATGTCTTCGATCGCGGCCTCTAGCTCTGCGCGCGCACTAAATGGATTCTCGCCCAGCGCGACTCCGAAGCGGCCCTCGGCAATGAGTAAGTCGGGGACCGTACTTGCCCAATCGCCAGCGTGGACGGTGCCAATCGATAGCGGGTATGCGATTGGCCAGCGGGACATCAGCGGGTCAACGTCGGCATTGCGTCGCGACTCAAGAGCCTCAAGTGCCGGCAAGATTGAGGTGAACTTAGAAATGGCGCTGACACCTTCGGTGCGCCGTGAGGCGTGGATCGCCTGCCCAGGAACATGTAGGCGGAAAGTCAGCGCACCGCCATTCGCCGGAATGATGTCCAGATCGGTGGGCTCTGGGATGACACATGCGTCAGCTTCAATACCGCGTCGCATGAGCTCGTAGGTGCCCAGGCCGCCGTCCTCTTCGCCGATGACCGGGGCGATTAAGAGATCACCGGCTAGCTTCACGCCGACCGTTTGTACGGCACGGGCCGCCATGATTGAGGCGACGAGGCCGCCCTTCATGTCACATGTGCCACGGCCGAAAAGTGTGTCAACGCCATTGCGTTCGGCACGACGGAGGCTGAACGGGTCAGAGGTCCATGCAGATGGGTCACCGGGCGGCACCACGTCGACGTGGCCGTCGACCAGAAGAGATAACCCGAGCTCTGGGGCGTGGCCGGGTAGGGTCGCGAGCAGACCGAAGGCCTCACGTCGTTCAACCTCCATGCCCGGGAAGTCAGGTCGGTTAGTGAGCTCGTCGAGATCCATCGGCCAGAGGTCAACGTCGAAGCCGTCAGAGTGCAGGATTTCGGCGAGAACATGTTGGATCTCTGCCTCGGCCTCAGTGCCGCCCATACTCGGTATTGCGACCAGGTGGCCAAGTAACTCGATGGCGTTTTCCAACTGAGCATCGACTGCGTTCAGAACCGTGGCGGTGATTTCCTCATCACTGGAATCTGATGTGCGCAGTGTCGTTCGCGGAGCGGCGTTAGCAACCTGAGCAGGATCACGGGCGATCCGAATATCGGCGGAGTTGATGTCAGTCACGATGAGTCACTCTAGGGATGGAATGTTTGCTTTGACACTAACCTGCCCGTTACATCGTCAAACTATCGCCAGTCGTGAACTTCTTGTACGAAACTTAGAACTTTGTTGGGTGAAGTTCTCCGGATGCTCACGGCATGGCGTGGGTGGAATGCCTCGGATAGTCGAGCGATGGTCGCTGAACGGCTGTGCGCGGTGGGGTAAAAGACGAACGACGCCCCAGCGGAAAAAGGGGCGCCGTTCGCGGTGGTCGTAATGCCGAATTAGGAGGCCTTGCCCAGAATTCGGTTGACCTTGGTGTTGCAGACCGGGCAGATGCCCTGGGCCATGCGACGTCCGTTCTTTTCGACAACGACGCCAGTGAAGTCGCGCTTTTCCTTGCACTTCACGCAGTACGCCGTTCCTGTGTAGCTCTCGTCTGCCATGGTTTCCTCCTTGGGTGTTGATGTGTGCTCGTTGACCCAGCTCCCGAGGGAGTCTGCGCCACCGGGAGCGGATGATTTACCTCCGCACCCTGAGCACCGGCCACCGAGGTGACCTGACGTATTCCGACACTACGCGACCTTGTGGCATTGGTTGTGCAGGCTCGCGTCGATTTGTGCTCAAAACTGATCCGAGAAATATGTCATATCGGACATTAAGGATGCAATCACGCGTGAGATTCCACTCGTTCGCCCAGAGCCGACGAGTAAGTGGCCCGACGTGATGCCCCGGATACCAGTGTCGTGGGCGTGAAAGTGGAACAGCGGCGCCCGAATCTGGACATGAGTCAGGGCCCTCAGGTCGCTCAGTCGGTGTCCGCCTTCCCCTTGCGGACACCGACCTGTTATCCCGAGGGCCCTGTCGTCTTAGAACCTATGGCCGAGATGAACGCAGGTCAACGAGTTGTTGAACTTCCCTGAGGATAAAGCTGGGGACAAACTGGGGATTGTGCGGCGAGTCGCTGTGGATATGCGGTGGATGCACTGAGGACGGACCTGTGGGTGGCGCTGCGTAGTGGGCGCTGACGTGCGTAAACGCCATGCACGGGGTGTGGACGAAAAATAAATCGCATGAATCTTCCACATTTTTGATTCTGGGGTTCTACCAGCCGCCCAATCGCGCTACGTTCACCGCAATGTCACATGTCATCGTTGAGATACCCGGACTGCCGGCTGATGTAGAGGTGCGCCGCAGCACTCGTCGTCGTCGCAGCGTTACCGCGTACCGCGAAGGTGGCCAGACCATCGTCGTGGTTCCGCACCGGATGGCTCGATCAGATATTGCCCCGATCGTATACGAACTTCTCGGCCGCCTAGAGGCCCGCGAGCGCAAGCGGCGTCCGTCTGATGCGCATCTACATGCACGGGCGGAGGTGTTGAACAAGAAGTATCTCGACGGCACCGCGATCCCCGCGTCAGTGCGCTGGGTTACTAATCAGAATCGACGGTGGGGCTCATGTACCCCTCTCGATCGGACGATTCGTTTGTCGCACCGGCTTCAAGACATGCCCGATTACGTCATCGATTACGTCCTCGTGCATGAGTTGGTGCATTTGCTCGTGGAAGGTCATGGACCGGATTTCGAGGCTCTTATGAAAAGGTACGACCGATTGGTCGAAGCCCGTTCATTCCTGTCCGGCGTCGACTTTGCTACCCATCAAGGGCTCGTACCCGAAGGTGATCGTGTCGATGATGTGGACGGCCTTGATCAGGCCGACGACGGCACTCCACGTGATGACGACAAAGGTTCTGACACGAGCGATGCGGCAACGGACACTGTCGTGCTCAACCCACCCGCACCGCCAACTCGCTCAACCAGTCCGTCGCCAAGCTCACGAATGCGACGGATGCGCGCCCGCCAAAAAGACACCCTCTGGTAACGCTCGCTCGTCGAGCTGCTGTTTAGCGCAGGGCAGCGGCGACGAGTGCTCGTAATGCATCGTCGGTCAACTCAGGAAGTTCGTTGACGCCGAACCATGCCAGGTCAAGTGATTCGTCACTGATGGCCTCACGTGCGTTAGCCGGGGCCAATGCCACGTATTGAACGTCAAGGTGCCATGATCCGCCATGGCATCCAACGCGATGGCGATCTAGCCGGATCGGCGCAACGCTAAGTACGAGGTCGTCGATCCCACTTTCTTCGCGCGCTTCGCGTGCCGCGGCGTCGTGCAGTGACTCGTCGCCTTGCTCGCAGTGACCACCCATCTGAAGCCAAAGACCGACCTTTGGATGCAGGGTGAGCAAGACCCGCTCGCGGGCATGGTCCAGCACCAAGGTGCTGGCCGTCAGATGTCCGGGCACGCAACTTCGATACATTGCGTCATCGAAACTGTCGATGTGTGCGACGTACTCATCTCGAAGTGACCTCTGGGCATCATCATCCGGGCTCCACGACGTGAGAACACCGCGGGCCTGCTGGGCAAGTGTCATTCCGCTGAACTGCCAGACGGTGATTCGTCGCCTTCGATAGGTGCTTCCGGTAACTCGTCAAGCCCAGATAGATCTAAAGGTGCGCTGCGACGAACGAAAGCTGCAATCGCTTCATCACCATCGAGATCGTCACTCGTGGGAAGTAGATCGGGGTGCGCCCACACCTCGTCACGCGCCTCAACCCCGCGTGCTTCGCGGATTGATGACCAGACTGCCGACGCCTCGCGCAGGCGCCGAGGCCGCAGTTCAAGGCCCACCAGCGTTGCGAACGTGCGCTCTGCGGGCCCACCACTTGCCCGACGACGACGCATCGATTCACCAAGCATCTCGACTCCCGGCAAACGTCCGGTTGCGGCTTGGGTGACCACATCGTCGATCCAGCCCTCGACGAGTGCGAGCAGCGTTTCCAGACGAGCTAGGGCTGCCACCTGCTCGGGGCTGTCCTCGGGGACGAACACTCCTGAGGCAAGCATTTCCTGCATGCTCTCTGGATTATTGGGGTCGATGTCGCGGGAAAGTTCTTCGATACGAGATCGATCGACATGAATTCCTGCTGCATATGCTTCGACCGCTGCGGTGAGCTGGGACCTCAACCACGGTACGTGGACGAATAGTCGCTGTGCGGCCATCTCTCGCAAGGCTACGTACAGACGGACTTGCTCGAGGTCGACGCCCAGGCCCTGGCCAAATGTGTTGATGTTGCGTGGAAGTAGTGCTGCGCGTCCATCCGAGGTCAGTGGAATGCCGACATCGGCAGCGCCAAGTACCTCGCCGGATAGCACCCCGAGGCCTTGACCAAGCTGGCCGCCAAACATCATCGAACCCATCTGCTTGGCCATCCCAAACAACGAAGACATCGTCTGCATGAGTTCAGGTGGCAGCCCCTCGGGTACGCCATCTGTGGGCATCAGATCCGACATCGAACCGTTGACCTTTTCGGCAACCGGTTCGACGATGCTGCGCCACGAGTCGAGTGTGTTCTCGATCCATTCACTCCGGCTCCACGCCCCGCCGCCAGATGAGGTTGCGGGAAACGTCGTCACCGGGTCGAGCCAGAGAGTCGCTAAGTCGAGCGCCTGCTCAACCTCACGCTTCTCCGCTGACGTGAGTGATGGGTCACCTTCGCCAACGACAATTTTTCGAGCCGTATCGCGGGCTAGCTCCCAATTCACCGGGGACGGATCTGACCCTCCGGACTGAAGCATCTGCCCGAGTTGCGCAAGAGCAGCGCCTATCTGGCTCATGTCGAAGGTGTTCGGATCGAAGTTGGCCGGATCGAAGCCGCCAAACGGATTGCCTGATCCCGATTCGTCGTCACCACTACCCCCGGAAAAGCCAAAGGGAAAATTGCCGCTCATCTGCATGTCCTTTCAAGGTCGCGCTACGGCAGGATGGTGTCCGAAGCGCTTTTCTAGTCTCAACGGTAACGACGGGAGACCCCCGGTGAATTCCGAAGTGGGCGACACGAGTACGCCGGCGGCGAACGTCGCCCCGGCGCGTGCTCGCTCGCCCCGTAAATCGGGGCTAACTGTGGCCGTCACGGGTGCCGCGGGTGCGCTGGGGCAGGTACTCCTTGACCACCTACTCGACCGGCCCGAGCCGGGTGATCCCGCAGAGTCTGTTGTTGTGCTCGACGGAACGAGCCCTACTGCGTCATTGGGCGGCCCTGCGATCGGCAAGATCATCGCCATTGACGTTAAGAGGGCGCAGACCCAAGGCGTCACCTGGCGACTTGCGGACGTACTCGATCCCGCGCTGGCTAAGCGACTCAATGGCGTGGATGCACTTGTCCACCTTGCCGTCGACTGGTCGCTGGACACGCCGGCTGCGGAAAGAACAGCTATCAATGTGCGTGGAACCCAGACGGTGGTGACGGCAGCGGCCGCCGCAGGGGTTGGGCGGGTCGTGCTCGTGACAAGTGCCTCGGTGTACGGGGCGCTCCCCGACAATCCGATTCCCTTGGCTGAGGATGCGCCGCTGTCGGCGTCACCGGAAGGTATTCAAGCCGATCTGTTGGAGATTGAGCGGATTGCCGAGAATGCCCGTCGAGTACATCCAGGTCTGGACGTTGTCGTTGTTCGTCCGGCGGCACTTGTTGGCCCTGGCGTCGACACCGTGGTCACTCGTCATTTTGCCGCGCCTCTCTTGCTCGCGATTCGGGACACCACGCCGGCGTGGCAGTTCTGCCACCTCAGTGACTTGAGCACCGCGTTGGAGTTCGCTGTCCTGGGCAAGGTTTCTGGATCAGTCACGTGCGCAAGTGATGGATTCTTGACCCAGCAACGTGTTGAAGAGCTCTCCGGGATCAAGAGGGTTGAGTTGCCCCAGTCCGTAGCGATGGCGACGGCTGAGCGATTGCACCGAGTCGGTCTAACGCCTGCTCCGGCAAGTGAACTGTCGTACGTGATGAACCCGCTGGTCGTTTCTTCCTCGACATTGCGAGCCGCCGGGTGGCGGCCGATGTTCGACAACGAAACCAATATCCGCATGCTGCTTGAGGATGTGCGAAGTTCGCGTGTTCTGGCTGGACGCAAGCTGGGCGGTCGCGATGCGGCCGTCGCCGGTGCCTCCGCCGCGGGTGCGACCGTTGCTGTACTTGGTGCGGCTGCCTTTGTTCGTGCGGCGCGTAAAGCTCGCGGCCGCTAAGGATTTCAGCGGTCAAAGACCGAGATCTCTGCGGAGTTTTGCCACGTGTCCGGTGGCCTTGACGTTGTAGAAGGCGTGCTCGATCGCGGCCTTACCTTTACCGTCGACGCTGATGACGAAGGTCGAGCGGATCACACCCGTCACTGTCTTGCCGTAGAGCTGCTTTTCGCCGTAGGCGCCTAGCGCGGCGAGGAAGGCTTTGTCTGGATCGGACAGCAGCGGGAAGGTGAGTGCATCCCGCTCGACGAAGGCCGTGAGCTTGGCGACGGAGTCGGGAGACAGTCCCAGCACGGTGACGCCCGCAGCGTTGAGTGCATCGAGTGAATCGCGAAAGTCACAGGCCTGCTTTGTGCAGCCTGGAGTCATTGCGGC
>JBAXUN010000096.1:0-8406 GCA_037129655.1 Actinomycetes bacterium
ATCGCGGCCTGCCTCTGTGCCTTCGCAGGAATTCTGATCGGCGCGCCTACTCTGCGATTAAAGAGTGATTACCTGGCCTTGGTGACGCTCGCATTCGGTGAAATCATTCCGCAGGTGTTCCTCAACGACCCGGGAGGATTCAGCAACGGTGCGCGGGGTATTGCACCGCTGGATAACGTTTCTGCCTTGCCATTCGGGCCGTCAGCGATCAGTGTCGGTGACGTCAAGATACCGATTTCACAACCACTGGGTCCGTTCGATACCAGCGCCAAGTTCCTGCTTTTCTCGATCGTCGCTGCATTTGCGATCTTCGTTTCCCTGCGAATCCGCGAAGGTCGACTAGGTCGCGCCTGGCTCGCCATCCGTGAGGATGAACTGGCAGCGAGCATGATGGGCGTTCCGCTCATGCGCACCAAGTTGGCTGCGTACGCGGTTGGCGCATTCATGGGTGGGATGGGCGGCGTTGTTTACGCGGTTCATACAAACTCCGTGTTCCCCGATCGATTCACCTTCTCGATCTCGATCCTGCTGCTGGCCATGATCGTACTTGGTGGAATGGGTAACGTCTGGGGCGTCATGATCGGCGCGCTCGGATTAGCATGGTTTAACTCCACTGGACTTCCGCAATTTGGTTTCTGGTTCAACGGCCAGTTCGGCACCGAGATCAACTTCCCGTCGTACTCGTTCTTAATTCTTGGCGCGATACTGGTTTTGATGATGCTGTTCCGGCGAGAAGGACTATTCCCGGAGACGCGTACTCGACAAATCCTTCGTGAAGCCGAACGATCAGATGCTGAAGAACTGGACGGTGGTGAAGCATGAGTACCGATGTAGTAACTGATGTCATGCCGTTGACGGCATCGAACATCACTGTCCGGTTCGGCGGTCTTATCGCGGTGAACGATGTTTCCTTCAGCGTGCCACCGGCGTCTATCGTGTCGCTCATTGGTCCTAACGGCGCGGGGAAGACGACCTTCTTTAACGTGCTTACTGGCCTCTACCGACCGACGACCGGTTCAGTTGCGCTGAACGGCAAGGACATCACCGGACAGACCCCGCACAAGATCGCCTCACTCGGTCTTGGCCGCACATTCCAGAACATCCGGTTGTTCGGTCTTATGACGGCGGCCGAGAACGTCATGGTCGCCATGCACTCACATACGACCTCGAACATTGTGCAGATCGTTGCGCGCACGAGGCATCAGCGTCGTGAAGAAGTCGATTCACGTGCTTTTGCCCAAGAGATGCTCGACTTCGTTGGGATCGGGCGTCACTCTGAGGAGTATGCGCGCAACCTGTCCTATGGAGATCAGCGCCGACTCGAGGTTGCTCGCGCCCTAGCGCTACGACCCAAGGTGCTACTGCTGGACGAACCAACCGCCGGCATGAATCCACAAGAGTCCGCTGTGTTCGTGGACTTCGTGCGTAGGGTGCGTGACGAGCAGGGCGTGTCGATCCTTCTTATCGAACATGATATGAGCGTGGTTATGCGCGCATCAGAGCGAATCACAGTTCTCGACCAGGGTGAAAAAATCGCCGAAGGTGGGCCTGACGATATCCGCAACAATCCACGCGTTGTCGAGGCCTATCTCGGTCGCACCGGAACTGAGGGGAGTGCGCGATGACCTCGACAGCACCTGAGTCAACCGAGAATGCTCGCAGTGGCGAACTGATGCTCGATATCAAAGATTTGGCTGTCTTTTACGGCAACATCGCAGCGGTTAAGGGCCTGAGCCTCACGGTTCACAAGGGTGAAATCGTGACCCTCATTGGCTCTAATGGAGCGGGTAAGTCCACGACGCTGCGTACTGTCTCCGGGCTTCTGAAGCCGAAGTCGGGCACTATCGACTTCAACGGTCAGCGGATCAGCGGACGTGAGGGTCACGAGGTCGTCGAGCTCGGAATCTGCCAGTCTCCAGAAGGTCGTCGGATCTTTCCTCGTATGACGGTCTCCGAGAACCTTGACCTTGGCGCGTTTTTGCGTCGCGATACCGAAGGAATCGCTGCAGACAGGGCACGCGTTCTAGAGTTGTTCCCACGCCTAGCTGATCGTCTAAACCAGAAGGCCGGCACTATGTCCGGCGGTGAGCAGCAGATGTTGGCCGTGGGACGAGCTCTCATGGGCAGCCCGCAGTTGCTTCTGCTGGACGAGCCGTCGATGGGTCTGGCCCCCGTGCTCGTCGATCTGATCTTCGACACCATCGAAACCATTCGCGAGCAGGGCACAACGATTCTCGTGGTCGAGCAAAACGCGTTGGCCGCTCTGCGTGTTGCCGACTATGCCTACGTGCTGGAGTCCGGCGTGCTCAAGATGCAGGGTGATGCCAAGAAGATGGCGGAGAATGACGACATCGTGAAGGCTTACCTCGGCGGTTAGCCGAGGTAAGAAAGGTCGCACTTCGCACCTGAGACCTCGCACCTACTGAAAATGGGCGATAAGGGCGGTCAGGATCGGTGCGACGATCACTGCTGGCAGCAAGTCGGCCACAGGTAAGTCACGGATGCGTAGCAACCTGATCGACACCCCGATCAGCAGTACCCCGCCAACTACGGTCATTGCAGCTATCTCCGCGGGGGGCAGAACCCCGCCGGCCACTACGCCAATAACAGTCCACACGCCCTGGTAGAGCGCCACCGAGATGGCTGAGGCCGCGACACCCCAACCGAGTGCAGCGGCGAATGCGATGGCTGCGAACCCGTCCAGTGCTGCTTTGAGTGCAAGTTGTTCGATGCCATTGCCTAGCCCGTCGGAAATCGAACCCAGTATCGCGAGCGGGCCAATGCAGAAAACAAGGGATGCAGAGACGAATCCCTCGACGAACCGCTGATCTTGGTCGCTACTCACTAAACGGGCTCTAAGCCAGTGGCCAAAATCCTCAACCCGCGACTCCAGATGCAGGAGTGAGCCAAAGATGCCGCCGATCAGGATGGCTCCTAGAACAACCAGTACCGGTCCAGCCTTACCCGTCGCTGCCACCAGCGACTCATCCGTGACCGCTACGCACGTAAGAGCTGCCACAAGAAGGGTCACGAGCCCAAGTCCATCGGTCACCACATCACGGGTGCGCTCAGGCAGTCGTCCGCCGAGTGCGACGCCGATTCCTGATCCGATGACAATTGCTGCGACATTAAGTAGTGTCCCTGCGCCCGTGATCATGAACAGCCTTTCAGGCGGCACAGTCGGTCGCGACTGCGATGGTTGTCAATATCGAGGCTGACGGTATCGCGTCTTTAAGGATCTTTCGTGGACCACTGTTCATCTGCCGTTCACGGCCCTACAGTGTCCGTTAAGTGGGGGACGTTCAGTTGGTCTCCGAGGCGAAGAGGTAGGTGACATGTCGCAAGTGGTTCTTACCCCAGCCACAGTGGACGACCTACCATCACTTAAGCCTCTTCTGGACGAGGGGCTCGGTGCCCACGGTGGATTCATGCAAAGCCAAGCTGATGAAATTCTTGGACGCGTAGGCGCTCGAATCGAGGAATCAGGTCGAGCCCAGTTGGTCGGGCTAAGACCCACGTATCGGCTGGTGGTGGCCTCGCGAGATGCCGAACTGCTCGGCTTTTCCTCAATGTCAGCAATCGACAGCGGACTTATGGGCCCAGCGCGCACAGTTCTCGTGGATGCGATTCATGTACTGCAGTCGGCACGCAAGTCTGGTGCCGGCACGGCGCTGATGTGCTCGGCCATCGATTTCGCGGACGCCATTGGTGCTGACGAGATCAGCGTGGTGGTCGGTGCTAGCCGTGAAGACAATCGATTCTTCGCCCGAAGCGGCTTCAGCCCCGTAACTTCTCGTCGGGTGGCCAACGTAGACGTACTGCGCCGCGCCTGGGGCCTTGACACGAAACTCAACCCGCAGTCTGGGCAGCTCAGCGATGCGGAACGGCAGCGTCGGCGGCGCATGATTCTTAAACCGCGCGTGGGTCGCCGGCCAAGCCGAACACCCATCGTCTAGGTCCCGTTTTAGGCCTGATCTCGGAGGAAACACGTCAGGCGTGCAGTGCAGGTTCGCCGTCCTTCCTCGTCGACGATCACAATCTCGTGTGTGGTCAACGTGCGACCCAAACTCAGTGCCGTGGCTGTCGCGTACACGTAGCCCTCGGAAGCACTGCGGTGATGGGCGGCATTGACCTCGATCCCAACCGGGTAGCGGCCAGGTCCGGCATGGACGGCCGCTGCCATTGATCCGAGAGTTTCCGCGAGCACCACATTGGCGCCTCCATGCACCAACCCGAAGGGCTGGCGATTGCCGTGGACGGGCATTCGAGCGGTGGCGTAGTCTGCGGAGATCTCTTGAAGTTCGATTCCCATAGCGAGCCCGAGTTCGCCTACACCGATCGACCTGACGCGTTCTGCATGATCTGTCACGGGTTCAGCCTAGGATCATCGTGTGTCTACGTCATCCTCGCGTCCCCGGTTGTTACTTCTTGATGGTCATTCGTTGGCCTATCGGGCGTTCTATGCGCTCCCAGTCGACAACTTCTCCACCACGACTGGGCAACCGACGAATGCGGTGTACGGCTTCACCTCGATGTTGATCAACACCCTGCGTGATGAAAAACCCACGCACATTGCCGTAGCTTTCGACGTCTCTCGTCAAACATTTAGAGCCGAAGCATTCCCTGAGTACAAGGCGACCCGCGCCAAGACCCCTGACGAGTTCAAGGGTCAGGTCGCACTAATCGAAGAGGTTCTCGCGGCATTGCGGATCCCGGTCTTCAAGGCTGACGGCTACGAGGCTGACGACGTGATCGCGACCATAACCACGCAGGCTGCCAGCGAGGGATTCGATGTCCTGATCATCACCGGTGATCGTGACGCATACCAACTTGTCACTGACGACGTCACTGTTCTGTATCCGAAGAAAGGTGTCAGCGAGCTGGCTCGCATGACTCCAGCTGCAGTCGAAGAGAAATACGGACTGACGCCGCGGCAGTACCCTGACTTCGCCGCGCTGCGCGGCGACCCGAGTGACAACCTGCCGTCTATTCCGGGCGTGGGGGAGAAGACCGCCTCCAAATGGATCCGCGAGTTCGGCTCACTCGACGACCTCATCGACCGCGTAGGTGAGGTGCCAGGTAAGGCAGGGGATTCGCTGCGTGGGTCGTTGGCATCTGTGATGCAGAATCGTCGTCTGACACAACTCGTGCGTGACGTGCCACTCGATTTCTCAACCGCAGATCTTGAGCGGCACCAATTCGAGCGTGAAGAGGTGCACGAAGTATTCGACGCTCTTCAATTCCGCGTCCTTCGCGACCGTCTCTTCGAATCACTTGGCGCAAGCGCGGCATCGGCTCCAGCTCCAGCTCCAGTCGAAGATATCGACGTTGTTGATATTCGCGGCACTGTTGACGCATGGCTTGACGCGCATGCCCGTGACGGCAGTCGAGTTGGCCTGTCCTTCAGCGGTACGTGGGGCCGAGGCACCGGTGACATTCGCGCTATTGGTGTAGCCACGCAAGACGGTGCACACGCTTTCCTCGACCCGGTCACGATGACGCCGGATGACGAACGTGCCTTCGTCGCGTGGTGTGCCGATGCGTCCGCTCCCAAAGCAATTCACGATGCCAAGGGCCCCGAGTTGTCAATGCGCGCGCGAGGCTGGCAACTTGTCGGTCTCAGTTGCGACACCGCGCTTGCGGCTTATCTCGTTTTGCCGGGCCAGCGCTCGTTCGACCTGTCTGATTTGGTGCCGCGATTCTTGGGCAAAGAACTGTCTATAACAGCGGCTTCTGGGGCAGATCAGTTGGCTTTTGATACAGATGGGGACGCAGAGCAGCACAACGAGCTCGCAATCGCTGCGCGTTCCACGTTGGATCTTGCGGCTGCGCTTGATATCGAACTTGAGACACGTGGTGGCACTTCGCTGATGCACGAGGTCGAACTGCCGATTCTGCATGTGTTGGCAGATCTAGAACAGGTCGGCATCGCGGTGGATCAATCGCACTTTGAGACATTGGATCGCGAGTTCGGTGATTCCATGCGCGCTGCGGAGTTAGCCGCACACGATTTGGCTGGACGTCCGTTCAACCTCGGGTCGCCAAAGCAGTTGCAAGAGATTCTCTTTGGTGAGCGTGGACTGCCAACGACGAAGAAGATTAAAACGGGTTACACCACCGATGCCGAAGCGCTTGCCTCACTGTTCGCAGCAACCGGTGATCCTTTGCTCGAGGAGCTATTGCGTTGGCGCGACGTTTCGAAACTACGTCAAACAGTCACCGGTCTGCTCAATTCGATTTCTGACGATGGCCGCATCCACACCACCTTCAACCAGATCGTCGCCGCGACAGGACGACTATCAAGTCAAGATCCGAATCTTCAGAACATTCCAATTCGCACTGAGGAAGGGCGACGGATCCGCAGTGGCTTCGTCGTTGGCAATGGATATGAATCGCTGTTGACTGCTGATTACAGTCAGATTGAGATGCGTTTGATGGCGCATCTTTCCAACGATGAGGGACTGATCGAGGCGTTTAAATCTGGGGAAGACGTGCACACCACGGTTGCCTCGCGCGTGTTCAGCGTCGAGCCTGCTGACGTCGATGCGGAGATGCGTCGCAAGATCAAGGCGATGTCGTATGGCCTTGCGTATGGGTTGTCGCCATACGGGCTTGCGCAGCAACTCAACATTGATCCCGGTGAAGCGAGCCGACTGATGGACGAGTACTTCACCAGGTTCGGCGGAGTGCGCGACTATCTTCGCGACGTCGTGGAGCAGGCTCGCGTCACTGGATACACCCAAACAATGCTCGGACGGCGACGTTATCTACCCGACCTCACTTCTGATGTGCGGCAACGGCGTGAGATGGCTGAGCGGATGGCCCTCAACGCGCCGATTCAAGGTTCAGCCGCAGACGTCGTCAAGGTAGCCATGCTCAATGTCGCGCGCGCTCTGGTCGCGGCCGGTCTACGCACCCGCATGCTTCTTCAGGTGCATGACGAACTTGTTCTTGAAGTGGCACCTGGTGAGCGGGTGCAGGTAGAAGAGATTGTCCGCCTTGAAATGGGTCGAGCTGTTGAGATCACCGTGCCACTCGACGTGTCCGTGGGCGTCGGTCGGACGTGGGAAGACGCGGGCCACTAGAGGCACGCCTCATCGTGGCTTGACGCAACTCCAGATCGCGGTTCCCGGGATCAAGCGTCCACGCTCGGGAGACCAACCACCCCAGACCGTCTCATGTCCATCTGGCCATTCGGGCTCGGTCAATGCGGTGATAACGAATCCAGCCTCGGCGAGTGCGCCGACGGTGTCGCCAAGCGTTCGATGATGCTCGACATACGAAGGTGTTCCGTCCTCGTCGCGCTCGACGTAGGGGCGCCGATCGAAGTAGGACCGGTCTGCAGTCAACCCGATTGGCCCGGGTGCGTCGGGGAACGCCCAGCGAATCGGGTGGGTGACCGAAAAGACCCAGCGGCCGCCTGGGCGAAGAACCCTAAACACTTCCCGCAGCACTGCATCTATGTCCGCCACGAAGGGAAGAGCTCCGTAGGCGGAGAAGACGACGTCGAATCCTCCATCGCGAAGTGGCAGTGCGGCGGCATCGGCCTGCACTAGCGAAACAGCGGGTTGACGGTGTTTCGCATACTCGAGCATGCCGAAGCTGAGATCGAGTGCTACCGCCCTTGCCCCAAGGCCGGTAGCCCAGCGAGCCCCCTGCCCACCACCTGAACCAATTTCAAGTACGTCCAGCCCGGAAACGGGGCCAAGTAGCCCTATTTCAGATTCAGATAAGCCTTCCGGACCCCAAATCAATGCACCATCGGGACGCTCATCGCCGAGGAATTGAGCGTGCTCAGCGGCATAAATGGCAGATTCGTCGTCCCACCAGCGTCGCGAAGCCCGCGCCGAGCCCTGCTGGTCGAGGTTCCAACGCCCTACGCGGTTTGACCCATCATCTGTCACATCCGTATTCTGGGGGATGCGTCACGGGCTTGCGCGCGCTTCAGACCTAGCAGGCACGTGCAAGTCGTTCGTCGTCACCTATCGCGAGTCTGATTCGCGGCTAGATCACGCCGCATAGACAGGGCCCGATGTCGCATCCGTTACGACTTTCATCCACCGGAGCATTGCTACTCCATGACTTCCATCATCGAAACACACGCGGCCCCACAGGTCGCAATCAACGACATCGGCGACGCTGAGGCATTTGCGGCCGCAGTCGACGAAACCATCAAGTACTTCAACGACGGAGATCTCGTCGAAGGAATCATCGTCAAGGTTGATCGCGACGAGGTCCTTCTCGATATCGGTTACAAGACCGAGGGTGTAATCCCGTCTCGTGAACTTTCCATCAAGCACGATGTCGACCCGCACGAGGTCGTCGCGATCGGCGACGTCGTCGAGGCCCTGGTTCTCCAGAAGGAGGACAAGGAAGGCCGACTCATCCTGTCCAAGAAGCGCGCAC
>JBAXUN010000097.1:0-8317 GCA_037129655.1 Actinomycetes bacterium
CAGGGGCTGCTGCGCCCCTACGAGGCGGTTGTCTGCACGAGTATTGCCCACATCAATGTCGACGAGTGTGGCGCCCCTGAGCGCTTCATTGGCACGAAACTGCTCGATGTAGAGCCAGTTGACGGCAAGTTGACGATTGCCGGTATTGAATCGATGGTGTGGGGGATCGGCGATCCGCACCACGTTCAGGCCAAGGCCATTTCGATCACTCAGTCAACCGAACTCGGCACGGTCTACTCAATCGACGAGATTCGCGCGATCACCTCCTGGGCACATGAGCGCAACATGTTTGTACATCTTGACGGTGCGCGAATCGCGAATGCTGCTGCCTCCCTGGGTGTACGGCCAGGGGCGTTCGGCGCTGATGCTGGTGTTGACATGATCTCGTTTGGTGCGACGAAGAACGGTGCGATGGGCGTTGAAGCGATCATTGTTCTGAACCCGGAACTCAATGAATCCATGCACTTTTTCCGTAAGCAGTCCATGCAGCTCGCGTCCAAGATGCGCTTCATGTCTGCTCAGATCGTCGCGTTGATGACAGATGATCTATGGCTGCGTAATGCTGCGCACGCCAATGCGATGAGTCGGCGATTGGTCGATGCAGTGGGTGATCTCGTTGAGATCAATAACAACGTTCAAGTTAACGCGATCTTTGCGATGGTCGATCGTGACGTATCGGCGAAGCTGTCGAGTGAGTTCCCGTTCTACATCTGGAATGAGTTCACCGGTCAGGTACGTTGGATGACGTCATGGCAAACAACCGAAGCTGATGTGGACGCGTTCGCCGCTCGCCTGCGTGAGCTTGTCGAAGCCGGCTAACCACGACCGTCGGCTAAGCGGGTTGCTGCGAGGACGGACGAATCGTCGCTCCATACGTACTCGAATGAGTGCGCATGGTGGCGTCGTGAATCGCCTGCATGACTTCTTCGAGCGCGCGAAGCGAATGACCGCTCACGAAGGTATTGATGTGTGGCATCGCTGCGGCCATTCCGCCGACGAGCGGTTGGTATGACTTCGCTGCCTTGCGCGGATTGACCCAGATGATCGTGTACGCGAGGCGAGAAAGTTGTTCCATCGCCTGACCAACAAGTTCAGGATCTTCGATTTCCCAGCCATCAGAAACGATCACAATGACCGCGCCGCGGGCCATTCCGCGGCGGCCATGATCATCGACGAACTGCTTGAGTGCGCGGCCGATCCGGGTGCCTCCAGACCAGTCGGGAGCTGCCATCATCGCTTTGCGGTAGGCGATATCAGGGTGGGTGTCCTGAAGTGCCTTCGTCAGGCGGGTAAGGCGAGTTGCAAAGACGAACGCCTCTGAACCAAGGGCGCGCACAGCACCGCGCAGTAAGTGAAGGTAGACCCGGGCGTACGGCTCCATCGAGCCTGATACGTCGGTGATCAAAACGACGCGACGCGGCCGCTGGGTGTTCTTGCGATACACCCGGTCGACCGGATCACCGGACGTGCGGTGCGACGCGCGCATGGTGGCCCGAATATCAAGTGCCCGCCCTCGATTGTGACGACGTTGACGTCGACCCGCACGCATGGGTGGAACGAACGGAAGCTGCTGAATTAGCGCATTGATGAGTGCGAGTTCTTCTTCGCTGCAATCGGCAAAGTTCTTCTCGCCGAGGCGTTCTTGATTGCTCACCGCAGCGAGAACGTTCTCTTCCTCATCCTCAGGTTCTTCGTTCTCCCCATCATTTTCACCCGTAGAGGCAGATGGGCTGCTCTCGCCCATTCCCTCGCGGTCGTTCTCGCTCTGCGTCTTGTCACTCTCGGGTTTAACTGAAGGCGGTGGAGGCGTGGTGTTCTGGGGTGCATCGCCGCGGAAGTCAGCGACGTCGACGAATCCGTCAAATACTTGACCGAAGACGCGGTCAAAGATTTCGATCTGATCGCGGTGGCTGATCAGTGTCGTTCGTCCGAGTGCTGCCAACTCAGCGCGGGTACGCGGCTCGGCGAGCAATACGACTTGAGCGAAGCGGGCACTGCGCTCAGGTGTAACGGGCACGCCGGCGGCATGTAAAAGGTTGCCGAATGCGGCTGTGATGGCAGCTAAATCGACTTGCCCCACTGGTGGCAGGTCGGGTGCCTCGTTGAGATCGGGCATCGAGATCGCTAATTGGTTGGTGAGGACAAGCCGGCTGGGGCGCTAAGCCCGCTGACGACCCATGTGAGGCCCGCTGCTCGCGCGACATCGTGATCCTCGCGGTACTTCAAGACCGATCCGAGCGTCTGCTCTGCGCCACTCTCGTCAAGTCCGGACAGGCCCAGCAGCGAGGCGGCGTTTACCCAGTCGATGGCTTCAGCGACGCCGGGAGCCTTCTGCAAATCAAGTGAACGCAGACGCTGTACTGATGCAGCTACTTGAGTCGCCAGGCCCATCTGCGCCTCGGGGACTCGTGCCCGCACGATCGCGGTCGCCTGAGTCAGCGGCGGGTAGTCGATCCAGTGGTATAGGCAGCGACGCTTTAGTGCATCATGCAGATCGCGGGTGCGATTGGACGTAAGCAGCACGATTGGCGGATGTGTCGCTCGCAGGGTGCCAATCTCTGGGATCGTGACGGTTGATTCAGCCAGCAGTTCGAACAGGAAGGCCTCGAACTCTTCGTCGGCGCGGTCGACCTCATCGATGAGGAGCACAGCCGGACGCGGACCGGGGTGCTCAAGAGCAGCCAGCAAGGGGCGGCGGATCAAGAACTCGGGGCCGAATAGTGATTCCTCTTCGATCGTCTCTCCACGTGCCTCAGCAACGCGAATGCCGAGCAACTGACGAGGGTAGTTCCACTCATACAGCGCCTCGGATGCGTCGATACCTTCGAAGCACTGAAGACGAATCAGGGGAGTATCGAGCATCTCGGCAAGTGCCTTGGCAGCGGCGGTCTTTCCAACGCCCGCTTCACCTTCCAGCAGCAACGGTTGAGGCAGCCGCACTGCACAGAACAGAGCGCTGGCCAAAGCAGGATCTGCGAAGTATCCGGTATCTCGGAGGCGCTGAGTGAGGCTGTCTACGTTAGGAACGAGTTCGTCGAGGTTCACGCGGCTGTGTACTTCCCAGGATCGGCAATGAATGCCCGGCGGCAGCCAGGGCAGCAGAAGTAAGTACGAACCCCGTCAACATCGGCAAAGAGAGCATCTTCGCGGATCTCAACTGTCATGCCACACACCGGGTCAAGGCCGGTCTGCGGATCGATGGTGAGGGTTCCCATGAGCGTCTGTGGGGGAGCCGCGATCGCATCGTGCTGGACTGACTGTCGTGAAGCGCGAGGAACTCGCGGCCGATCCGCGATCATCTTCGCGAAGACAGACAGTGCGATCTCTTCCGGTGTACACGCACCGATGTCCAAACCCGCTGGGTAGTTGATCCGCGACTTCTCATCATCACTAAGGTCGAGTGACTCCACGACGGCCTTGCCACGTTTAGGGCTTGCGACCAACCCGATGTAGGGCACCCCAGCGCGCACAGCAGCTATAAGCGTTTCTTCTTCTCGCTTGCCATGGGTGGCCACGATTACAGCGTCAGCAAGTGCGATATCAGCGTCATCGAGCACTGCGGCTTCATATCCGAGCGCGTTAGCAACTCTAGCCATCGCTCTGGCGATCGGGCTTTCACCCAAGATCGCGACCAACGGGACGGGCAGCACTGGCTCGAGGAAAATTTCAAGGGTGCCACCCGACAGGCATGGGTTATGCACGACCGTCTTGCCTGGCTGGTCGGCTTCGGGATTTGGTGCGATGCGCAGCAGCATCGAATTACCAGAATTCAAAACATTGAGGGCTTGGGCGCGCACAGTGGATTCGGCACACTGACCGCCAACGAAACCTTCGATAACACCATCAGCGAGCACCAAGGCTTCGTCACCGGGCTTGGCTGAGGTGGGGCGTTCGGCTAGAACTACGCGGGCGTGCACGAACGGGACACGATGACTGCGTAAGTCCTCGGCCCGTTCGTGCATCGCCAGCGTTGTCATAACTTGATTGTTACTCAACTGCCATGTCTGTGCGCATTGGGTTGCCCTGAATGGCTCGCCATACGTTTGCCGGGGTGAGCGGCATATCCGCGTGACGTACGCCAAATGGTGAGATCGCGTCGATAACTGCGTTCACCACGGCCGCTGGGGAACCGACTGTCGCCGATTCTCCAACACCCTTGGCACCGATCGGGTGGTGAGGAGACGGGGTGACCGTCTCGCCAAGCTCCCAGTCGGGGCATTCCATCGAGGTGGGCAGCAGGTAGTCCATGAATGAACCACCGAGGTTGTTGCCATCCTCGTCGAATGCGATGAGTTCCATCAGGGCCATGCCGACACCGTCAGCAAGACCGCCGTGAACCTGACCCTCGACGATCATCGGGTTGATGCGAGTACCGCAGTCATCAACGGCAACGAAGCGACGAACCTTGACCCGGCCGGTGCCGGGATCCACGTCCACGACGCAGATGTAGCAGCCGTAGGGGTACGTGAGCTCCGGTGGGTTGTAGACGACCTGTGCGTCGAGGTGACCCTCTACGCCCTCAGGAAGCTCTAGTGAACCGTGAGCGGCCATGGCGATCTCCTGGATCGTCTTGCCACGCTCTGGGTCACCCTTGACGAACCAACGGCCAAGCTCCCACTCGAGGTCGTCTGGTGCACATTCGAGTGCAGCAGCGGCAACGATGCGGGCACGGTCGCGAACCTTGCGGGCAACGAGTGCGGCAGCCGCACCCGATACCGGCGTGGAACGTGAGCCGTAGGTACCCAAACCGAACGGGGTGTTGTCGGTGTCACCGTGGATGACCTCGATGTCCTCCGGCGGAATGCCGAGTTCGTGCGAAACGATCTGCGCGAACGTCGTCTCGTGGCCCTGACCCTGGGTCTGGACTGAGAGGCGGATCTGAGCCTTACCCGTCGGGTGAACGCGAAGGTCGCAACCATCGGCCATACCAAGACCAAGGATGTCCATGTGCTTACGTGGACCGGCTCCAACACCTTCGGTGAAGAACGAGATACCGATACCCATGTATTCGCCCTTCGCACGCTTCTCAGCCTGCTCCTTGCGAAGTTCGTCGTAGCCCACCATGTCCATGGCGACCTTCATGGTCTTCTCGTACTCACCCGAGTCGTATTCCCAGCCCGTTGGGCTCTTGTACGGGAACTGCTCTGGGCGAAGCAGGTTCTTCAAACGAAGCTCTGCTGGATCCATCTTGAGTTCTGCGGCGAGGCAGTCAACGATGCGCTCGATCGCGTAGACGGCCTCGGTGATGCGGAACGAGCATGCGTACGCCACACCGCCTGGAGCCTTGTTGGTGTAAACGGCCTTCACCTTGCAGTAGGCAGCGGCGTAGTCATACGAGCCACTGAAAATGCTGAAGAAGCCAGCCGGATAGTTCGTCGGCTGAGCAACGCCATTGAATGCACCGTGGTCAGCCAAAACATCGACCTTGACGCCGACGATCTTGCCTTCCTTGGTGGACGCAATCGAGGTTGTCATGTGGTAGTCACGAGCGAAGCCCGTCGACATGAGGTTCTCGCTACGGTCTTCCATCCACTTAACCGGACGCTTAGCAACGATCGAGCCAACGATCGATAGCACGTAGCCGGGGTAGATCGGAACCTTGTTACCGAAACCGCCACCGATATCTGGGCTGATGACCTGGATCTTGTGCTCGGGCAGACCGGCGACCAATGCGTACACCGTGCGGTGTGCGTGTGGGGCCTGGGTGGTCGTCCAGAGGATGAGCTTGCCGGTGACTGGATCCATGTGTGCCACCGAGCCACAGGTCTCCATGGGAGCCGGGTGAACGCGGGGGTACAGGATTTCCTGCGTGACAACGACATCGGCGCCTGCGAATGCGGCGTCCGTGAGGGCCTCGTCGCCAGCTTCCCACTTTTCGTAAACGATGTTGTCGGTCTTGCCTTCTTTATCGTCACGAATGATCGGGGCGCCTGGTTCGAGGGCCTTCTTGGCGTCCGCGACGACGGGCAGTGGATCGTAATCAACGTCGATGAGCTCGAGTGCATCGCGAGCGATGTACCGCGATTCAGCGATGACGAAGGCGACTTCCTGGCCCTGGAAACGAACCTTGTCCGTGGCCAGAACTGCCTGCGTGTCGTACGACAGGGTTGGCATCCACGCAAGGCCGAGACCTTCGAGATCCTTACCCGTGACAACTGCCACGACACCTGGAAGCTCAAGAGCAGCCGACGTGTCGATCGAGTTGATCTTTGCGTGTGCGAATGGGCTACGCAGGATTGCTCCGTGCAGCATGCCCGGCAGGTTGACATCGTCAACGTAGTTACCTTCACCACGTACGAAACGGACGTCTTCCTTGCGAACCATGCGTCCGAAACCGATGGGGTTTCCGGCTGCGCTGGTTGGGACCTCTTCTACGGCGGTCATGCGGTCACCTCACTGTTGGCGTGGTCACGTGCGTGCTCGATTGCGTCGAGGATGTTCTTGTAACCGGTGCAACGGCAGATGTTGCCCGAGATACCCTCACGGATCTCTTCACGGGTGATGTTCGGGTTTTGATCGATCAGCCAGCGGCCGGTCATCATCATGCCTGGGGTGCAGTAACCACACTGCAAACCGTGGCAATCGGTGAAGCCCTGCTGGATGGGGTCAAGAGCGCCGCCCTTGGCAAGACCTTCGACGGTCGTGATCTCGGCACCTTCGGCCTGAACGGCGAGCATCGTGCAGCTCTTGACGGGTGCTCCGTCAACCCACACGGTGCAAGCGCCACAGTTCGAGGTGTCGCAACCCCAGTGGGTCCCGCGCATTTGCAGATCGTCACGGATGAAGTGAACGAGAAGGGTGCGTGGCTCAATGTCGCGCGAATGCTCGACACCATTGATGTTTACAGATACCTGCATGTCAGGCTCCTTGGCTTGCTGCAACGGCACGACGAAGTGCGCGCAGAGTGAGTTCGGATGCGAGGTGGCGCTTGTAATCTTCAGGGCCGCGCTGATCGGCGTTGGGTCGTACCTCGATAGCGGCAGAAGCAGCAGCGGCAGCGAGGTTCTCCTCGGTCGGAGCCTTGCCCATGAGCAATGCCTCGGCCAGCGGAGCGCAGTAGTGGTCGGCATTAACAGCTGCCAGGCCGATACCGCAATCGGTGATCACGCCACCGCTGACGACGACGAAGACACCAGATGTGCACACGCCCCAGTCGCCGGCACGACGCTCTACCTTTTCGTAAGCACTTCCCGCGCCCGGACGAATCGGGTAGCGCAGTTCGGTGAGGATTTCACCGGTCTGGACAACCGTCTCGTACGGACCGTCGTGGAACTCACGCAGTGAAACAGTGCGTGAACCAGCTGAGCCCGTGATCACTGCGTTACCGCGCAGAGCCGAGCCCACTGCGGAAAGATCTGAAGCGGGGTCGGCCTGACACATTGAGCCACCGATCGTGCCGCGCACGCGGACGATCGGATCGGCGATCACATGCTCGGCCTCGCGGAAGATCGGGTAGTGCTCGAACAGGATGGCTGAACTCAGGACGTCAGCGTGCGTCGTCATTGCCCCAACAACGAGCTCATTACCCTCCACACGGATTCCGCGCAGTTCGGCAATGCCGTTGAGGTCGACGATTGTGTCTGGACGCGCCAAACGCAATTTCATCATGGGGAAAAGGCTGTAACCGCCCGCTACGGGACGGGAATCTTCGCCTAGTGCTTCTAACCGCGAGATTGCGTCGGCGATTGATGTCGCCTTTGCATACTCGACCGGTGCAGGAGTCTGCATACCTCACCTCTCGTGAGAGCCGGGTGGAACCTGACAGATGGGACGTTCGGGTGGCGCTTGATACTGGTGGAGCTCTTCTTGCGGGGGTTCGTGTGGTTCGAGTATTGACCCAGACGAACAACATTCGTAGAGCCTGAGCGGTATTCACATACATTCACATTGCTGACAGTTCAGCATGTGAAAAGTTGGACTACTAATTGCGGAAGAACAAGAACCAGATCAGGAAGCCGATCAGGGCTAGAACGATCACGGCCGGAATTGCGCGCTTGGCAACTGGTGCGCCAGCGGTGCCGAGAAGGTCGATGCTGTCATCAGCTTGAATCTTCGGAGCAGCTGCAGCAGCGGCAGCGGCTGTTTCGGCCTCAGCCTTGGCCTTGGCAGCAGCCTCGACGGCAGCCGCGTCACCGGTTTCGGCAGCAGTTGCTGCTACGGCCGCCGCAGCAGCGGCAGCGGCCGCACCCGATGCCGTCATCGTGGCGGCGAGGTTGTTGGAGAATTGATCGATGATGCGACCGGCCACATCCTGGATGACACCGCGGCCGAACTGAGCGGCCTTACCGGTGATCTGAAGGTCGGTGTTGACGTCAAC
>JBAXUN010000098.1:0-8267 GCA_037129655.1 Actinomycetes bacterium
GGCTCACACACCGTTTCAACAGTTTCCGATTCCTCCCCTACCGATACCGCGAGGGTCGAAAGTCCTACCGGACCACCACCAAAGCGAGTTAATAGCGAGTTCAAAACCGCACGATCGAGCCGGTCAAGCCCAATCTCGTCCACCTCGTAGAGCGTAAGAGCAGCCTCGGCCATCCCCATATCAATGCGCCCATTGCCCTTTACTTGCGCGAAATCTCGAACCCGGCGCAGCAGACGATTAGCTACCCGGGGCGTGCCACGGCTTCGACGGGCAATCTCGTCAGCCGCTTCGGTGTTGATTTCAACTTCAAGCAACGTGGCACTTCGGCGAACGATGGCCCCGATGTCCTCGACATCGTAAAAATCCATATGTGCGGTGAACCCAAATCGGTCCCGCAATGGCCCCGGTAACAACCCAGCCCTAGTCGTGGCTCCGACCAACGTAAATGGCGGCAGCTCCAGCGGAATCGCCGTGGCACCCGGGCCCTTACCGACAATGATGTCGACCCGGAAGTCCTCCATGGCCAGATAAAGCATTTCCTCCGCCGTGCGTGACATCCGATGGATCTCGTCAAGGAAGAGCACCTCACCGGGTACCAAACTCGACAGCACGGCTGCAAGATCGCCAGCATGCTGCAAAGCAGGGCCGCTGGTCACTCGCAAAGGCATTCCGAGTTCGGCAGCAATGATCATTGACAGAGTCGTCTTACCCAGACCGGGTGGACCGGCTAGGAGCACGTGATCTGCAGCCCGGCCGCGCGCTGATGCCGCCTGCAGCACCAAGCCAAGTTGATCTTTAACCCGCTGTTGCCCGATGAACGTGTCGAGACTTCGCGGTCGCAGCGCACCTTCGACGCTGTTGTCTTCCTCGTCGGCAGACAGGTCAACGATGCGCGATCCGGCGCCGTCATCGGCCCATCCGGAGGATTCGATTGTCATCCGCGATCCAACCTCTGCAACGACAGCCGCAGAGCTGCGCCCACGTCAAGATCGTCATCGCTATCGCTGGCGACACCAGCAATCGCCGATTCCGCGTCCTTGACGTTCCACCCGAGACCAATCAGAGCAGCGTGTACCTGTGGCTGCCACGAACTCTGGTTCGCGCTTGGCAGTGTTGCGTGCGCCTGCGCGTGGCTAACCGGCCCTAGCCGATCCTTCAATTCAAGCACCATCCGTTGCGCACCTTTACGCCCAACACCAGGCACCTTTGTGAGCGCGACGAGATCCTCCGTCGCGACTGCTTGCCGGATTTGATCAGGGCTAAGCGCCGCCAAAATCGCCAAGCCCAATCTCGGACCCACACCGCTCACAGTTTGCAGGACATCAAAGACATCACGTTCGTCTTCATCGGAAAACCCATACAGCGTAAGGGAGTCCTCGCGCACAATCATCCGAGCTGAAACGGTGGCCAGTTCGCCTGGTCGCAAATTAGCCAGGGTGGCTGGAGAACAGAAAAGTTCTAGGCCGATCCCGCCAACATCAACGACCGCGGCCGACGATGTCACCTGAGCTACTTGACCGCGTACGTACGAAATCATCGCGCTCAACCGCCGATCTGTGCGCGTCGCGCGGCTGCGGCCGACTTTGGAATCGTCGATGACGGTATGCGAGCTACCGCTGCATCGACTCGCGCCGTGGTGTCGCCGCGCCATAAGTGACAGATAGCTAAGGCCAATGCATCCGCGGCATCCGCGGGCTCAGGGATTGCGTCGAGACGTAATAGCCGCTGCACCATCAAGCCAACTTGAGCCTTATCTGCTCGACCGTGCCCAGTGACCGCCGCCTTCACCTCGCTTGGCGTGTGCAAGGCAACGGGTAAGCCGCGACGAGCCGCACATGCAATGGCGATCGCTCCCGCCTGAGCGGTTCCCATAACGGTGCGCACATTGTGTTGGCTGAAAACACGCTCTACGGCTACAGCATCTGGATGTATCTCGTCCAGCACCTGTTCGATTCCACGCTCGATCGCCAACAATCGACGGCTCAACTCCAGATCAGCAGGAGTACGAATCACACCAGCACCCACGAGCGTGAGCTTACGACCGGGTGAGCCATCCACGACACCGAAGCCGCATCGAGTTAAGCCGGGGTCGACCCCAAGCACACGCATGACGCAGCCACATCCTCAAAGTGTCCGAACACGTGTTCGGATCTTATGCGACAGGCCCGAATCAGGCCGGGCGCCACGCCGGACCATGCTTGCGCTGCCCGCCGGTTCGCTCTACGCGTCGAGCGCAGCGAGGATTTCGTCCGAGATATCTGCATTCGCGAAGACATTTTGCACATCGTCGCTATCGTCGAGAGCGTCAAGGAGTTTAAAGATCTTGCGAGCAGTGTCTTCATCCACTTCAACCATCATGCTGGGCACGAAGCCAGTCTCAGCAGACTCGTAATCGATGCCGGCCTCTTGTAGAGCGGTACGAACAGCCACCACATCGGTAGCCGCGCTCAACACTTCGAAGGCCTCACCAAGATCGTTAACTTCCTCGGCACCAGCATCGAGCACCGCATCCAGAATGTCGTCCTCGGACTGACCATTCTTCGGGACGATCACGACTCCGCGACGGCTGAACAGGTAAGAAACCGAACCGGGGTCAGCCATCGAGCCACCATTGCGTGTCATGGCTACGCGGACTTCGCCAGCTGCGCGGTTGCGATTGTCCGTTAGACACTCAATCAGAACTGCGACACCGTTGGGACCGTAGCCCTCGTACATGATGGTCTGGTAGTCCGCGCCACCAGCCTCGGCACCGGAGCCGCGCTTTAGCGCGCGGTCGATGTTGTCGTTGGGCACCGAATTCTTTTTCGCCTTGTAGATGGCGTCGTAAAGCGTGGGATTCGCATCCGGATCTCCGCCGCCTGTGCGCGCGGCGACCTCAATATTCTTGATGAGTTTGGCAAACAACTTGCCTCGCTTGGCGTCAACAACAGCCTTCTTGTGCTTTGTTGTCGCCCACTTGGAGTGGCCGCTCATGCCTTCTCTCTCACCATCTCAACGAAGTATTGATGTACACGCACATCACCGGTCAATTCGGGATGGAATGACGTGGCGAGTAAGTGTCCCTGCTGAACAGCCACGACTCTACCGTCAGCGGGTCCACCTTCGACACGACCTAGCACGGTTACATCATCACCAACTCGTTCGACCCACGGGGCCCGGATGAATACCGCGTGCACAGTGTCAGAGCCCAACACCGGAATGTGCAAGTCACTTTCGAACGATTCGGCCTGACGGCCAAAGGCGTTACGACGCACGGTCACGTCCAAGCCACCGATCGTCTTTTGATCGGGTCGTCCGCCTTCGATTGCGTCTGCCAACATGATCATGCCGGCGCACGAACCGAACGCGGGCATTCCCGCGGACACTCGTTCACGCAATGGATCCATCAGCCCCCAGCGCAACGCCAAATTGCTCATGGTCGTTGATTCGCCGCCCGGAATCACTAGCGCGTCGACAGCTAGCAGCTCTTCAACGGATCGGACCCTTGATGTCGTGACGCCGCAGGCCGCGAGGGCCTGCTCATGTTCTCGAACATCACCCTGTAGCGCTAGGACCCCGACGATCGGGGTCGGGTTCACCAGCCGCGATCTTCCAGGCGGTGGTGCACGGGGATGTCAGCAACGTTGATGCCTACCATGGCTTCTCCGAGCCCGCGGCTCACCTTAGCGACAACATCGGGGTTGTCGTAGTGAAGGGTCGCCTGCACGATGGCGTTCGCGCGCTTGACGGGGTCACCACTCTTAAAGATTCCCGAGCCGACGAAGACACCCTCTGCGCCAAGCTGCATCATCATCGATGCGTCAGCGGGGGTGGCAATGCCGCCGGCGGTGAACATGACGACCGGCAGCTTGCCCTTATTTGCAACCTCGACGACGAGATCGTATGGGGCCTGAAGTTCCTTGGCCGCGACATACAGTTCGTCCCTCGACATGGAACTGAGCCGGCGAATCTCACCACCAATGCGACGCATGTGGGTGGTGGCATTAGACACGTCACCGGTTCCGGCTTCGCCCTTGGAGCGGATCATTGCCGCGCCCTCGTTGATGCGACGAAGTGCCTCACCGAGATTTGTCGCTCCACATACGAAAGGAATCGCGAAGGCCCACTTATCGATGTGGTTCTCGTAGTCCGATGGAGTCAGAACCTCTGACTCGTCAATGAAATCGACGCCGAGGCTATGCAGAACCTGCGCCTCCGCGAAATGTCCGATGCGAACTTTGGCCATGACCGGAATGGACACCGCGGCGATGATGCCGTCGATCATGTCGGGATCGCTCATCCGGGAAACGCCACCTTGAGCGCGGATGTCCGCAGGAACACGCTCGAGAGCCATGACAGCGACCGCGCCAGCATCCTCCGCGATCTTTGCCTGATCGGCAGTCACCACATCCATGATCACACCACCCTTGAGCATTTCGGCCATACCGCGCTTGACGCGTGTTGTACCTGTCTCGGGGGTGGTTACGGGCTCGGACTGCGAAGACATGAGGACCCCAGGGGACGTAGTTCAGATGACGGTTACCAGTAGTTTAGCGAACTTGAGTTAGCGTGCAGTCTCACCCTGTCCGGTCAACCCCTCGCACGCAAATCCAAAACCGCTGGTGGGCACACATCACACTTCTGCCAACGCCGCGGGTGGCGTGTCGTCAAAGTCGATGGTCGACGGCATCGCCGTGTGGCCCGCGAGTCGGAACCACTGACATACGCGCTTTCGACGCAATTGCGTACACGAGCGCACAACGTCGTTGTGGAAGCGTCGAGCGAACTCTGTTCGTCGACAAGCAAGGGCTAATTCGGCGAGCAACTGGTCAACCAGTACCTGATCTGGCTCAGCCTCCTCACGGATTTCTTCGACGATCTCTGGGTCGTCAAAAACAGCGTTGAGGGCTCTGGTCAATTCGCTTTCAGCACCGGCTCGCACCTGCGTGTCCACAGGATCGGCCACCATGGTTCCTTGGGCCGCGGACGACAACAGCAGCGACGATGCAGGATCTAAAAAGCCGCTCGACGCGAGGTCCTGTGCAGCCGCACTTCGTCTCAGAAGTTGCGCATCCAACGCCGCGAAGGCTGTCTCAATGCGGTGGTGCAACCGGTCTAGGCGTCCTGCGGTCGATGACAGGTAGACAACGATGGAACCGATGATCACCACCGCAACAAGTGCCCAAGTAATCCAGTCCGTCATAGCTCTGCCTCATCGCGGTCAGCCGAGCGGCGGGACAACCGTCCGATAACTTGACCGCGCAGATCCTCTGTAACGCGCTCCCCTGTGACCGTCACTGACTCGTAAACGTCGACAATGCGAGCGGCCACAGTTTGCCAGTCGAATTCACGGGCTCTGACCACTCCAGTCCGGGCCATTTCTGCACGACGTTCGTCGTCGTCGAGCAGCTCGTTGATGACGTGAGCGAGGTCTGCGGGATCTTCATTGCGGAATAGCGCACCCGCCTCGCCATCTTCCAGCACTCGGGCGAACGCTTCGATATCGCTTGCCACGACGGGCGTGCCGCTGGCCATGGCCTCTAACAAGACAATGCCAAAGCTCTCACCGCCAGTGTTCGGGGCGATATACAAATCGGCAGACACGAACGCTCGCACCTTCTCTTCCTCGGAGACCAAGCCCAGGAACGTAACGTGCTCGAGCACTTCGGGTGTCAGCTCTTCACTGAAGTCGTCGACATCGCCTGGACCAGCAACCAACAACCGCACGTCTGGATGCTGAGCTATTACTGCCGGAAGCGCTGCAAGTAATATCTGCAAACCCTTGCGCGGCTCGTCGATACGCCCAATAAAGAACAGTGAGCCACCTGTGCCCGGCCATCCGTCAAGGGGCGGCAGGGTTCCAAATGCACTGGTATCAACCCCGTTCGGGATCAGCACAGCGTCACCACCCATGTGCTCAACAAGGGTTTGCCGAGCCGCCTCGCTAACCGCGATCCGGGCTGACACTTTCTCGAGTGCCGTCTGAGCAATCGGATACATCGCAGAGAGCGCCCGCGAGCGTTCCATGGATGAGTGCCATGTTGCTACCAGCGGGCCACGTGCGGCCCAGCAGGACAGGATCGAAACGCTCGGAGACATTGGTTCGTGAATGTGAATCACGTCGAAATCTCCTTCGCGTAACCACCGACGTACGCGACGTGCGGCGCGCGGCCCGAAGCTCACTTTCGCCTTAGATCCGTTGTAGGCCAATGCAATCGACCCGCCTGACGAAACCACGTAATCCGGTAGTTCGACGTCACTTTCCGCTGGCGCTAAAACGCTAACCGTGTGTCCGAGGCGTTGCAGGGCAATGGCTAAATCACGGACGTGAACCTGCACGCCACCAGGAGTACCCCAGTCATAGGGGCAGACAAGACCAACCTTCATCGGTCAGTGGCCTTCTGATCGATAGGTTCCTTAGACGGGTCAAGATCGTCGAGCCAAATGCGCTGAAGCATGTGCCAATCTTCAGGATGTTCAGAGATGATGCCTTCAAAGACGTGAGCAATCTGCTGGGTTATCTCGACGATTGATCGCATCCTCGAGTCGTTCGGCACGACGTCAATGCGAGGAAAGAACTGTGTGTGGTTTCGGCCGTTCTTTGTGAAAACCGCAGCGGGAATGATCGGCGAACCGGTCTCAACATGCAAGGCCGCAGGGCCAGCTGGCATCTTGGCGCTAGAACCGAAAAACTCAACGCGCACACCTGAATTGCTGAGGTCTCGATCGGCTGCGAGTGCAACGAGCCGCCCCTCATTGAGCCGGCCAACGAGGTACGGGAAGGGCGGTTCTCCGCCTGTCAGCGGAATGATGTCTACACCACGGTCTTTACGTACAGTGATGAATTTCTGGAACAGGTCCTCGGGTTTGATTCGTTCTACAACCGTGGTGACCCAGCCATGTTGCAACTTAACCCAGTAACCGGCGTGATCCCAGTTGCCCATGTGTGGGCACACGATGATGACTCCGTTACCTTCGGCAAGCGCCTCGGACAGATGCTCATTGCCGATCACGACCATGTCTTCGCGAATTCTCTGCTCGGACCAGCCAGGCATCCTAAACAGCTCGCACCAATAGCGAAAATACGTGCGCATCCCGGCTCTACCGAGCAGTTTGAGGTCTTCTTCAGTTACGGCCGGGCCAACGACTCGTCGCAGATTGCTCTGCAGCCGCTTAACGTCTTTGCCCTGACGAGCCCACATTGTGTCGGCAATGCGCTCGAACATCGCGTACGCAGATTTCTCCGGCATCCGCCTGACTGCGGACCAACCCACGGAGTAGACAATCGAAGAGAGCCGCTCCTCAACTGTGCTCATCGTTGCCCTCCAAATCCGATGCGGACGTGGAGCGTTCGCGGAGCACGCCGCGTACATGAACGATTCGTTGCCCCACCGTCACCCACGACAGGACTGCCAGAATCCACAGTGCGGCCGGCAAAACGTAAGGGACGCCAAGCCCGTAGAGAGCTGCCGCTCCTAGCGCAAGCATGACTCGCTCTGCACGCTCGGCGATCCCAACATTGCACTCAACGTTAATGCTCTCGGCACGTGCCTTCGCGTACGAAACAACGGCGCCACCGACAAGACAGGCCAGTGCCGCCGTCGCCGTACGCACGTCTCCAACGTTTGCGAACCCGAGAAGCATTCCGCCGAAAATAGCGCCATCGGCGACCCGATCAAGCGTGGAATCGAGGAAGGCACCCCAGGGCCCAGATCGACCTGACATTCGCGCCATTGTTCCGTCGAGCAAATCGAACGAGACAAAGAAAGCGATCAGTAACGCACCAAGGAACCAACGTTGTTCAGGAAAACAGATCAGCGCAGCCGCACACGTAGCAACAGTTCCGACCAAGGTCACCACATCAGGTGACACTCCAAATCGCAGCATCAGTTTGGCCACGGGGTCGACGAAGCGTGAGGCGAAGGCACGAGCCGAGTCGTTGTTCAACATGGTAAGTCGAGACTATCGGGCCAACCGCCGCCGTTGGCCGTTCCCTGCAGATCAGGCACGGTTCGCGTCGTGACCTACTCGCACCGCTACGCTAATGGAGTTGAAGGGTGAACAATGACTGACAGAGCGGTGCCGAACGTTGGTGTGGGTATTAACGCGATAGACCCGGCACACATCCGCAATGTCGTTCTGGTCGGCCCAACCGGGGCAGGAAAGACCACGCTGATCGAGCAACTCCTCGTTTCTGCTGGTGCCCTTGATCGGGCCGGCTCGATCGAGCTCGGCACAACAGTCTGCGACTACGACGAGTTCGAGATTCGTCAAAAGAAGTCTGCATC
>JBAXUN010000099.1:0-8063 GCA_037129655.1 Actinomycetes bacterium
GGGCGGCCGAGTACTTCAGCAACCAGGCTCTTCTCATTGCCGTGGGTGTGATCGTCTTCAATCTCTAGGTTAAGTCGTCGGGCGGTAGGTGTTGCGGTGTCAATCTCGCGCTTACTTTTCGCGTCAGGTGTTGGTCTCGTTGCCAAAATCCGTTCAGGCTTCACGACGTTCGGATGAGCTTGCGAGGGTGCATGAGCGAAAAAGCCAGCTAACGCACCGGCTCGAGTCCAACCCAATACCGAAAGTGAATGCCCGTCATGTTTACCTTCTGCGTTAACACCATGTGGCTCAGTGCCTTCACCTGGTTTCTCACCATGGCGCACGAACATTATTACTTCTGGGGCGGTAGCCGCCTCTGGTTGGTTCATACTCCGAAATGTACCTTGCGTCAACCTGAGAAAAGTGAATTTTGTATTTTTTATTCACCAGCGGTGATACAACCCGGCCACGTCGGTGATGTGACCCCCTGAACGTGACCGTTTGACGTGAGAGTCCGGACTTGTTGGATTAACAAATGAGTTTTGACATGGTGATCCAGCCTGCCGATTACTTTCACCAAGCACTGAGATCTTCAGACAAAGTTAACTTACGCGCTATGTTTTCTTTGGCCGGTATTCAAGAGGATGCTAAACCATGTCCATATGACAATCTCCCGCTTCCGTATCGTTGTTTCCGCTGCCGCCGGCCTCGCGCTGGTGGCCACCACGTTGCTGATCTCGACCCAGTCGAACGCAGCCACGCCGTCCGCGACACCGTCGCCTTCGGCCTCCGCCGCCGCTGCCCCCGGCAAATTTTCCATCGCCCTGATTGGCGACATGCCCTACGACGCGCTGGGTGCCGCTCAGGTCCCCAACGTTTTCGGTGGCATCAACGCGAGCAATGTGGCGTTCACCCTGTTCGACGGCGACACGATGTCCGGCAAGGGCGATGTCTGCGTCGATGCACAGTATGCGGCCGTGAAGAACAACTTCTTCATGCAGTTTACTAAGCCAGTCTTCTACTCCATAGGCGACAACGAGTGGGTAGACTGTGACCGTCCCGTCAAGGGTGCTTTCGACCCGAAAGACCGACTCTCCCTCGTGCGCTCGACTTACTTCGGCACGACTGGCAATTACATCACTCTTGGCAAGAGCACGCTAATGCAGCCGGGGACGAATACCCCGGTCCCGATCATCCACGACGCGACATACCCCGAGATGCAGATGTTCACCTACAACGGCATCACTGTGATTATCCCTCACATCCCAGGCTCGGCTAACAACTCCGCTGTAGACGGCGTTACCTGCAAGGTCTACAACGATCTCAAGGCCGATGGCGACAACGCCGAGTACACCGCTCGGGACGCCGCCAACGTTAACTGGATCAACCAAGGCTTCGCGAAGGCTAAGGCAGACAATGCCAACGGCGTGATCGTGGTCGCCCAGGCGAACATGGACTGGGAGGGTTACCTCGCTGGACAGGCCATGCCCAATACCGAGTGCACCAAGGCGTACGACGCCGACAAGCAAGCACTGCTGACGAACACCCTGTCGTTCATCAAGCCCGTCCTCCTACAGAACGGTGACGAGCACTGGTACCAAATCGATATGCCCATGAACGAGACCGCGGGAAAGCTCGTCCAGCGTGACAAGGGCGCACTGGTGGCCAACTTCACGCGCATCCAAACCTTCGGGTCGGCGTTCAACCACTGGGTGGAACTCGGCGTGGATCCGTCGACTCGGAACCTGTGGACTTTCACGCCGCACATCATCACGGGCGACCTCGCAGCCCACTAGTCACAGACGAAAGCCCCCGTTCCGCACAGCGGTACGGGGGCTTTCGTCTGTGACGGGTTCGAGCAAACGCGCAGCTCTCGGGTGGCGAAGCGCGGGCGATAGAATCAGCATGAACTCAAGCGCAGCAGAGGACACTGACGATGAGAATTGCCAGCATCCGCGTCCCCTCTGGCACCCGAGCAGTGCTGCTCGACGGCGAAGAATTCATTGATCTTGGTATGCCGGATGTGCGTGCAGTCCTGGCTGATGCGAACTGGCGGCAACAGGCGCATAGGACCAGCGGCCCCGTTTCCCCGACCGCCGGGGCGGACTTCGCCCCGCTGGTAACGCGCCCCGGCAAGGTTGTGTGCGCCGTTCTCAACTACCGCTCCCAAATCCTGGAAATAGGCAGCGAGAATCCCCATTAACCGTCGCTGTTTGCAAAGCTCGCTAAGGCGCCTACGACGATGTTCGGCTTCCGCCTGAAGGCTCTGTCGGTGGACTGGGAAGCGGAGCTCGGTTTGGTGATAGGGAGGGAGGCAACCACGCCGGTGGATCATTATCCCGTCACTCCCGACGAGGTGGAGGGTGACGTCAGGACGACTCTGGATATCACCCACAACCCGGGTGATCTCATCGCGACCGGTGCAACGGGCGGTGTTGGGCAGGCCCGGCCCGGCCGTCCACCGGCCGTCCAAAGGACAATGAGGTAACCGAGCAAGGAGAGTCATGCGCATCCTGGTCGTCGACGACGAAATCAACCTCTCCCTCACCATTAAGCACGGCCTCGAGGTGGAGGGTTTCAGCGTGGACGTTGCCTATGACGGCGAGCAGGCCCTGTGGGCCGCTACCGAGAAGGCGTACGACCTCGTCGTGTTGGATCTGATGCTTCCCAAGCTCAATGGTTACCAGGTAACTGAACGCTTGCGCGAGCGTGGGGTGTGGACGCCGATCCTGATGCTCACGGCCATGGACGGTGAGTACGACCAGGCCGAAGCACTGGATCTTGGTGCCGATGACTACCTGACCAAGCCCTTCAGCTTCGTCGTTCTCGTGGCTCATGTCCGCGCCCTGCTTCGCCGCGTCGTCTCCGAAAGGCCCTCGGTTCTAGAGGTCGGGGACCTCACCCTGGATCCCGTCACGCGGGTCGTCGCCCGCCGGGGAACGGTGATTGCCCTGACGCCCCGGGAGTTTGCCCTCTTGGAGTATCTAATGCGACACCCAGGGAAGGTCTTGACCAAGGGCGAGCTCATTGACCACGTGTGGGATACAAACTTCGACGGCCCACTAAACGTCGTCGAGGTCTACATCGGATACCTGCGCAAGAAGATCGACGCCCCTTTTGCGGTGCGGTCGCTGGCCACGGTCCGCGGGTTCGGCTACCGGCTCGACCCCGTCGGGGCATCGCGTGCGGAGATCGGCAGTAGTACGGACACCTGAGCGCCGCCCAGACTGCTCTCGCCGACGAGGATGTGTCCTCCGTGCAGTCGGGCGATTTCGCTCGCGATCGCCAGCCCGAGACCGGCTCCGCCGTGATTGCGGGCCCGGTGGTCGTCGAGGCGGACGAACCGCCCCAGAACTGAATCACGGTCTTCGGGTGGTATGCCGGGGCCGTCGTCCTCCACGCTCATGACGGCGCCACCGCTGTTCGTCGCGACCGTGAGGTGGATCTCCTGCGCGGCGAACCGGACGGCGTTGTCGACGAGGTTGCGCATGGCCTGCGCGAGCCGCTCGGGGTCCGCACCAACCTGCACGGGTTCGATGCTGGTGGTGATCGTCAGGGCCGTCTGGGAATGCAGGCGTCGTGCCTCGCTGGCCATGAGGTCGTCGAGGTCGACGTCGACGCGGTGCAGCGGGACCGCTCCCTCATCGGCCCTGGCGAGCAGGAGCAGGTCGCCGACCAGGCGGGTCATGCGGTCGACCTCATCGCTCAGCACGGGTTCCGCCTCAACCCAGGCGTCGGCTCCGCCGATGGTCTGGGCTACATCCAAGTAGGCGCGCATAGATGTCAGTGGGCTGCGCAGCTCGTGACTGGCGTCCGCGATGAACCGTCGCTGCCTAACTGCCGACGACTCCAGGCGTCCCAGCATGTGGTTCATCGTTCTCGCAAGCGCCGCGACCTCGTCCGCGGCGACGGGGACCGGAACGCGCTCGTGGAGCTCGCTCCCGCCGATCGTATCCACGCGTTCGCGGATCCGGTCGACGCTACGCAGCGACCGCCCGACCGCCAGCCACGTCACTGATCCGACGGCTGCCAGCAGGAAGAGCGAACCGAGCAGCAGCAGCCAGGCCACCAGGCTGTAGACCTTCTGCACCTGAACGAGGGACTGTGCCGTGATCACCGTGACGATCTCTTCCCGGCCTTGCACCGCAACGGTCGCGACGAGATATAGGTCGTTGTCGACGAAAGGCAGCCGAACCTGCGTGGTCGAAGGGTCGGCCCCGACCAGTGCAACGGCCTGGATTGCTGGCTCACCGTTGATGCTCGGGGAGGAGAACACGACGACGCCCGCCGCATTGACCACCTGCACGAGCGTCCCGTCACCAGGTGCCGCATCAATGGTGGGCGTGTCGGCTTCGATGTCCTCATCTGCTATCTGTGCAGCGACGTCGCGCGCCCTTTGTTGGACGCTCTGCTCAATAGAGTTGGTAAGTGCCACGTTGAGCACCAGGACCAGGGTGATGCCGCCCCCAATGAGTGCCACGGTGACGACAAGGACGGCGGCGATCGTGGAGCGGGCGCGGACACCGCGCCGGCTCCAGAATCCACTTATCGATCCGCTGCGCCCCATCCGCTGAGCATAGGTCCGCTGCCTGAGAGGTTACTGAGACAGCAAAAAGAGGGGGGCGCGGCCGCCGTGCGGATGCCGGTGCGGTCCTCAATTTCTCTCAGCAATCTCTTAGGAAGGGGTGTGCAGTATTGACTCTGCGCGAGTGCACTAGTTCTCGCCAGAATCTGGAGGTTCGTAATGCGCCTAACAAGAAAGCAGACCATCGCAATGGCTAGCGCCGTAACAACGATCGCCGTTCTCGGCGGGACGGGCGTGGCGATGGCCGCCAACAGCCCGGCACCTGTCTCACCAGCTACCACGATCATCACCAGTGATGTGCCCACGCCGGATACGGCGAAAGCCACGTCGCCGGGCGAAGCGACCGAGACCGTGGACGCTCCCGAGGGGAGCGACGGAGCAGATAAGGGTCCCGACGCCAACCTAAGCGAGCCCGGCCACCAGGACGACAATGAGGCAAATGATCCCGCAGAGTCCGCTGACGCGGATGGCGACATCGAGGCCAACGATGGCACCGAAGTAGCTGAGGGTACCTGGGCCAACGATGCCAACGATCCCGAGGAGAATCAGCGATAGCCCGACGATCTGCGTCAAGGTAACACTGTGGGGCCACTCGGATAATTGAGTGGTCCCTTGGTGTTGTGCACATCGAATTGAATTTATTGCGTCCTACCCAACAGCGGCTCCACGCTCTCAGGGAACTCTCAGGATCTCCCCCCTAATCTCTTCGCATGACTCAGACACTTTCGCCTCGAACATCCTTGATGAACCGCACGCTCCTGAACAAGGTGCCCGAGGTCACGATCTTCTTCTGGATCATCAAGATCCTGTGCACCACCGTCGGTGAGTCCGCTGCTGACTATCTGAATGTCAACCTCAACTGGGGTCTGACCGCCACTTCGGTGGCGACCGGGCTGCTCCTTCTCGTTGTGCTCACCGTCCAGATGAGCTTGCGCGGCTACATCGCGGCTGTCTACTGGCTCACGGTGGCGCTCGTCAGTGTGTTCGGAACCTTGGTGACCGATAACCTCACCGACCACCTCGGTGTGACGTTGGAGACGAGCACGATCGTGTTCTCCGTCCTCCTGGGCTTGGTCTTCCTCGCCTGGTACCTCAGCGAGAAGACGCTGTCGATCCACTCCATCTACACCCGTCGCCGTGAGGCTTTCTACTGGCTCGCGATTTTCTTCACCTTCGCGCTCGGAACGGCTACTGGCGACCTTGTCTCGGAGGGCCTGGGTGTCGGCTACCTCGGCACCGGGCTGCTGTGCGCCGGGCTCATCGCTGTGATCACCATCGCTTGGCGCATGGGGTTGGACGCAGTACTCGCATTCTGGCTTGCCTACATTCTCACCCGCCCCCTCGGTGCCTCGATCGGCGATTTCATGGCGCAACCAACCGGAAACGGCGGAATGAACCTCGGTGTGACCATGACGAGCATCATCCTTCTTACACTCATTGTCGGTATCGTCATCTACCTGTCGGTCCGCAAGCCCGATGTCATCGCGGTGCCGACGGACCCAGCGGCACTAGCCGCCCTGGACGAGCCGGAGACGGCGCCACACCACCGCCACGAGTCAGGTCGAACAGCGATGATTCAGACGCTCGTCACTCTGGTACTCGTGGTTGTCCTCGGCGGAGCGTTCTATGTCTGGCGGACAAACACCCTGAACGCGGAGGCCGCGCTCCCCGCAACCCCGAGCAGCACAACCGCCGCAGTAGACGCGTCGCCACTAGGCGACATGAGCGAGTTCACCGTCATCACGCAGGACACCCTTGACATGGTGACTGCGGGCCAGCAGGCAGCAGCAACTACCCGAGTCACCGACCTGGAGTCCGCTTGGGACAACGCCCAGGCCACGCTCAAGCGACGCAACCCCGAGGCCTGGACCGTCGTCGACGACAAGATCGACATCGTCCTGCGCGAACTCCGCTCGTCGAGCCCCGACCCCACCACCGAGACCGCTTCCCTCAAGGCCCTGTTAACCCAGTTGGGGGAATGATCACCCATCCCACACTGTCGAGGTCTGCGCCGAATCATCGACCACACCCGCTCCTCGGTGCCGCAGGCACGGGTCATCGTCGCGGGCGAGTGTCCAGCTCCACTGACTTATGGCCAGAAGTTTTGATTGGCTAGAGGTGACCTATATTTGCGCCATATCGACGAAACGGCTGTAGTGGCCTTGGAACGCAACTGTGACTACGCCTGTTGGGCCGTTGCGGTGTTTGGCAATGATGAAGTCGGCTTCACCGGCACGTGGTGATTCGCGTTCGTAAGCATCCTCACGATGTAGAAGCACAACGACGTCGGCATCTTGTTCCAAAGAACCCGATTCGCGAAGGTCTGCGAGCATCGGTCTCTTATCTTGGCGCTGCTCAGCGCCACGGTTCAACTGGCTGATTGCTATGACTGGTACTTCAAGTTCTTTGGCCAGAAGTTTAAGTGATCTTGAGAACTCCGAAACTTCTTGCTGACGGCTTTCAACACGCTTCCCACTTGTCATGAGCTGCAAATAGTCGACAACTACCAAGCGCAGATCATGGCGCTGCTTAAGGCGGCGGCACTTGGCGCGGATCTCCATCAAGGTCATGTTCGGTGAATCGTCAATGAACAAAGGGGCTTCACTGACCGTGCCCATCTTGCTGGCCAACTTAGCCCAGTCGCCTTCGCTCATTGTGCCCGAACGCATGTGGTGCAGGGGGATCTGGGCTTCGGCCGAAAGGAGACGCATGACGATTTCGTTGCGGCTCATTTCGAGTGAGAAGATGACGCTGCTCAAACCATGTTTGATGGAAGCATTACGGCAAATATCTAGACCTAGAGTTGATTTACCGAGCGCGGGCCGAGCCGCCAAGATGATTAATTGGCCCGGGTGCAGGCCGTTTGTAAGTGAATCCAGATCAACAAACCCTGTTGGCACCCCGATCATTTCGCCGCCGCGATTTGAGATTGCTTCAATCTCACTTAGGGCGTCATTCATGATGTCGCGCAGTGGGCTGTAATCCTCACTCATGCGCCGATCGGTGACGTCGTAGACCTCAGCTTGTGCTCTATCAACCATTTCGTCGACATCACCGGTACCGGTATAACCCATACTCACGATGCGGGTGCCAGCTTCAACGAGGCGGCGCAAGATTGCTTGCTCGCGCACGATACGGGCGTAGTAGTTGCCATTTGCTGCGGTTGGCACCAGTGACACCAACGTGTGCAGATACGGTGCCCCACCTACGCGTGCGATATCGCCGTTCTTGGTTAACTCAGCGGCAATGGTGACGGCATCTGCTGGCTCGCCCTTGCTGTATAGATCAAGAATTGCCCCGTAAATAGTTTGATGGGCGGGCCGATAGAAATCAGCTTCGCGCACTGTCTCTACGACATCGGCGATGGCGTCCTTGCTCAACAGCATGGCCCCTAGGACCGACTGCTCGGCCGCAACATCATTCGGTGGGGTGCGGTCCTGGGCCCGGTGCTCAACGGGAAGGGGCAACTCAACGACACTCATCTAGGCCTCCCTTCCGA